>CAZVWR010000019.1:0-49550 GCA_964630905.1 uncultured Spirochaetales bacterium | reverse complement strand
TTCCCGATATCTACGCATTTCACCGCTACTCCGGGAATTCCGCTTACCCCTGACATGCTCCAGATATCCAGTTTCAAGCGCAATGCCTCAGTTAAGCCGAGGGATTTCACACCTGACACGGATATCCGCCTACACACCCTTTACGCCCAGTTATTCCGGACAACGCTAGGACCATACGTATTACCGCGGCTGCTGGCACGTATTTAGCCGGTCCTTACTCCGGAGGTACCGTCACTCAGACACGTTACTGCCTGACATTCTTCCCTCCTTACAGAGCTTTACAACCAAAAGGCCTTCATCACTCACGCGGCGTCGCTGCGTCAGAGTTTCCTCCATTGCGCAATATTCCCTACTGCTGCCTCCCGTAGGAGTCTGGGCCGTGTCTCAGTCCCAGTGTGGCTGATCATCCTCTCAGATCAGCTACCCGTCTTTGCCTTGGTGGTCCATTACACCGCCAACTAGCTGATAGGTCGCAGACTCATCCCCAAGTACGACTTGCGCCGCTTTAACATTATTAATCCAATAATAATGCGTCATCCGGTATTAGCCACAGTTTCCCGCGGTTATCTCGGTCTCAGGGGCAGATAATCTACGTGTTCCTCACCCGTGCGCCGCTTTACTCATGGGTTGCCCCACTTTCACGCTCGACTTGCATGTATTAAGCACGCCGCCAGCGTTCGTCCTGAGCCAGGATCAAACTCTCCAGTTAAATCCTAATTCATTATCTTCTTTTCTCAAAGGTCACATATACCTTGTTCAGATATACATGATCTATTATTCGCTGTGCTTCTTTTTCTGCTGCTCAGTTTTCAATGACCTCAAAAAGCGCTCGAACAATATATGGATGTAAAAAACAATGTCAATACTTTTTTTATCTTTTTTGCATTTTTTATTCAAGTCACCGTTTTTAATGGCTTATATTTTCCTTTGATAACAAGATGTGTGGGAGTACACTAAACAGCGGTAATAATGCAAAAACATGGAGTTCGTTATGAAAAAGTTACTGGCAGCATCTTCCTTTTTTACAGTATTATCAGTTAGTTGCGACTTAGGACTGCTTGATAAAGATGTTTCATTTTTTCCATCTATTGAAACTGTCAACGGAAAACTGAAAAAATTCAATGACGCTCTTTATGCAGGGGTTGCACTGGCTTTTGAAATAGGTTTTTCGGATTTTCCGTTAAAACCTTTTTTTAAACAAAGCAAATAAATGCTCAACAACTTACCAACCCTTTTGCAGACATTCCGGTCACCGCCCTTAAATCTTATATTATAGGTATAGAGTCTCTTGATAAAGTCTCTTCTATTGCAAAGTCTTTCCTTGCAGACAATTCTCCCGAGTACTGGTCTGTTCACCCAGTCGTGAACGACCCCGGCGATTACTATTCATTTCTGCCAAATCATTTCGGCGGACTCGCGATCAGGTTTGAGAGGTAGGGAAGCTAATAAATTTTACTTTTCAGCTTAATTTCTGACAATTTAATCAAGTGTAAACATATTTTCCTAAATTCAGAAATTTTCTCTTTTTCTATTAATGAAACATCTTCCTTGATGTCTGGGTGTTTTTTGTAATCTTCAATATCTAGAGGAGAATCGCGATATAAAAGATGATGTTTGCCTTCTGAAAAACCTTCAAAAAACCAATCAGAACCATCTAACCATCCTCCATTAATGGGAGAATCTGTTGCAACATTCCAATAATTAAAGTCTTCCAACATTTTAATAAAGCCATTCCACTCATCATCAGAAATCTGCCTTGAAACTTTTTGAACGATCTTAAATGAATGTATATCTGCTTCTTTTGCTTCAATTATTTTTTTATTGTCTTCAGAAATATATATTTTAACCATTACTCGATTATCAAAAGGGGGACGGTGAAAAAACCGGTACATCGTTGTTTTATTCCCTTCAACAGGAATATATTCATCAAAAACAAGTTGGTATGTTGTCAATTCATGCGAATGTTTTGGATAATTCTTTTCATAATACATTTCCTTTGGCTGTCCGCCTTTTTCTCTTATTTCTTTTATCATGGAATCAATCATAATATCAAAAAGTTCTTTTGCTCTTAAAAGCACAAGAATCGGTGTTTCGCCATATTCATTCTTTAAATTATAATTTATGTACGAATTTAATGGCAATGTGTAATATCCGTCTATTGTTTTATTGTATTCATCATAGCCAAAGACTCTATTAAAATAAACAAACATGGGCGCTAGTTTCTGAATGCGCTCCCAATCTTCAACACCATATAAACTCGATCCGTAAATCAAAACCTCGGCATTAACATCAATATCTTTTGATAGTAAATATTCAGTTCCGTTATAATTATATTTTATAGCAGCAGCAAACATTGTTGTGAGTTCAATTTTATCCGTGGTTTCTTTCATAAAACATTCCGCCAGGTCTTTTCTTTTTCTTTCAAGTGAGATTTCAAATGCAAGCGACGGATTCCGTTCCCCTTTTTCAAAAGCCCCTACATAATATTTTGTGTAATAACCGGAATCTTCTTTTTTCAGCTGTTCGTAAAGTGTTTTATAGCAAGTTTCAATCGGTTTTTCTATTGGTTTTTCTTTTATCTCAAGTGCTTTCTTATTATTGTGGCATCCTGCCGATAACACAATAATCAAGAATAAAAAAACTATTTTTCCTTTAATCATAACTGAACCTCTTTTTATCAAAAATCTTGAGAAAATGATATATCTTACATAAATAAACACAATTTTTTGGAACTTTTTCTAGGCGGACTCATATCCTCATAAATCAAGAAAGGATAAAATGACAGTGTTTTTGAATCAGATGAATGATACAGAAAAAAAATCAGAAGCTTTTAAGATGGTTACACATGTTGGAGAGGTTTTTTCCCTTGAAATGTTTATTTTTTAAGATACACTTATCAGACGGTTTTTAAAGGGGGCTTAAATGAAAGATGAAAAGATCAGAAACAAAATCAAAGCAATTGTCACTGAAGAGTGCAACTTGCGAGATTTCAATGTTTTAAAATTCATTCTTTTTGGAAGTCGTGCAAGACAAGATAACAACAAAGAAAGTGATTGGGATTTTATTGTCGTTCTGGATAAACCGGTCAGCTGGAAAGATAAAATGAAATTATGGCTTACAATTAACCGCAGACTTGCGATTATAAAAGCAGATGCGGATATTATTTTCAAGAGCGAGTCTGAATATGAAAAAGACAAAAAAGATGTCGGAAAAACAACTTATTACGCAAATAAAGAAGGTGTTCTGATATGAGCAATAATATCGAAACAGCACGGTTGTGGCTGAAAAAAGCGGACAATGATTTTAAAACTGGAAAAGACCAGTTTGAAACAGATGAACCTGCAACTGACACAATTTGCTTTCACATGCAGCAGGCTGTTGAAAAGTATCTGAAAGCATTTATCGTTTTTAAAGGATTAGAAGCTGAAAAAACACACAACATAAGTAGAATCCTTGAAAAATGCATATCCATTGACAATGAATTCAGCGAGTTACGAAATGAAGATATCGAAATGCTCACTCCTTACGGAACGGTTGTCAGATATCCTGATGACTTTTATATTCCCACCAACGAAGAAGCTGGATATGCAATTAAGCTTGCTGAAACTGTTAAAAACTTTATTCAAAAGAAAATATCTACCGCCACCCAGTCGTGAACGACCCCGGCGATTACTATTCATTTCTGCCCAATCATTTCGGCGGACTTTCCATCAGGTTTGAGAGGTAGGTTGAAATCTCAAAAAATTGACTTGAAAGTCCATTCCATTTAGGATTTTGCGCTTTTTGAACTTTTTTCAGGATCTTTAATGAGTATAATACTTGCACTTGGAGCATTTCCGGGAATTATTTTCGCGGCAATAAAAATATTTAATAAATCCGAAGATATAAGTAACAGAATCCTTGGAACTGCGATATTTTTCTATTCAACGATGCTCCTTCTGGTATTTCTCGGAAAGCATAGTTATATAAGTTACTCAAAAGAGTTCATTGTCACAGCAAACACTTTTATCAGCGTTTCGTGGCCACTGTTTTATCTTTATATTCAGTTAATTACAGGTGTTACTGACCGAATTGCAAAAAAACATCTCATTCACATCATCCCTTTTTCGGTGTATGTTGCTTTTTTTGTCATTCCTGCTTTAACGATCAGTGACCTGCCCGATCTTTTTTTCAGAATATCGTTTATTTACTCTCTTGCTGTTTCAATTGGATATTCTGTATTAATGTTTGTAAATATAAGGGTTTACAAGATCAAATTCCTTGAATTCAGCTCTGAGGAAAATACTGCGAAAGTCTCATGGCTGAAATATTCCGTTCTGATATGGCTTTTCATTGAAATGCTTCAGTTTGTGTTTGTCCCGATGAGAAGCCATTTTCTTGTCTGCTGTCCTTTCATCACAGTTATCCACGAATTTATCCTGAACACCGCCTCGGTTTCATGGATATATCTTTTTGCCTATTTCGCAATCTCCCACCCTGACATATTTTCACAGTCAAAAAAGATGACTGAATCCTTAAAAGAGGAAAAACTGCCAGCTTCAACTATCAGTGATGATTATGCGGAAATTATCGGTTCAAGAATTGAAAAAATTATGACTGAACAGAAACCATATCTTAATTTTGACCTGACGATCGCAACGCTTGGCGAAATGATAAATGTCCAGCCCTATCTTCTTGGAAGGTATATAAACAACCGGCTTGGCAAGAACTTCATGACTTATATAAATGAGCTTAGAATTCAGGAAGTTAAGTCAATGTTTGCAAACCCGGAATTTGATGACAGAACAATCCTTGAAATATCACTTCAATCGGGATTCAGGACAAAATCGGCTTTTAACAGTTTCTTTAAAAGATCAACCGGCGCAACTCCTCTTGAATATAGAAAATCTATAAAACAGAGCCGTCCGCATTCATAAATTCAAACAGTTTTCCGCCTTAAAAAAGTACTTTTTCGCAAAAATTCAGAATCAAGGACGAGTTATTTTCTGAACCTTGTTAAGCAATATCCGGTGTTGGTGTTTTTTTTATCATTTTGGAGGTCGCAATGAGATTATTGATCGGTTTTTTTGTTATTTTCAGTGTTCTTTTCTGTGTTTCCTGTGCCAACAATGAATTAGGAAAAGTTGACGAAACAAATGAGACAAATGATGAATCTGTTGACGAGGGAGTCCAGACCGAAGAGGAAATTGCCGATACAACTGATGATGAACTTTCAGACGATCTGTCCGACGATTTATCCGACGACTTGTCCGACGAAGCCTTGGCGGAGTCGGAAGTGTCAGACGCGGAGTCGGAAGAAACAACTGATGAAACCGGTGAAACTGTTGAAATAACTGAAGAAAGCTTTATGGAAAGCGTTGAGGGACGCTATGCCCATTACGATATCGTTGCATATTATTCAGACATGGGATTGATGGGAGTATTCAAAAACCTTATAATTTCATATGGTTTTACCACTTTTGAACAGGAAGGCGGGAAATTGAAGATAACAGACCGTTTCTGCCATTCCGAACAGATCTCAAATCAGGATTTCACGACAACTGTTCCTGATGCGCTGACGCAGGCAATAATTCCGGATTCGACCTTCATGGAGATAAAGCAGGATGATAAAGGGAATTTTTATCTTTACAGACCTCAGACACCGACACTTCTTGGAATTGAATATGACGATCCATACAACACACCGCTTCCTGAATCGATAAAACCTGACGATCCCAGACTTGTTGATGCTGACGATGACGGAAATCCCGGTGTAACGGTCTTCATTGACATGTTCAACAAAACTGAACAGTTATATATTGCAAGACGAGAGATATTCGCTTTTGAGGCATATCTGAAAGAAACGGGCCGAATTGAAGGTGTTGTTCATGACAACTCTGAACAGCTTATTATTGATGCAACAAGCTTTCTGTTAAAAAATCAGACCGGTGAATGGCTTCAGTTCAGAGGCGAAAACGGTGACGACTACTCTTTAAGCCCGATACTGCTTGTTCCTGTTGATGAAAGTTATGACTGCGAAAAGCTTATGCAGGAAAGAGATCTGTTTTTCCCCCCCAATCCTGCTGTCTGGGCAGATTAGATCTCAAAAGTCTGTATTTTATCTAAAATTGACAATAAAAATAAGTTCTTTAATATTGGCCGGAATGTTCATTTACTGATTTTACGGGATTTCAATGAAATTTATTATTGCGGGTGCAGGTTCAGTCGGTTATGACATTGCGAGACATCTTATAAAAGAAGGGATGGATGTCGTAATAATTGAAAAAGACCCGGTAAGAGCAAAATTTCTGGAAAGTGACCTAGACTGCATCGTGCTCAGCCGCGAAATAAACTCACTCCAGACACTTAAGGATGCAGATCTTCAGGCAGGTGATTATTTCATCGCTGTCACAGAAAGTGATGAAGTCAATCTCATAGCATGCTCGATCGCATCAACTTTTGAAAATGTAAAAAAGATAGCCAGAGTTAGAAACCTGGAGTATTCGCACGCTGAAGTTTTCGGAAGACCGTTCCTCGGTGCCGATTATGTCATTTCTCCTGAAATAGAGGCGGCTAAGCAGATAACTGAGATAATTGACCGCGGTGCAGCAACTGATGTTCTCACTTTTGAAGGGACGGATATAACTGTAAGAGCCGGAATTATTGAGAAAAATTCAATATTTAAAAACAAATCGCTGATGAAGATCAGGCGGGAGATAAACCGGCAGTTCATCATTGCACTTATAAAAAGGAATGACCGCGAGATCATTCCATCGGGCAACACCGTTCTAAGGGAAGGTGACACGATTTTCATAGTTGCAGACAGCGAAGCGATGAACTATATCCTTGCAAAAACAGGGAAAAAGGCCCTCAAAGTTAAAAGTGCACTGATCGTCGGAACTACAAGGATCGCAAGAAATCTTCTGAGGACTCTTTCAGCAAAACCGATAGACCTCAAGATCGTCGTGGAAGATTATGAAGAGGCAAAAGAGATCTCAAGATCGTTCCCGAATGTGCTTGTAATAAACGGTGATGTCAGAAATGAATCTGTTTTCGAAGAGGAAAAACTAAGTGAAGTTGACCTTATAGTCACTGTTACCGATAATCAGGAACTGAATGTAATTACAGCTCTTTATGCAAAAAGTACCGGTGTTGACAGGGCAGTAGCGGCAGTAAGCAAACAGAGTTATATGTCGATCGCCCAGAAACTGGGTGTCGATGTCACGGTAAGCCCCAAAAAAAGTGCCGTTGATGCAATAATCAAATATATCAGGAGAGGAAATATCAAAACATTCCACTCCCTTCTTGAAGGTGACGCCGAAGCGATAGAATTTATAATTCCGGAAAAAAGTTTTGCCAAAGGGAAACTTATCAAAGACCTTAAAATGCCGTTTGATTCAATCATTGCAGCCATAAGCCGCAAGGGGCAGGTTTTCATTCCTGACGGGAATTTCCAGCTCGAACCTGAAGACTCGATAATTGTTATCATGAAAAGTTCTGTGGCTTTAAAAGTTGAAACCATTTTCGCAAATGTAAATGAAATATAAACTTCTCATCAGGCCGCTTGCGGTAATTGCCGCAGTAACAGCATTTTTTATGATAATTCCTGCCGTTATTGCACTTTATTCAAATGAGATAGCATCAGCAAAAGCGTTTATTTATGTTCTCTCTTTTACGATCGCGATCGCTTCGGTCATGATCTTTGTTTCACGGAACTGGGAAACCGGCAGGATGTCAACAAAAGAGGGATTTCTTCTCGTTTTTTCAGGATGGCTCATTTCATCATTCGTAGGAGCCCTTCCTTTCTATATTTCAGGGTCCATCCCCAGTTTTGCCGATGCATTTTTTGAAACCGCTTCGGGGTTCACAACAACAGGAGCGACTATCCTTACTGCGATAGAATCACTTCCGTCATCACTCCTTTTCTGGAGAAGCCTTACTCACTGGCTGGGCGGCATGGGGATTGTGGTCCTTACCGTTGCGATACTTCCTGTTCTTGGAGTCGGAGGACTTCAACTGCTTAAAGCTGAAGCTCCCGGACCGACCGTTGACAAGATAACTCCGAGGATTCGGGAAACCGCAAAAGTTCTCTGGATGATATATTTTGGAATGACTGTAGCACAGACCATTCTTCTAAGATTCGGAGGAATGAGCTATTTTGACGCCCTCACTCACACTTTCGGAACTCTTGCAACAGGCGGATTTTCCCCGAGAAATGACTCGGTCGGAGCATATAGATCAGCTTACATTGACGGGGTTATTACGGTTTTCATGATACTTGCCGGAATAAACTTTACAATTCACTACCGCCTGCTCATTGGAAAGACAAAGAATCTTTTAAAGAACACTGAACTTATCACATATCTCTCCATTCTTGCTTTTTCAACAATTGTAATGACAATAAATCTCTATGAAAAAACATATTCAACAATTTCAGAATCATTCAGATATGCATCGTTTCAGGTCGCTTCGATCATGACTACAACAGGTTTCGCAACAGCCGATTTTGAAAAATGGCCGGCATTTTCTCAAGGGATAATTTTCCTTTTGATGTTTATCGGTGCATGTTCAGGTTCAACCGGCGGCGGAATAAAGGTGATAAGACTCGTAACACTTTTTAAGCTTGCAATCAACGAAATGAAATATCTTCTCCATCCAAGAGCGGTTCTTCCTTTGTGGATAGACGGAAAAGTCATTAAAAAAGATATGGTTTATTCGATTGCGGCATTTGTTTTTCTTTATATTTCCATGCTCCTTCTGACAACACTTGTCTGCGCTTCATCAGGAATTGACCTTACAACTTCATTCACCGCTTCACTTGCAACAGTGGGAAATATCGGTCCCGGATTCGGTCTTGTCGGACCGGTTGATAACTATGCCTTTTTTGCAGATTATGTGAAATGGTTTCTCTCTTTTGCAATGATCGTAGGCCGACTTGAAGTCTATACAGTGCTTATAATATTCACAAAATCGTTCTGGAAGTGATTGTATTTACTTTGATTTTCGAGTTCTTCAGTGTTTTTCCTCACAGATTAAACCCTTTCATTACTTCATCTGCCACATTCTGATTGATGCCGATATATCTCAAAGTGACTGACGGGCTTGAATGATTAAAAAGATATTGCAGTAACGCTACATCTTTTTTCTGCTGATACAGGTGGAAGCCGAAAGTTTTTCTCAAGGTGTGCGTTCCGATCTTTGTTTCAAGGCCGGTCGCAACGGCTGCCTCATTAAGTATTCTGTAAGCCATAATACGATCAATGGAAGCTGACCTGTTTCTTTTTGAATTGAACAGGTACTCCCCTGCCCCTTTGTGTTCGATGTATCTTTCTATTTCAAGCCGCATCTGGTCGCTGAGCATGAACTTCTTTTCCTTGCCTGTTTTCTGCTCCTTGATGATGATGTGATATTTATCTTTCACATCGGAGACTTTGAGGTTCAGAAGGTCCGAGATCCTGAGTCCGGTGTTTATCCCTAAAATGAAAAGAAGATAGTCACGGTAATTCCGGGTCAGAAGATAATCTTTCATCTTGCGGATCTGCTCGATGTCACGGATGGGGTCAACTGTGTTCATTTATTTTTACCTCTTTTGAAAAGAATATAAGAAATCAGAGAAATAACGGGTACGATCAGAAGAATTATTGAAAACGATCTTTCCAGAAAATCCATCTTAAAAACTCCTGTTTGAGTTGCAGTCAACACAACAATATAAAACGGTGTGTTAAATAAGTCAATTTTTCTTTTTCGGAAGATCAATGTTTTTAAGATGTTGGGGATTTAAGACAACACAATAGATATTGTGTTGTGTGTGGGAGAAAATTTGGTTAGAATTCGGACGGGGACAATTAATCTTTTCGTACACACCGGGTTCCAGAAAATGATTCTGGATTAAAAGCCCAAATTGTTCCTACATTATAGTGAACAATAATATTTTCCCCTGTTTTTTCACTTATAGACGATGTCCAGGAATCCCCTCTTCCTTGATCGCCCCATACATTAGGAGCCATATATAAACCATTGTCTCCCTCCCCTTGCTTAGGATTAAACATGCATTTCTCAAAAAAAGTGGTGTCACTTGAAGCATTTTTTTTATTACAGTAATTATAGTATCTTTCTAAAACTTTTTCTCCCCAAAATCTTGTTGCTGCTTCTTCTACTGTCGGCAACCTCCAATCGCTATACCCTCCATATTCCAATTCTTCACAATATTTTACTGCCTCTGAAAATTTCATAATATATCCTAAAAATTCTGAAAACATTTTATGGTTCTTCTGCCAATAAAGTTTCGTTTCTTTATCATATACAACACATTCATCATCAATACACTTTGTTGAGAATTTTTTTTCTGAACTGGATTCAATTTGCTTTGAGTGATTCCCATTTTCTACTGTCACACAACCGTTATAGATAAAAAAAGAAATTAAAGGCCACAATATGAACAAGTTTCTTTTCATAATTCTTCCTCCTATTTACCAAATAGAATTCTTTCATAAACACGCCATTCGTATTGATGTCCTGCTTCATATTCTCCGTAATAATATTTGTACATTTGTGTTCCTTTTTCATGTCCAGGTCGAAAAATACAGCTCATATCACCATTTTCTACCCAGTATTTAGAACAGACTCTTGATACAAATTCTTTCTGCCTTTTTAAGTCATTGTATAGTTCATCAAAATGATGGGACAATTCATGTTCAATTAATACATACATCGTTGAATCCTTTGTTTTTCCCCAATCTTTTAACAACCCTTTGTTAACATATATCGTTCCGCTGTCATATCTACCGGATTCTTCATAAAAACAGGGGTCAAAAACAGGGGTCAGGTCGCCATAAGTACATATGTTTTCACTCCGCTGCAATGATTTTCTTCGTCTTTTCAACGAGTTTTTCAAGTTTCTTTGATTTTTTCATTTCCTTTTCAAACCGTCTGGAAAGTTCTCCTGCTGATCTGTAATTCATTCCTGCGAGTTTTGAAAGTTCTCTTAAATTCATCGTTGTGTGTTTTTTCAAAAGATAAAGATACATCTTTCTTGCTGTGTTCCCTTGAGTTTTTGCGATCATCTGCTCTTGACTGACTTCCATAACTTTTCTGATCGCTGCTGATATTTTTTCAGGTGTGGCTGATATAATCTTTATCAGTTCAGGTACTGCTTTTCTGTCAATTTCAGTGTCATCGATCTGTCGTGCAACTTTTTCCTTGAATGCTGCGGTTCCGAGAATGCTGAACTTGCCGTAAACAGCTTCGGGCGGCAACGAATCCTCGATCATTTCTTCCAGTATAAATCTATAGTTATCAACTCCGCCGGCATATTCAAGCACAAAAGACGGATCAATAAGTTCGCTTTTCTCATTCCTCAAATATTGCCCGCAACTGCTCCATCTGTAACTCTCCGGATCGTTTGTCATTTTCGCTCTGACAGGGTTTAGATGAATATAAGCGGAAAGAGTCACCAGATAACTTTCATCCTCGACCAGAACTGACTTGAATCTGCTCTGAAAAAGAGGTCCCACCAATTTATACCTGAACTTAAACCAGTTGGCATAACCGCACTGAAGTAGCTGCATAAACGCGGAAAGATTTTCATTCGGAGTTTCAATAAGGAAGTGAAAGTGATTGTCCATCAGGCAGTAACCATGAATAATTATTCCGTATTTTGATGATGCGGCAAGAAGTCGCGAAAGAAATTCCTCACGGTCTGCGACACGGCGGAAGATCTTATCTTTCCTGCAACCACGGTTTATTATGTGATAAATAGCACCGGGATATGTGATTCGCAAAGGTCTAACCATGAGGGGATATTACACCCAAATTTTATAATGTCAACAAAAAAGATATGTAGTTATGGCGACCTGACCCCTTTTGCTTTTGGTAGGCCGTCTTGAAGTCTATACAGTGCTGATAATATTCACAAAATCGTTCTGGAAGTGATTGTATTACTGGAAATCTCTTAAAGATTCGTCAATTCCTTTTCTTATTTCAAACCAGAAATTAAGTGCGGCTTCATGTTTATCTTTTTCAAACTGTTCAATCCAGTAGTTGAGCTCTTCTCTTGTTTCACCGTCAACATCCCTTTTTCTGATCAGAAATGTATAAATAAACTCGATATTCCTTTCTGATTCAAGGAAAACTGCGGCGTTTCTTGAATTTATTCTCCCTGCCGTAAAATTGATGGATGAAAGGAATTTTTCCTTAAGATCATAAGTTGATTCTATTATTTCAGGGATCATCTCTTCAGCCCAGCCTCTGTGAAACCTGCATATTCCGGCATTATCAAGGATCAGCTCTTTTTTCAGGCGGTCTGCACATGCAACTCCGAGAGTTCTTGGCGGAAGGAATTCATTTCCGTAGTACATGTAATATTTGCCCATTATAGCCATCGGGGCAAGCGCTCCCGGTGTCCAGTACTGATTGGGAACCATCCACCCTCTTCTGCCGTTTGCCGCAAAAACAAAGCTGTCTATTATCTTTTTTCCGGTTGATCTATGAACTTTGCGAGCCCATTTTCTCACCCCTTCGCTCAAATCTAATATTCCGGATTTGTTAAGGATTGCGTCAATCAGCTCAATGCCGAGATCCGCATTATTTTGCGAATCTTTAACAACATCAAAGTTTTCTATATCAAATTTAGGCATTTTTGTTACACCGAGATCTTCTTTTGAAAGTGTTCCATTATCAAGAAGTTCCATAAGCCATGCAAGCACTCCGCCGCCGCTTATCGCATCCATTCCCATCGCATCACAGTGATGATTGAGCTTTTCAGCCGCCCGCTGGTCAAAAATCCCGCAATTAGGCCCCATCGTCTGATAAGGCTCGTAATCTTTCTTGAATTCTCCGTTCATCTTTTTGCATACTGCAGGACAGGGTTCTCCGCATGTAGCCTGCTGTTTCTTTTCGATCGTCTCTTCGTTGAACTGTTTGAGATAGTGGTCTGTTATAAATTTTTTTGTCAGTTCCAGTCTGGATTTATCCGAATCAAAGATCGTTTTATAGTTGAAAGCAAGAATACGGTCTTTAATTGTTGCAAAATTTACCCCGAAAGTCCCGCCTGTTCCGAGCTTCGGGTCAAACCGGTATTTTGTCGTACTTTCAAAATCTTTTGCAATAAGTTTCTGTTTATATTTCTGTTCAAACCACTCATCAGCAACATTTCTATCCCTGAAATCCTCATCAATTGTAGTTCCGCCGTAAATTATTGCGACAATTCCGTGTTCCTGAAACATTTTCGAGCCGAATCCGCCTCGACCTGCCCAAGTGTCAACAAAAGTGAGTTTCTTTTTTACTATCGGAACTGAACATATTCCGCCAAAATCGGTTGTGACTGAGGAAGGACCTGTCGCAAGAATTCTCGGATCAAGCTCATAACGGGCACCGAATTTTTCAAGAGTATGATCAAAAAGAGAATAAACTCCTTTCCTTCCATTATTCCAGACACTATGGATTTCAACAGGGTGAATTTCGACCTCGATCTCTTCACCGTGATTTCTGTTCAGATAGAGGATTGAAGGTGTCTGAGCTTTTCCGACAATGCTCACCATGTTAATTCCGAGATTATCAAAAACAAGCCCCGCTCCTCCCATCGAAGAAATGAAAAAACCGCCCCAGCATGGCGAATGTCCAGTGAATATAAGCCTGTTTGAACCGGGGAAAATTGAACCGGCAAAAAGTCCAGTCCCGATATTGAACGACCTGTGGTTGTCTGAAATGTGGATCCCCAGATCGACCGGACCGAAATAATCACCCACTTTATACCGTTTTATCTTGTAAAAACCGTTTGAAGTATCCACAAAAAGTACTTTCTGAAACGCATCCATGTTAACCTCCGCAAACATTTAACACAGAATTATATCAAACTCTTTAAGATTGACAACAACTCTTCAATTATTAATATCTGAATACAGGTTTTTTGGGGGTGGTGGTTTTATGGATGGTCATTTTTATCTCGGTCTTGATCTTGGGTCTGTCAGCTTAAACTGCATCATTACTGACGGATCGGGGAAGATAATCTTTAAAAAATATATCAGGACTTCAGGTCTTCCTGTTGAAGCAACTTTGTCGCTTTTTAAGGATATTGCGAATGAATTTGGTGACATATCATTTTCCGGAGCAGTGATAGCAGGTTCAGGCAAGGAGCTTATCGCAAACAGTACCGGAATAAAAACAGTGAACGAGATCGTTGCCCACGCAACTGCGGCATGGACGATGTATCCTGATGTTAAAACTGTTTTTGAAATAGGCGGTCAGGATTCAAAATTCATCTCTATCGGCAGAAAGAATGACGGCACTCATTATTTGAAAGACCATGCCTTCAACGAACTTTGCGCGGCAGGGACCGGTGCTTTCCTTGATCAGCAGGCGGAACGGCTCGGCATCACAATTTCTGAACTGAGTGCTCTTGCATCAAGTGCCCAGAATATTCCAAGTGTTGCAGGCAGATGTTCAGTTTTTGCAAAATCGGATATGATCCATCTTCAGCAGAAAGCAGTTCCTACAAATGAAATTGCCGCAGGACTCTGTTTTGCCCTTGTCAGAAACTATCTTGCGACATTGTGCAAAGGGAAAATCCCGCCCGCTCCTATCATTTTTCAGGGAGGCGTTGCCGCAAATGCAGGAGTGGCAAGAGCTTTCAGGGAAATTCTCAACTTAAACGAGAGTGAGTTCGTAGTTCCTCCAGATTTTGATGTCATGGGTGCTTTAGGAAGTGCCGTGATCGCCAGAGAAAATCCCTTTGAAAAACCGGTGCCCATCCATGAACTCATTAACAAACTTGAGAACAGATCAATAACTCATGAAAACGAAGAGTTTAGAGACCCACTCTCAGACATTTTTGTTGCAGATAACATTCCAAATGAGATCACCAACACACCGCCCAAACATCCGCTGTTCCTTGGAATTGACATTGGAAGCGTAAGTACAAAAGGGGCAGTGATCGATTCAGAAAAAAGATTGATCGCTTCGGGTTATGTTCCAACTGCCGGAAAACCTGTTGAGGCCTTGAAAAACCTCATTGAAAAAATAATTTTAAGTTCAAAAAAAGAAATATCCGTATCAAACATCGTTTCAACAGGCTCAGGAAGACACCTCGCTTCAATAATTTCGGGCGGGTCAACAATGGATGAAATATCCGCCCAGTCGGTTTCATGTTCACATTACTTCCCCGATTCAGACACAATAATCGAGATCGGTGGACAGGATTCAAAGTTCGTAAGGATAAAAAACGGGAACATCGAGACTTTCAAGATGAACAGGGCATGTGCCGCAGGAACAGGATCATTTCTTGAAGAACAGGCAGGCCGGCTCAAGATCAGCATAAAAAACGAGTTCGCCGACCTTGCATTAAAATCCAAAAATCCTGTCAGACTTGGAAGCAGATGCACAGTCTTTATGGATTCAGACCTTGTTCACCATCTTCAAAGAGGCACTTTAACTGAAGATCTAGTTGCCGGACTTGCATATTCGATCGGAGAAAATTATCTTGAAAAAGTTGTCGGCTCAAGCCCTGTCGGAGAAAATATAGTTTTTCAGGGAGGAGTTGCAAAAAATAGAGCAGTGGTCGCAGTTTTTGAAAAACTTCTAAATAAAAAAATCTCTGTCCACCCGTATCCTGAAATTTCCGGAGCGATCGGGGCCGCAATGACCGCAATGACTGAATATGAGACTGGTGTTTCAAAAGTTGAACTCAGTCTTCATGACCTGCAAATTGAAGCCAAAACCGAAACTTTTGAATGCAAACTATGTGAAAACATCTGTGAGATCAGGAAGATAACTGTTGCAAACGGGGGAGTCGCCTATTTTGGAAGCATCTGCGGAAAATTTGAAAAAATGTCGCAAACCCATGTGGAATTTGACGACATGTTCAAAATCCGCGAAGAGATAATGGAAAAGTCAGTAATTAGATCAGAAAACGAACCTTCTCTTGGTGAAATAGCAATTCCGGACACTCTGACAATCAGAGATCACATCCCTTTCTGGGTCACTTTTCTTTCTAGTATCGGATATTCGCCCGTACTTTCAGAAAAAACAAAAAGGTCAGTTGTTGAAAAAGGGCTTGTCCATGTTCCGGCAGAGTTCTGTTTCCCTATGAAAGTCCTGTTCGGTCATGTTTATAACCTGATAGATAAAGGTTATAAAAATATCTTCATACCTCACCTCCGTCTATTTACGGCACCAAATGAAAAAACTCTGCGATATGCATGCCCCTACACTCAGGCGGCTCCTTATATTGTCAGGGAAAACATGTCTGAAAATGCAAATATCCTCACACTTGAATTCCCTGTTGAAGGAGAGGAAAACCACTGGATAACTGAAACTTCCCAAAAGCTCGGCTTGAAAAAGAATGTCATTGAAAAAGCGTTAAAAACCGCATTTGAGGCTCAGAACAATTTCGGTTTGCAATGTATTGAAGAAGGAAAAAAAATTATCAGAAAACTTGCGGACGAAAACAGGAAAGGTGCTGTAATTATCGGCAGACCATACAACACGACAGACAGACATGTAAATCTCAACCTCGTGAAAAAGCTGAAAGATCTTAACATTGAGCCGATACCTTTCGATTTTCTTCCACTTGGCGAAGAAAAGCTTCCCCCTATCTGGGACAGAGTGCGATGGGGATACGGAAGAAAGCTTATCATGGCGGCAAGGATCATAAAAAAGCATAAAAACCTTGGAGCGGTGATAGTCACAAATTTCGGTTGCGGACCTGATTCATTCATTGATCAGTATCTTGAATATGAACTCAAAGAGACTCCTCACCTGCTCATTGAATTTGATGATCATCAGGCTGAAGCAGGGCTTGTGACACGGCTTGAGGCATTTTCAAGAAATTTCATTATAGACGATAAACCTGCAAAAGTGATAACAGCCCGCGATCCCGGCAAAGCAAGAATGCCCCTGCATGAATACACATACTATATTCCATCTTTCATGGATCATGCCTATGCCATGACCGGAGCACTGAAAGCTTCCGGCTGTAAAACGGTTCTCCTTCCTCCGACTGATGAAGAGAGCTGGAATCTCGGATCGAAATATGCTTACGGCAGGGAATGCCACCCTTTCATTTCGTTTGTCGGTGACATATTAAAAGAAGCACAGAAACCGGGATTTGATCCTTCAAAAGCGTGCTATTTCGGCCCTTCATATTTTGGTGCATGTCTTCTTCCGCAGTACATCATTGCGACACACATGATACTTGACAGGCTTGGTCTTGGCGAAATGATCGTCATGAACATAACGGATGCTACAAATATGAAGGAACTCGGCCCTCAGTATATGGTGCGACTTGCCCTTGGAACCTATACAATCGACCGTTTTTTCAAATGGAAAACTGAAATTGAACCGTATGAAGCAACACCCGGTGAAGTGAACAGGGTTTATAGAAAAACAATATCAGATCTTGAGAACGGTCTTGCAAATGGGGGATTTTTCAAAGCTCTGAGAAACGGTGTAAAAAACCTCAAGAATGTAAAGCTGACAGAAAAAGACGGAACCAAACCGAAGATAGGAGTTGTCGGCGATGTCTATACGAGGATCAATCAGCATTCCAACAACCATCTTTATGACCGGCTTAAAGACATGGGTTTTGAGGTCTGGCCGGCATGTTCGCTGATCGATGTTTCATTTCTCGGAATGGAACAGCTTCATGAAGAGTTTTACAGAAAAGGGAAAAAAATATCCGGCTTTTTCACGAAAGCTCTGATCCCTGCGATAAAGATGGCAAGATGGATCGTTGACAGAAATTTCCCGGAAACGATAAGAACTCCGCAGGAAAGGGATTTTCACGCAGTCAAAAAAGTGGCCAACAGATATGCAGATCTTTACATTGACAAAGTGCTTGCATTAAATCTTAATAGAATTGAAGAGTTCCACCAGAGCGGAGCAGACGGAATTTTAAATGTCATGTGTCATAACTGCATGCTCGGAACTGTCACGGCATCACTCACAAAAAGCATCCGTAACGACATGGATGACATTCCTCTCTGCACACTTGTTTATGAAGGGCTGAAATCAACGCACAATGTCAACCGTCTTGAGGCTTTTGCCCATCAGGTCAGGAGTGTGGGAAAAGATAAGAAATCAGAGCATTCCTGATCTTCTCTTTTTCAACAGGTTTAGTAAGAAAATGATCCATGCCGGCTTCCATGCACTTATCCTTTTCGGTATTAAGTGCTCCTGCTGTTAAAGCAATTATCGGAACATGTTTCTGTGATCCTTTTTCAATATCTCTGATAGCTTTTGATGCTTCCAGCCCGTCCATTTCAGGCATCTGGACATCCATAAAGATCATGTCGAGTCTGAATTTGTTATATTTTTCAACTGCCTCAATTCCATTTACGGCTTCGATCAGTTCCGCATTCGGGAGCATTCTGCATATAAACGCCTTTATCATTACCATGTTTATCGCATTATCTTCCACAATAAGGATCGATTTAGACTCGTTTGACAAAAACTTCCTCGTTTCCTGCACGAGGATCTCTTTGCAGTTATTTCCTTTAAACACTTTGGCTATAAGCTCAAAACTGAAAGTTGTCCCTTTGTGTAAGGTGCTTTCAAATTTTATTCTGCTTCCCATTTTATTTGCTATCATTTCAGATATTGTCAATCCGAGCCCGGTTCCGCCGTATTTTCTCGTTATTGAGCTGTCAGCCTGTGAAAAAGCCTTAAAAAGCTTATCTTTCTGATCATCGGCAATTCCGGCACCTGTGTCACGGACAAAAAATGAAAATCTGCCCATATCATTTTCCTGCGGATCAAATGTCACTTTCAGTTCCACTTCCCCGGTTTCTGTAAATTTTACAGCATTGCTTAAAAGATTTGAAAGTATCTGCTTAAGTCTGACGGGATCGACATATGCAAATTCCGGCATCGCAGAATCAATGTTAATGCAGACTTTCAGCCCTTTGCTTTCTGCAGAAAACCTTATTATCTCAACGCTGTTATTAAGAAGTTCATGAATATTGGTTCTTATCAGCTCAAGCTCCATCATGCCGGCTTCAATTTTTGAAAAATCAAGAACATCATTAATTATTTCAAGCAATGTGTTCCCTGAGATATTTACACTGTTCACATACTCCCGCTGCAATGGTGAAAGCGGGGTGTCTTTCAACAGCTCCGTAAATCCGATTATCCCGTTCAATGGCGTCCTTATCTCGTGGCTCATTTTGGCAAGAAAATCGCTTTTAGCTTTGTTTGCCGATTCCGCTATCTCCTTAGATATTTTCAGATCTTTTTCCCGCTGTTCCTGAATTTTTCTTTCGCTCTCTCTTAAATCGTTCATATCATTTTTTATCAAAGCAATCGATTCAGTAAGATAGGCGAGAGGATTGGTCAACGAAACTTTCGCCCCTATAATTCCGGGCTCCTCCCACTGCAGCTCAGCAAATGCAGTGCTTAACTCCTCAAGATCAGCAGGTGTTACAAGTATCGGTTTTTCCTCGCAATCCTTTTTCAACGATGAAGGATCGCTGTTAATTTTGTCAAATGTCTCTTGCAAAGACTCTGTAATAAGATATCTCGCATTTAAGAACGGAGCAAACGCTTTAATTACAGCTCTATTGAATCTGTCAGGATTAATAACTACTCTTATTGCATTATGATTGTCAGTAACATTTATTCCTTTTTTAACCTCTTTTACAAACTGTTGTCTTAACCTGACAGATTTAATTGAATCAAGTTCTGAGAAGTCAGTAAGGATGTAAGGTATCCCGGTCAGTCTGTTCTTTTTAATCACATCCATCAGTAAAGAAGCCGAATTTTTTATATCATCTGAACTACATAACTTCCCACATAGAGATATGTACAGGAGATATTGAGGTATGCATCCTATTTTGTACTTATAACCGTTTTCTCTGTTTTCATAAACCCATTCCGGCTTAAAAACAACATCTTCAAAACAAGCTGTTCTGCCTGAGCTGTAATGTCGCTTTTCCTTTCCCCCTTCCAGAATATTTATTGCAGAATCGACTGCATCAGAATAATTTCTAACCGATGCAACTTTGAATGAGGGCTTAAAAAGCTTCAACCCATGATTTGCTATGGGCATCAGCCATGAAGGGCCTTCGATCATGACAAGACCTATCATTATATTCTGATTCTCAAGAAAGAAGGCCGCCTGTTTCTTGATCGTTCTAAATGGAAGACGGCCGGTGGAAGAAGAGAGATCTCTTATCTGAACATACGGTTTTCTGACTTCTGCCGCCTTACAGAAATTTTCGACCACATTGTTGAATTTATCAAGATCGTGAAACCTCAGATCAGCTTTTGTGTCTATGCAAACAATTGAATTACCTATCTTTTTTAAAGTTAAGGAATAACCTTCATTTAATTGCACATCTGTAAATTCAGGCAGCGTTAACACCGGCAACCCGCTTACCGGACAGATCGTTTCAGAACATTCTTTATTATCAGGATCTTTTTTCTGCATTCTCTATATCCATTCAAATTTAAAAATGCTTGACACATTACACACAAGCCATATAAAATCGCAAGCTTTTAATTTGTGATCTTTTTTTTGGAGGAAACAACCATGATCGATCTGAAGAACATTCCGGACATTCACTTTTTCTGTGCCGGTGCAAGTGAAGGGAGAACTGAACTAACTTCTTTTGACGGTGCACTTCTTGCCGCAGGTGTCGGCAATACAAACCTGATAAAAATGTCGAGTATTCTTCCTCCGAAGTCAGTTGAAGTTGAACCTTTTGTCATCGCTCCTGGAAGTTTTGTTCCTCTTGCCTATGCCGACATAACAAGTTCAGAGCCGGGTGAAACCATTTCTGCGGCTGTTGCGATCGCAATTCCTGACGACAGGTCCATAAACGGTGTCATCATGGAACACCATAATCACGCCCCTCTTTCTTATGTCGAAGCAAAAGTTCGTGAAATGGCGGCGGAAGCGATGGAAATGAGAGGAATAAAGAATTTTACAATAAAAAGCAAAGGCATTGAACACAAAGTTATAAACATTGCAACTGCTTTTGCGGCAGTAGTGTTGTGGGACAGCAAATTAAGGGGAGAAAAATAATGTGGTTTGTTGAAAATTATGATGAAAAAGCAAGTCTTGGACTGAAAGTAAAGCATAAACTTCACGAAGAGCAGTCCCCTTTCCAGAAAATAGAAATTTATGAAACAGAGTTTTTCGGAAATCTCCTTACTCTTGACGGGCTGGTCATGCTCACTGAAAAAGATGAATTTGTTTATCACGAAATGATAACTCATATGCCGCTCTGCACTCTCAAAAACCCGGAAAGAGTTCTTGTAGTAGGCGGCGGAGACGGCGGAGCGATCAGAGAAATACTTAAGCACCCATCGATCAAAGAAGCGGTGTTATGTGAAATTGATGAAAGGGTCACAAGATTAAGTCAGAAATATTTTCCATCGGTTTCATGCGAACTTGAAAACCCGAAAGTGAAAATGCACTTTGAAGACGGTTTCAAGTTCCTTGACAAGTATGAGAACTATTTTGACCTCATAATCACCGATTCGAGCGATCCTGTCGGACCCGGCGTAGCACTTTTTAAGGAAGATTACTACCGGCTCGTTAAAAAAGCGCTTAAACCCGACGGAATCATGGTCTCTCAAAGCGAAAGCCCGTGGTATTTTGAAGACACCATGAACAGCATGACTTCAGCAATGTCAAGCGTTTTCAAACATGTTGAAACATATATTGCACTTGTCACACTCTACCCAAGCGGCTTCTGGACAATCACCGCCGCAAGCGACGCACAGTCTCTCCACAATTTTGATGAAAAAAGATCCGCAGAAATCGCAAAGACCTGCAAATATTATAACCCCGAACTCCACAAAGGCGCACTCGCACTCCCCAATTTCGTCAAGAAGATTGTGAAGAATAAATAAAATCCTCACAACATATACCTATGAGCTTTACACATAAAAAAATTGACATTTTCATTCTAATTAGGATAATGGAGTCTGAATTGTCTGTATTTTGCAGATCGTTCCTTTAATTTAAAAACTTTTAAAGAAGGAGTTTGTAATGAGAAATCATTTTTCTATCGTCAGGGCATTAACGACTTTGACCATAATGGCAGGATTTTTGCTCTTTTTCACTTCGAATATTTTTGCACATTGCGACAGCACAAATGGTCCAATTATTCCAGAAGCCAGAACAGCACTTGACAAAGGTGATGTAACAATAATCCTTAAATGGGTGAAAAAAGACGATGAGGCCAAAATAAAAGAAGCGTTTGCAAAGGCGCTCAAAGTTCGCGGGCTGGGAAAAGAAGCTGCTGAAATGGCAGATAATTACTTCTTTGAAACTCTTATCAGGATACATAGGGCTGGCGAAGGTGCACCTTTTACCGGCATAAAAAACGAACCCCCTAAACCAATCGTTCTGATAATAGACAAAACAATTGAAGACGGGTCGGCAGATAAAATGATCGAAAAAATGAGTGGTCATTTTGCAAAAGCCATAAAGGAAAAGTTTGCAAAAGTCCTTGAAGCAAAAAAGAATAAAGATAAGAGCGTTGAGGCTGGCAGAGGATATGTGGCCTTATATGTAGAATACATGCATTATGTCGAAGGGATTCATGCCGCGATAATGAAAGCTGAAAATCACGAAAAACACGCACATTAAATCAAGGAAGTTCTGTCAATCAGTATAGACAACAAATACATATAAATTTTGTTAAGAAGATCGTTGCCAACAAGTAAGAACTGAATTAATCACCAAGATTTATCATTATATGAAACATTTCAACACCTTTGCCATGCAATGTTTTTGCAATCTTGAAGTTTCTTACATCTTCAAACTCGTTGGAAATATCAACAAATCCTTGATTTTTGTTAATTGAGAAAGAGGGTTGATAGTTAATTTTGAGAACATCATTTTTATATTTTTCCCAGTTCTTATTGAAATATTCAGCTTCTTTAAGGTGATAAATCACAACATAATATCTGTCTAATGATTCAATGTATTTTTCACATTTTAAAATGTGGTCTTGAGTATATTTCTTACTACCAAGAATAAGAGATTCAATAAGTGCAAAATCTTTTCCCCTTGTTTGAATAACAAAATCTGCGTTACCAGCGTCTTTTCCGCCACTGGAAACTCCAGTTCTAGGTTGATCATGAATTGACCATCCCCAAATGGCAAATCTTAGCACCAATACTGCTTGAATAAAATCATTGTAATGATCTTCGAGAATTCTTTCAGCAGCAACTCTTTTCTTCAATAAAAGAACAAGAGCTAAAATCAATTCATTTAAAATAAACAGGGCAAGATCTCGTTTATTGTTAATACAGTCAGGTGTTACACTGGAGATGTCTTTTGGTCCAAGCAGTAAAATCTCATTAAAAGCTTTTCTTAATTGAGGCAATTTATCTGTTTTACCCTCGTTGAATTTTGGTTCAAACAATGGAATTTCATTAAAAGATTCTTGTAATTGTGGCACTTTATCTATTTTATTCTCGTTGGAATTTTTTTGGATTATTGACAAAGGTGTTTGTTTTAATGAACTCAAGTAAGAGTTTGAATTATTTAAATATTTTCGAGCATGCTCATGGAACTCTCTTTTTTCGTAAAATTCATATATCACTGGAATAATATTTTCATCGTATAGATATTCTTCCGAAAGTTTGGCTATTGTCTGATCAAATTTCGCACCATCTTCAATTGAAACATAATAAAAAACCTTGTTGCTTTCGACTATTTCTGAATAACCTACAAGCTTTTTCTTTTCATCCTCTTCTTTAAGATTTTCAACAAAATTGTCCCATTCAGCATTAGCTTTGATAATCATTTCTTTTGAAAATCCTTTTTCATTTGCTTCAAGAGTTTGAGCACAATATAAATATAAATAATATTTAACATTTTGAGGATGACTTTCACATAAAGATCTCAACATGTTAATTCCTTCCGCGTAGTTTTTGTCGTTATATGTTTTATAAATAGCTATGTAAAACTTCTTGAGATCTTCATTCGAGAAATTTCTTGGGTAAATATTCTCTGATTTTGGAATTTCAAGATTAAAAAGCGTTTCCCAATCTTTTTCTTTATACGCTAGAAGCAGCTTAATTTCAAACATAAAAGATTTAAAATGAGCATCAACCGTTTTTCTTTTTATATGATGTTTCTGGACTTCTTCTATAAGCGACTTTGCAATAACCCAATGCTGCTCAGAATTTACTGCTTCTATCAAAGCATGCTCAAGCTCTGTAATCCAGTTTGCTGATTTGATAAAGTCACCAATTTCTATTTCCTTTATTCTTTCTGATATTTTATCCTTAACCTTCTTTAAATCCAATATGTTGATCGCTTTCAGCATTCTTTCAATGTTAATACTATCTGCAAAAAATTCTTTAAAAAACTTGATCTGATTGTCTTCAGGAAAATAATTTGCTGATCTATACAACAAAGTAGTTAACGGCAAAAAATAAAGGTTGTTTTCCGGCAGACGAAATCTTTCATCAAAAGCATCCGTTCTGTTGTCTGACAAATTATAACACGAATATTTTAGCGCATAAAACTTTATTAGTGTTTCAAGTTCGCATAAAGTATCTATTACAGGCAACTGCTCAGATTCATAAGCGGTTCTGTTCTTACATATTGTTTCGTATGCAATCATCAAAGATTTTAAGTAAAGCTTTATTTTTTCATGCTGTTCTTGATTTTCTTCGTTATATTCATTTTCACTGATGTTGAACTTCAAAGAATCAATAAATTCAATTTCCTGAGATCACGGTCTTTTTTATATTGTGCGACAAGCGTTCCCTGCTTCGTGAGGAATTCATTTAGAACCGTTTTCCACCCTTTGGAACCAAATTTTCTGAAAAGCACCAATGCAGGTTCTGTAACTTGATAACAGTTAGCTGAGCTATTAACAGAACGATCCGGCTTATCAGGATTATGAACAAGAATTCCGGCAGCGACCAATTGCTTTACACTATATTTTCTGACACTTTCACGAGTATTCTCGGCATATTTAACATCAAATTTATAACGGGCAAAATCAAGAATATCACGGATCGTGAGTTTCGGATTTGACACATCGCTCCAATTTTTGTTTGAAGTAAGATCAAGCAAAGCTAATAAACATAACCCTGTCCGGTCGTTTATCTGCTCTTTTGGCATACCTATTTCCTTTAAAACCGTTACAGCTTCCTCAATCCGTTGTTTTTTAGTTGTCATAGTTCCATCTCTTTAATCAAGTTATCAATATCACTTTGATCTGCAGGAATAGAGTCTATCTTCTCTCCCAGTTTAATCAGTGCGGTTCTTGAAGGATATTTCAACTGTCTTAAGTCGGTCGCATTAACCTGAGTATGTCCGCTGAATTTTCTAAACAAATCATCAACAAATGTTGAATTCAGGTAAACAGTCAACCCTTTTGCAAGTGACTGAGAAAGTCCCTGTTTATTTTCATGAAACACATTTAAATGATTTTCAAAACCGTAAGCATCAATGTTTCTGAAATAGTCAGGATTTACAAAATTAGCAACTATGCGGCGTTTCTCTTCTTTAGATGATATTCTTCTGACAATACAGTAACAACCTTTTGGAAAAAGCCATCTTTCTGTGTCAGAATTACGCACAATTGCGTTAGGCTTTTTAGATTCCAACTGCGGCCACTGAATCTCTGATTTCTGAAAGTGATTCGGGTATAAAAGCGGAACTGTGTTTTGCTCCGGCATTTGTCTTAAATGCTCTTTTAACCTGAAATCAACAACAGGACCGGTTGATATTTCCACCCCGATATCTTTCAAATAATTGTTGAATTTCAATTCTTCACCAAGGATTTTTGAATTATTTGAATCAGATAAAACAGGAATATTTATAAATCTCTCGCTATCAAGCGGAGAAACTATCTCTTTGAAAGAGCAGGCAAACTCCTTAATATCACTGAAAGAATCATCCGTTGAACAAGATATTTTAACCAAATCCTGCTTACTTCCTTTTTCAAGCAGAATTATTACATTTTCCTGAAGCACGCTGTCATCTTTAAACATACTGTTACGAGATTCAAAAAGATGAATATGTTTTATTGTCGCCCGTTTAAGCAGAAAATTTCTGAATGAACGGTAATAAGGACCGTTGCAGAAACTGCGGGGAATTATCGCCACAAGCTGCCCCATTGGACGCATCATTTCTAAAGCCAGTGATACAAAAGCAGAATACAGATTTACGGTTTCGATTCCGACACTGCTGAGAAGATACCGGTGATGAGTCTTGCCATCAATTTTTTTATATGGAGGATTCATTATCACATGAGTAAACTCTTTTGTGTAACCTTTGTGGATCATATCTGCTGCTTTTTCAATAAAATCACCGCCTGTAATATTATAGTTCAAAGGAAGCTGTGAAGAGTAATATGAAAAAGATTCTTTCATTTCAGAATATAAAGATTCGTCTAACTCAAAAGCTGATAAATTGAAATCCTTAAAAAGAATACCGTCTGAAACACATCTATCCATAAAAGCACATGAAAGAGAACCTATTCCTGCACCTGGATCAAGTAAGTGACAGGAATCCTTTAAAGAATCATCACTGAAAAGTCCTGCCATAAACTTAGCAATTGTAACCGGAGTGAAAAACTGCCCCATTTCTGATTTCTTTTTTGAAGAAGTGCTCCTTGATATTCTCAATCTATTTTGCTCAAGAACTGAAAGCAACCGAATTCTCCTCAAAAAGTCAGAATTAACACAGCTTGTTATATTATCACATATCAGATTTCATGACAATTTCTTTTATTTATTTCTTTTATTTATTTCTTTTATTTATTTCTTTATATCAGTGCCCTCGCCCTCCCCAATTTCGTCAAGAAGATCGTTGCCAACAAGTAATTTGTTATCTGAATAAATTCTGATAAAATGCTTCCGATATGATTTTTTATGAGGTGCCCGATGAATCGTTTTTTTCTTCTGATCCTTTTATTAATTCCATTTGTTATCTCTGCACAGGACCCTGTTGTGACGGCTGCTGCGAAAATTCATCCTGAAACTGTCAGAGCGGGGGAATTTGCCAAGATATCTGTTACTGTAATTCCGCCTGAAAAATACCATCTTTATGCGATGGAACCTGTTCCTGACGGTCCGAAACCTTTAAAAATATCACTGCCTTTGGGAACAGGTACAGATCATCTCTGGTATGGCGGGAAACCTTTGAATGAATATGATCCTAATTTTAAAAAAGAAGTTCTTTTTTATGCCGGTCCTGCTCAATTCTCAACTGCATTAAAACTTTCAGCACCATTAAAAAACTCAGATATCACCGTAACTGGTCAGATATGCAATGAAAAAAGGTGTCTTCCGTTTAAGATAGACCTTACACTGAATTTAAAATTTGACTCGGGTGAACCAAGGCCCGAATTCATGAAGCTCCCCCCATTTGACGGCATTGAACTTAATAAAAAAGCTCAGTCCCCTTTTGAAGGCGGCATCATTTCTCTTCTGATCCTTGCATTTCTTGCAGGGCTCGGAGCACTTCTCACCCCGTGTGTTTTCCCGATGATACCTATAACTGTTTCATTTTTCTCAAAATTCTCAAAAGTTTCAATGGGACGGGCGCTGCTCATGGCATCAGTATATGCCGGCTCTATAATAGCCACTTTCACTTTCATCGGCATAGCAGTTTCAGCAATATTCGGAGCGGTCGGAATGCAGGCACTCAGTTCAAGTCCGTGGTTCAACCTGTTCCTTGCTGTTCTTCTGATCGTTTTTGCATTCAATCTTTTCGGATACTTTGAAATATCGATACCTTCATGGCTCATAACAGGAGCTTCAAAAAAGGAACAGAAACTTTCATCTGATGAAGGGTCGCTGATGCACCAGATAATGGGTGTCTTCCTTATGGCTGTGACATTCACTCTGATCAGTTTCAGCTGTACCGTCGGTTTCGTAGGAATCGTCATCGCCGAGGCGGCAAAAGGGAACTGGTTCAATCCTGCCCTTGGAATGTTCAGTTTCTCTCTTGCCTTTTCAACACCTTTTTTCTTCCTGGCACTTTTCCCGAGCTGGGCGGATAAATTAAAAGGAAAAGGCGGTGACTGGATGATCGCAATAAAGGCAGTGCTCGGGTTCCTTGAACTTGCCGGAGCTTTCAAATTCATATCAAATGTAGACCTTGTGTGGAAATGGGAAATGATATCAAGATCTTTTGTCATTACTATCTGGGTCGGCATTTTTGTTATCATGGCACTATTTCTGCTTCGCCTTTTTAATCTCCCTTTTAGTGATGAGTCAAATAAAATAACAGGCCCTTTCAGACTGATCGGGGCAATTCTTGCAATAAGTGCGGCAGCCTATCTCACTTCAGTTGTAGGAACAACAAAAAGTCTCGGAGGGTGGATAGACGGATGGCTTCCTCCGATAGATTATCTGCATGAAACCACTGACAGAACGGCTTCAACCGACACACTTAACTGGATAAAAGACGATATAGAAGGGGCGATGAAAAAGGCAAAAGCCGAGAACAGACCTCTTTTCATTGATTTTACCGGATATACCTGCACAAACTGCCGTTTCATGGAAAGCGGCATGTTCCCAAGACCGGTGATTCGTGAAGAACTTTCAAAAATGGTGCTTCTAAAGGCATATACCGATGGAGATAGTGAAGTTGATCAGGCACAGCGGCTCTATCAGATAAGCCGGTTTAACACTGCGGCTCTCCCTTTCTATGCGATAATAGACCCGTCAACAGACACGGTTCTTGCAGTGCATCCTGACATGACAAATGATGAAAATAAATTCGCTGAATTTCTGAAAAACGGAATCGCATCTTTCAAACCGGCAGATACTGTCGTTGAAGAAAAAAAGGAAAATACGGGTATAGACTTTACTTTTAAAACCATCGACGGATCAAAAAGTGTTTCGCTCTCTTCATTCAGCGGAAAGTGGGTGCTTCTTAATTTCTGGGCATCGTGGTGCGCCCCCTGCAGAGAGGAACTTGAACATGTTTTCCCTGAAGTTCTGAAATCATATCCGGATGTATTGTTCATGACAGTAGCTTTTGACGGTGAACAGTCGGCACATGCCGCAAAAAGCTTTATCGACAGGGTGAAGATCCCCGGCATTGTCAACCTTCTTGGACCTGAAGACCCGACATCGGCAGGACTGTCTGAAGAATACAGATTTGAAGGATCTCTCCCCTCGACATATCTTATCAGCCCTGAAGGAAAGATCGTCTGGATGAAATCAGATGTTATTGACGGCAAAACCCTTAGCAAAGAACTCGAAAAAACAAAATAGATTTAATAGCGTACACATCGGACATGGCGGTGGACAGTGGATATGCCACCAGAGGGCCAATCGTATCCATCTATTTCGGCTTTCATGAAATCAATGTACCATGCTCCGAATGAGTTTGTGGCAGCCCATATTTTTAATGAATCACCAAGCATGGAATATCTTCCGTCTTCCATATTTTCACAGCCCTCACATGATGCAGGCGGGAAGGCATCGTATGTTGCAGGACACGCTCCATCGGTTTCTGTCTGAGGGCAGTTCTTTATCAGCATTCGCAGAGCTTCTATCATCGGGAGATGCCAGTCATCATATCCGGCAGAAACAAGATCTTCACAATATTTTTCCGCATCGGCTATAATCATATAATCACTGCTAACTTCAGACCAGATATAATTATTTCTATCATCCATGCAGGTAAAAGCTCCTGTGTATTTATCTTCGTCGTTAATTCTTTCAGGCACACACTCAAGATCTCCGCATTGGTTCACTGCACAAGGATTCGCGATCGCAACACATTTTCCATCACCCTGCCTGTATCCAGGATCGCATTCACAAAGAGCGGTTTCAGCATTGTATGTTGAATTTTCACAGATAAAACGGCATTCCTTATCACTTCCGGTTTCGTTATATTCACCTGTTGATGAAGGTTTCCATTCTGTACCATCCCAAGTTTGAGTAATTTTCTCAACTGTATTCCATGCAACATTGTCAGGGCCTTTACATGGCTGAGTCCGTTCTGCTCCGGGATCAATAGCAACGCACCTGACAGTTGCAAAAACATCAGGCAATTTATATCCGAAAATACTTGCGCTCCGGAAATTAAGCATCCACACACTTACATCATTTTCAGTTCTAGATGACGACAATAAAACAGATCTGTCACCTATCTTTGAAAAAGCAACGGTATCAGATCCTTTGCAACCTTCACAAACATCACTCCAGCATTCTCCGTATGTACAATATTCCGTTACACCGCACTCACCGTTTGATTCTGTGGCTTTACATTCTTTAACAAGCGTTCTCAGTTCAGACATGTTGGGAAGATGCCAGTCTGAACGGCCATTTTCTGACAGATCATCACAATGCTGCTCAGCATCCTGAAAATTTGTTACTGAAATCTTTGAAGACCACACATATTTTGTATCAGGATCTTTCCATGTCTGGTCATCATCTGTCAGGATCTGGTCATCATCTGTCTGGATCTGATCATCATCTTTCTGGATCTGATCGTCATCTGCCTGGATCTGATCATCATCTTTCTGTGTCTGATCATTAGATTTGTCTCCACAGGAGACAACGATGAAGATTAAAAAAAATACAAAAAATGCTTTCCACATCGCACAATCCTCCATTATTCAAGTTGAAACACAATATCTTACTGCAATAATAATTATTATGCAACTTTTAATTCACGACATAGTTTTTTTCTGAATTTTTTTCCTGTTGATATCCTTTTCGACAAAAACATTGTGTCCTGTGTAAGGATCAATTTCTGTGTGATAGATGAGCGTTGATATGGTTGACGGAGTCGGTGTAAATATCTGAATCTGCTCAGGTTTCATTTTAAGTTCGCGTCTTGAGAAATCTCTCAGTGATTCCATATCCTTATTTGTGCATCCCGGATGGGCAGCAATGAAATAATATGTGAGAAACTGCTTTTTATCTGCGGCTCTATTGAGTTCATTGAATAGTTCTCTGAACCTGCGTAAGTGCTTCTGAGAAGGCTTGCCCATGAGAGAAAGAACACTGTTCTCAATATGTTCGGGAGCAATTTTCATCTGACCTGAGATGTGTTTTTCAACAAGTTCCTTCAAATAAGCAGTTCCATGTTTTTTATCGGCAAGAACCAGATCATGCCGCACACCGCTTGCGATAAAAACTTTCTTCACACCGGGAATATTTGAGATCCTTTTGAGCAGTTTTATCTGTCTACTGTGGTCAGGCAGCATATTCTGGCATATTTCCGGATGGAGGCACCGTTTCTTTCTGCAAGGACCTTCTTTCAATTTCTTCGCACATTCAAAGCCGTACATATTTGCAGTCGGACCGCCGAGATCATAAATAATTCCGGTGAATTTCTTTTTTGTAAGAAACTTTTTGATCTCACGCTCTATTGAATCTTCACTTCTTGAAACAACCGTTCTCCCCTGATGCATTGCAATTGCACAGAATGAACATTCGCCGTAACAGCCGCGATGTGTTGTGACCGAGAACTTTATCGTTTCAAGCGCCCTTATCTCACCTCTTTCTTTGCATACCGGATGGGCATCATATTCATAATCAAGTTCATAGATTGAATCAAGCTCAATTGAAGTCGGCAAAGGCTGTGGCGGATTGTGTATCAGCCAGCGTTCACCTACTTTCTGGCACATTCCTGATGCAGTCAACGGATCATTATTGCGGTAAGCGGTCATGAACATATCTGAAAATGTCTTTTTGTTTTCCGTCACTTTTTCAAACGGCGGAAGCTGCAGATACTCTTCAACAGGTTCTTTTGAAATGACGCATAACCCTTTTATGGAATCATAATCTTTTTCGTTTTTTATTGAATCTGCAAGCTCGACAATCGCTTTTTCACCCATTCCGTAAACAAGGATATCGGCCTTTGAATCAAACAGAAGAGGTCTTCTAACGGAATCATCCCAGTAATCGTAATGGGCGATGCGTCTTAAGCTTGCTTCAATTCCACCAAGGACGATCGGCACAGTATTTTTGAAGAATCTGCGGATGAGACCGGTATAAACTATCAGAGCGCGATCTGGACGGCGGTCATTCACACCACCAGGAGTAAGATCATCGTCACTGCGGAGTTTTTTGAGAGCGGTGTAATTTGAGACCATTGAATCAACACAACCGGAAGTCACACCCCAGAAAAGAAGAGGTTCCCCGAGCCTTTTTATGTCATCACCCGTTTTTATATCAGGCTGAGAGATGATCCCTACCCTGTAACCCTTGGCAATCAGGATGTGTCCGATAATCGCAATGCCACTATATGGCGAATCAATATAGGCATCACCCGTCACAAGAATTATGTCGCACTCGTCCCAGCCGAGCTTTTCAAGTTCTTCAACTGTTGCAGGAATAAACATCTATATCTCCTATGGATTTTCCTCAATCCATTCAGAACACCATACATCGTTAGTATAATATGTGCCTCTAATATTAAAATCTCCTGTCAATCCTCCAAAAACACATATTCTGTCATTTAACACCAAGCTTGAAAACTCTTCTCTGAAACCGAATTGTGTTGATTTTACAGCTCTTATCCAATTTACACCGTCCTCTGAATACCACACATCATTCTTTTTATCCCTATTATAACCGCCAATCACCCATATTTTATCATCATATACAACGCTTTTGTGACATGCTCTGGCTGAGAATGGAGCCGCTTCTGTAACAAGATTCCAGTTAATGCCGTCTTCTGATGACCAGACATCGTTAAGAAGATTCAATCCTGCATCTTTGTTCTGTCCCCCGATTATCCACATCTTTCCGTCAAATACCACTGCCGAATGGCACTCTCTTACATCAAAAGGTGCTGATCCTGTCGCTTCATACCAGTTTATTCCGTCTTCTGAATACCATACATCATTCTTATCACCATTATAAGATCCACCTATTATCCATATTTTGTCATTAAAAACCAGACTCGAATGTCTTGTTCTTTCCTGGAACGGAGCTTCGTTGACAGCTATGTCCCATGAAATTCCGTCATTTGAAACAACAATGTCCTTCAAAAACAATATATTCCAATCATTTTCTGAAACTCCGCCTGCCATCCATATTTTATCATTAAAAATAAATCCTCCGCCAGCAAACCGCTCTGTTGAATCAGAATCTTCCTGAAGCGGCGTCCAATCTATTCCGTTGTCTGACATCCATGCAAAATTAATATGCTGAAAACTATCGGTTTTTCCTCCTAACAATATAATTTTATCGTTAAAGAAGAATACTTCGTGCTGGGCTCTTTCTTCAAAAGATACAGATTCTATCACATCGGTCCACTCCTTTCCGTTACTTGATTTCCAGACATCATTGTAATATTCCATCTCATTGGAAACTCCGCCTATGGCCCATATTGTATTTTCAAAAACGATCATCGACTGTCCGACTCTTCCTGAAAACGAAGGTTTTGTTTCCTGAAACCAGTTTAAACCGTCTTCAGAATACCAAAGATCATTCAATACAGTTGATTGTGAGTTGAAGCCTCCTGCAATCCATATTTTCTCGTCAAATACAAAACATGCGTGTCCGGATCTTGCAGGGAACAACGCTGATCCTGTTACCATTTCCCAGTCTTTTCCATTTGACGAATTCCAGACATCATTAAAAAGTCCTGACCCCCCTTCTCCGCCTAAAACCCAAATCTTATCTTTAAATACTACGCTGGCATGGCCGGCTCTTTTGCCGAAAGAGGCGGATCCTGTTGCCTTTATCCAGCTGCTTCCTTCAGTTGAATACCATATATCATTTACCGGATATACTTCTCCCTGATAATATTCAGATACCAGACCGCCAATAATCCAAATCCTGTCATTAAAAACAACGCTTGCATGACCAGCTCTCATTCCAAAAGGAGATTCATAAGATTTTAGAACCCAGTTAATGCCATCAGATGACGAATAAACATCATCATGATGCGCTGCCCAATCTTCCATACCGCCTATTACAAATATTTTGTTTTTGAAAGAAACGGTTGAATGACCAAGTCTTGGAGAAAATGCGGCAGATTCCACCGCTCTCAACCAGTTTTTTCCATCATTTGAATACCAAACATCATTATAAGAATTGATGTTGCCGCCACCGATAACCCACATTTTGTCATCAAACACTATAGTTGAGTGATTTGATCTACGGGAAAAAACCGAATCTCCCGAAATTTTAACAAACGAAATTATATCTCTGATGTCATCAAAATGATCTGCATCGTCATCTGCATCGTCATCTGCATCTCCGTCTGAAAACCAATCGTCTTCTTCTACATTTATCTGATCATTATAATTCTCGTCATTATTCTCATCATTGTCATTATCATCATCAGCATATTCGTCATAAATCGTATCGGTTTCAGAAACATCAATGTCAGATTCAGGATTTGTATCATTAAAGATTACTCTGTCATCTTTGTTACAACCAGAAAACACAACCGTTAAAAATATAGCGACCAACATCTTTTGCATTTATATCTCCTCGTGAATATTATTAAAAACCGTTACAGGTTTAAAGTAAAAATCTGGAATTTGCAAATATTTCTTTACGCTTTTGCAAATATGATTAATCTTTGCTTGCAATTTTGAGGTGTTTTATGAATTTTTTTAAACTCAGTAACCATCAGAAAGGGATAATCCTTTTATTCATAAATGCATTTCTTTGGGGAATTCACGGTCCGGCTGGGCGATTTCTTGCACTTCGAGGTGTTGATATGTATTTTGTCGCAGGAATGCGGCTTCTGATGGGTGCGACTGTTCTTTTTCTTTTTCTTGCGGCAAGGAAAGGGATAACTTTTTCAATAAAAGGGCATGTTAAAGATATTCTGATAGTAAGCATCGTGGGGCTTTTTCTTAACACTTTGTTTTATCATCTTGCATTGAAGTGGATATCGGGAACGCTCGTTATGGTTATCGAAAACCTGAGCCCTGTGTTCGTGATCTTTTTCGTCTGGGCGATATCAAAGACAAAACCAAATAAAAATCAGATACTTGCGCTCATTCTGTCATTTGCCGGAATGATCGTGATAGTTGCAGGAAAAAATAAGCTGTCCGTCAACGGAATTGATTCACTTCCCGGAATAATATTTGGGATACTTGCGGGGATAACACTTGCATTTTATTATTTTTTTTCCGGAGAACTCATCTCAAAGGTCAAAGACGACCCCAATAAAATGTTGTCACTTTTAATGATAATATTTCTCATCGCGGCAATCCCGATGCTCCCCCTTGTTTTAACTGCTCAAAACCTCCCTTCACAATTTGATGAATGGTTCTGGCTTATTGAAATGGGGATTTTCCAAAGCGGAGTTGCATACATCACACTCAATCTTGCCATGAGATATGTCAGTGCTTCAACTGCAAGTATATTCTTCATTTTCACAATATTCTTCACGACTCTGAACGAACTCATATTCCTCGATCTTCAATTAAATCCATACCTTATCATCGGCTCAATACTGATCATCATGGCTGCAAGGAAAGCATCGGTTTAGATTTTTATTAAAAGGAAAGTAGTCTTACTCTGAGACTTCTAATTTTGTAAGAAAAAAGTCTGAAAATCCATTAGAGCCAGTTACGCTCCCCGAAATAAAAATACTGTTATCGCTGTCAATTGCCATATTGAGTGCCGTGTCATCTTTTTCTTCGCCCCAATATTCTGTCCAGAAGACATCTGGGCCAGTTCCAAGTTTTGAAAGAAACAGATCATATCTGCCTGCATCTCCGGTAGAACCTGAAACGAAAATATTTTTTTCTTTATCAAGCACAATTGAGCTTTGACAATCAAAATCTTCTGTTCCGAACTGCATCCAAGTCACAGATTCGTCAATATTCCAGATTAGAATGAAAACATCACTATTACCCTGATTTTTAAATCCCGGTTTTGATGCATATGTTTCACCTGCTAAAAATACAGTGCCATTTATATCTACATAAATCGAACTTATAGAATCCATTTCATCTGAAGCAGTTTGTCTGTTAAAAACAACATTGCCCATATTATCAAGCTTTGATAAAAAGATACTGCCTGCTTCAACTGGGTTACCATCAAAAACACCGCCTGTAAAACCAGCAACATAAATTTGATCCTTAGAATCTATAGTAACAACCAATGCCGCATCATTCTTTTCCGTTCCCCACTGTTTGGTCCATTCAATCGTTCCGTCAGAAATTATTTTCGTTATGAAAAGGTCTTCTTCTCCTGCATTAATATTTTCACCGAAAGATCCTGTCGTCCTTCCTGAAACAAAAATATCGCCATTAGAATCAACTACCGCCTTTGCATTTATATCTCTTCCATCCGTGCCCCAGATCTTTGTCCATTCTTCGGTTCCATCATTGTTCCATTTTGTCAGAAACACATCTTCAAACCATGAGTCGCTATTTTCATCAATGTCGCCCATTATCATTCCGCTTACATATATATTTCCCAAATTATCAACTGCAACTGAAAAAACAAATTCATTTTTTTCTGTTCCCCATTGCTTCTTCCACTCTATATTTCCTTCCGGAGTCAGTTTTGTCAGATAGGCATCTGCCTTCCCCCCTGAAGAATTTCCTGTAAATCCTGCAACATAAATATTCCCTTCTTTGTCTATAGCTATGGAGTTCCCTTCATCATATGAATCGGTTCCCCATTTTTTTGTCCATGACACTTCATATTCGCTATTCATTTCATCTTCATCAGATATTTCTGTGCCATCATTGTCTTCCTCTTGAATTTCCCCTCTTTTTAGATTGTTTCCGACAGGTCTTTCAAATTTTTCTAAATTACACCCTGACGCAAAGATTAATATAAAAATGAATGCAAAAAAAACTCTCATGCTTTAACTCCATAATAATATCAGCCAAAAACCGAATACATTTATACACAATTAAAATACTTTTTTCAACATTCCTTGCCGCAAGGAAAGGCATCGGTTTAGATTTAGAAATTAATTTCTAATATGAAGTTTTTAGCGGACACACATAGCAAAATGCTTTTCACTCTTCATTCCTAAGTCAACACCTCCGGCAAACATATTTATCCGCCAGGCAGAAGAATTGGCACTTACTGCAGTTGATGCTGTCCAGTAATATTCAGAATAAATTCCGGGAAAATTACTCGCAGGCTGGTAAGCTCTGTCATAGAAGAGCGTACTAAGCTCGTTGACATTGGGGATTCTCCAGTCCGAATATCCGGCATACTCAAGATTATCACAATAATTTAGAACTGTTTCCCATGTTCCTCCTGAAACAGCTTCTTTTGCCCATTCAAAGTTCGTTTTTAGATCTTTTACAATAATTTTATATTCAACTGCGAACTCGACAAAATTACTGAGGTCAATGGCATTCCCTCTCACACACCGGACATAAGTTTCGTCAGTTTGATTTCTTGTACCTACTGTTCCAACTCCTTGATTAACACTCCATTTGCGTTTTGAATCCATTACAAATGAAGTAGTGGTCAATATCCATTTTACAGGTGTGTCTATAAATAAATCAGTATCTATTGAAGGATTTGATTTTCCATAGTCTGTGATGCTTTCTAATTCAATTCTTGATGGCAACCTCCAGTCATCATACCCTCCGTAATCCAAGTCATTGCAGTAATTAATTGCTTCCTGCCAACTACACATTGATCCGACTGGATCTCCGAAAGCACACTCGGCATATATTTCGGGAATTGTTCGCTGCCACATCAGACCAGTGTTATTGTCGGCAACAATTTCATCGCCTTCTGAGATTGAAACAGCATAGCTTCTGGGAATACATTTTTCTATATATTGTGCATCTTGACCGGAAAAATTCTCGCCAGACAATGGACATGGAATTTCCTCTGTATTGTTATAACAACTTATTTGACCCGTGCAAATAGTCCTGCCTGTTGATTCAGGTAAAATATCTGCATCAAGATCTGTGTTTTCTTCATCCCGCTCATCAATACTCTCAGAGATATCTTCTTCAAACTGTTCGTCAAAATATTCATCCTGTTTTTCATCTTGAATGTCATCAATTTTTGCGTCTTCATCATCGTTGAATAATTCATAATTATCATCAACAATGTCTATATCAACAACAAGCAAGCTGTCAGAATCAGTGTTGTTTTTATTAATTGTTTCTGATTTACACCCTGATGCGAAGATTAGTATAAAAATAAATGCAAAAAAAACTCTCATGCTTTAACTCCATAATAATGTCAGCCAAAAACGAATACATTTATACACAATTAAAATACTTTTTTCAACATTCCTCGCCGCGAGAAAGGCATCGGTTTAGATATTTTAAAAGTTCACAACTGCCTGTAATCCGCCATATTCAGAAGATACAACAGGAATAACGCTCAGATTTTTGTTCTTGATTTTATGAAGAAGAGGGATGAAAAGTCCAGTGAGAGAGCCCAAAACTGCTCCGGCAATTACATCTGTCGGATAATGCTCTCCCGCGGTGATCCTGAGTATTCCTGCGGCGGCTGCGGCTGAAAGAGAAACGCTCCAGACTACAGGGATCCATTTTGAATCGGGATGTGTGAGAGTGAACACTGTTGAAACAAAAACTGCCGCATTAAATGCATTTACGGTGTGATTGCTTGGGAAGGAGAGATTCCAGTCGCTGGTTGTACGGTCTTTCAGTGAAAGCGAATCATTATAAACATACGGTCTGTTGCGCTGAAAAACAGTTTTTACAGTTCTTGAAATGCCGTTTGCGATCAACACTGATTCAGCATACATCACAAGATAGGTCATGGCATTTGAAAAAGTGCGGTTGATCGATTTATCCGCAAAAAAAATCAGTGGCACGCCGGCAAGAGAATATGTCAGCACATCGCTTGCAATGTCGCTTTTCCTGTCATTCATTGAAACAGCAGTCCTGTCAAAAGCGTTCAGATCATATTTATCCAGAGCAAGAATTTCACTTTTTTCAAAATCTGTCGAAGGGGTGAACATGAAAGATGTCATCAATCCAAGTCCCGCTGAGAAAATAAATGCCTCTTTCATTTGAGTTAGCTCAAAAGGAAATTCGTCACTATTTTTTTCAAGAGACAGTACCGGTAATGTAAAAAGAAGACTGAAAATAAAGATCAGAACTTTTTTCAATATCAACCCCTTTGATCTGCTTTCACAGATTCTCTATCGTTTCTTTGAGCGACTTTGCTTCATTTCTAAGTATTGAATAAAGCACAAGATTTTTGTACTGACCGCGGTGGTATATCGCTTTGCGCATCACCCCTTCTTTTGTCAGTCCGCACTTTCTGAAAACTCCTTCGCTCCCTTTGTTCCCTTCCGTGAGGGCCGCCTGAAGCCGCTCTATTTTCTTTATCTCGAACATGTATGCAATGAATATTTTGAGAGCTTCGGTCATATAACCTTTTGCACGGTTCTCAGGATTGAAGATTATGGCTCCGAGCTCGTATCCGTCAGCATAAGGAGCATACTTGAAAAACCCGATATTGCCGAGCATTTCGTCGTTCTTATTGGTTATTACAAGCCATCCCAGATCTTCACCCCAGAATCCGTTCTCGCTGAATCCTTTCTTTGCCGCAACGAGAGTGTGCAGACCCATCGGATAATAATCTCCGCGGTTCATCAGGTCGCTCATCAGCTCGTTTGTCTTTTCCAGATCACTTTCCTTTGTCAGCCTTAAGTTCACATTTTTACCTTTCAGCATGTCGCACTCCTATTAAATAAAATCCGCCTTCAAAACAATTTTAGAATTGACGGCGGATTATGCAATTTTTCTTAATTGTTTCTATTTGCTTTTATTAATTTTCCTGATATTACTTTTTTAAGATTTTTGGAGAATATGATGTCTTTTAGCGGTATCAGAAACATTTTCAGGGCTCTACGATATAAAAACTATAAGATCTATTTTTTCGGGCAGATAACTTCTCAGGTCGGTTCATGGATGCAGCAAGTCGCTCTCGGGTGGCTGGTGTACCGTCTCACAAATTCAGCTTTTCTTCTGGGTATTGTAGGATTTTCTGCACAGATTCCGTCATTTATCCTTTCTCCAATTGCCGGAATAGCCGCAGACAGATATGACCGGTATAAGATCCTGATCATCACTCAGTCCCTTTTCATGGTGCAGGCACTTGTTCTTGCCGCACTTGTTCTGCTTGATATGGCAGGCATTACAACCATTATAATCCTGAGTTTGATCCAGGGCACAATAATGGCTTTCGATGCACCGGCAAGACACGCTTTCGTTGTTCAGATAGTTGACAGAAAAGATGATATCGGCAATGCAATCGCCCTTAACTCAACCACTTTTCACGCTTCCCGTCTTGTCGGACCGCCGCTTGCCGGAGTCATAATTGCCGTCGCAAATGAAGGAATATGTTTCCTCATCAACGGATTGAGCTATATCATGGTCATTGCCGCCTTGTTTATGATAAAAGTAAAACCTCTGGAACATACCGCAACCAGCAAGAGCGCAATAAATGACATCCGTGACGGATTTATTTATGCATTCAGATCAGTTCCGATAAAAGCAATACTTCTGATGGTCGCTTTTGTGAGCATTTTCGGAATGCCTTACACCGTTCTTCTTCCTGTAATGGCCAGAGATATTCTTCACGGAACTTCACAGACTTTCGGAATTCTGATGGGAGGAGCCGGAGTCGGAGCACTGACAGGAGCACTTTATCTTGCATCAAAAAAGAACGCTCGCGGACTTTTTAAAAACCTTGCAATAGCTCCGTTGATTTTCGGCCTTGGAATGATCGGCTTTTCAATGTCAAAAAGTGTCGAACTCTCTTTGATCCTGCTTGTGACAGGCGGATTCGGCATGATGACCACAATGGCTTCATCAAATACAGTCATCCAGAGTATCGTTGATGAAAATATGAGAGGGAGAGTGATGAGCCTTTATGCATTGTCGTTCATGGGACTTCTTCCTTTCGGTAACCTGCTTGCCGGCTCAGTCGCTCAGAAAATAGGAACACCTGCAACATTATTTATCAATGGATCTTTATGCATCGGCGCATCACTTCTTTTCATGTCAAAAACAAAAATGATCGAGCCGTTATTGAAAGGAATTTATGACAGGAAAGGTGTTTGATTTTCAAATTAAAAGACCGTAACTGAACAGCCGTTACTTTTCATGCTGCTTTCTGTGTTTTCACTGTCTTTATGATCGCTGTCATTCTTTTCCAGATCATCATTAATCTCATTTTCGTCATCTACAGAGATTCCATTATCATTCAAACTGCTGTCATCATCTGTACTAATGAAATTATCAAGATCTTCTATCTCATCATCTGCATTTTCGCGATCATCAGAGTCTTCAATTTCTTCTTCTGCAACTTTTGTATCAATACTTAGAACGATGAGATTGGTATAAATTTGATCTTGATTTGTTCCGATTCTTAAATTCAGAATTGTATCTCCGGCAATTAAATGCGGTTTGTAAAGATCATCTTCTGCACTTAAAACAAAAGTGTCAACATCCATTGCATAATCAAGAAGATCAGGATTGACATAACCGGGAGATCCACCGGCACAAGAAGGCGATTCGCCATTCCAATCGTAAACAGAGGAGATCGAATTATAAACTTCAGTATAATTGAAAGCGATATTATTGGAATCAGTCGTTTTTGTCAGATTGCAGTCGTTCCAAAGCGGAAGCCAGTCTCCGCTAGGAAATTTCTGCTCGCCTGAAATATAAAATCCTTCCGCAGGTGGAGGAGGACCGAATTGATCATATATATTTGTTGAAGTTGCAAGTCCGGGATCTCCTTCAAAAGAAATCATTGTAAGACGGCCTTCCGCATTTTCAGGAAGATCAAATCCGTTAACAGAAACAAATCTTTCTTCAAAACTTAAAGCATCAAATCCGTCATAAATATAAATATTCTTAGGGCTTACAATTTCAGATGTATAAACAAAAACAAGTGCCCATCCTCCAACCATTCCGCTTAATATTAGATAATTCGGATCGTTGGTGCAATCCATATTGGAAACAGTATATTTTCCGTTGAGTGCTTTTCCTTTATTTAAAAGATCAGCAGAGCTTATATCTTCGAAAAATTCTGTAACATCGGCCCTGTATGTATAAACAACTGTATGTATTGAACATTTTCCGCTCATACACTTCCATCCCGGACCAAGCTGACCATCTGTAGTGCACTCTTCGTCAGTTGTGCAGCTTGTGGAAAGAGAATAGATCGATTCAATAATTCCAAAATTGAAATCCTGTCCGTCATTTATTGTTTTTTCTGTTTCTGTTGCAGAAACTTCAGTGCTTAATTCGGTGCTGTTATTACCTTTAAAAGACAGTGTCACCTGATTGTCAGTTTTTCCGTCAGGAACCCTGTCAGCAGGTAACGCACTCACCCAGATAAGATAAGCCGCCTGCACAACTGCATCATTTGGAATGTGGGATTCAAGCAGTTCGAATGTACTTCCTACTGATTGATCAATACATGCGTCAGCCTGTGGATTACCGTTAAGGTCATCACCGAGAGCACATTTCTTCTGTGCTGAAGGAGTGCACGATGTTCTGTTGTCATTTTTAACTAGTGATTTAAACATGACAAAATAATCGCTTTTACTGTTCTCCCATTTGAGTTTTTTCCCGTTAAGCTCGGAAACATCAGGACCAAAAGCGGCAATAAGAAAAAAAGGAAAAGAAAGAAGAACAAACAATGAAAAAATCTTTCTTGACATAAATTCTCCACAAATTGTTTAAAAAACATACTTGGATGATATAATATGCAGATTTTAATTACAAGAAAAAAGCATGTGATATTAATCAAATTTTCTTCTGTAACCGCACTTTCTGCAAAGATCTTCAACTGCATTGCGGGAACTGAAACCTTCATAAATGGCTTCTGCCCGTTCACTTTCAATTATTGATGAAAAATCCTGAGTGTTGATATTACCTAAAGCGATGCTCCCTTCCGAGTCAAGACAGCACGGCACAACCGTTCCATCTACAAGAATTCCGATCTGATCCCGGAGTCCGTGACAGAATCCTTTTTCGCTTATGCGATCTTTTTCAAGTCCCGGCCAGTCAAACTGTTTTGCAAAATTGAGATAGACCCCTTTAGAAATTTCAATACCTCTTGAATCCGGCTCTGATTGAACAGATAAAGTGTTGAATTCTTTCTCAATCCTGTTAATGATATGTCTGTTTTCATCATTTTCAACGGAATCTTTGATGTTCCAGAGTCGAAGTCCGCAGAGAATATTTTTTTTCTGAGCTTTTAAAATAAAATCAAATATCGTATCAAGATAACTGTCAAGAGCCGGCTTATCTCCTTCAAAACTGTGTAGAGAAATGCTCACAAGCCTCAGTGCCGGTTTTGAAATAAGCATATCTCCCGTTTTATCAATGAGAGTCCCGTTTGTCGTCAGATTAACTTTGAACCCTTTTTCATTTGATAAATCAAGGAACCGTGCCAGATCAGAATGGAGAAGCGGCTCCCCCATAATGTGGAAATAGATATGCTCTGTATATCCCTGAATTTGATCAAGAATATGGACAAACTTCTCTTCATTCATAAATTCTTTTTTACGAGTGGTATGAGGACAGAAAGAGCAATCCATATTGCAGACATTTGTAATTTCGATGTAAACCCTTTTAAACCTTTTCAAAACGATCACCTAATAAAAATCACTTCGCTGAATTTAATCAAAAATTGATCCTTGACAAGATTAAGATTGATTTTTCAATATTATTGTGATACATAGCGGTGCGTATTTGGTCTGCTCCGCAAAATACCGAAATATTTATTATTAATTTCCGTTTGGAGAGCTTGATGACTCTGATCTCATTTGACAGTTTAAATTTAATTCCGCAGATAAAAAAAGCCCTTTCTGATGAAGGATACACCATTCCTACACCGATACAGGCCGAAGCCATTCCCTTAATGCTTGAAGGAAAGGACATTTTCGGAATAGCCCAGACCGGCACTGGTAAAACCGCCGCTTTTGCAATTCCGATATTACAGATACTCCACTCACAGAGCAGGCATAACAACCGCAGAGTGATAAAAACCCTTATCTGCACTCCGACTCGTGAACTTGCTGTTCAGATCGGGGAAAGCTTTTCTGCTTACGGTCGTCATACCGGAATCAGAAATGCAGTGGTATTTGGCGGTGTAGGTCAACTTCCTCAGACCAAAGCACTGGAAAAAGGGGTCGATGTTCTAATCGCAACTCCGGGAAGACTTCTTGACCTTATCAATCAGGGTTTTATAGACCTGAAACACTTACAGATATTTGTTCTTGATGAAGCCGACCGCATGCTCGACATGGGGTTCATTCATGACATAAAAAGAATCATTCACGAAATCCCTGAGAAAAGACAATCAGTCTGTTTTTCGGCAACAATGCCGCCTGAAATTCTGCGACTTGCGGAAAAAATGTTGAAAAACCCTGTGAAAGTTGAAGTGACACCTCAGGCGACAACCGTTGAAATCATAGAGCAGTCTGTTTATTATGTTGATAAGATAAACAAAAAAACTCTGCTTTCACACATTTTAAAAAATGCTGAAATCACATCGGCACTTGTATTTACCCGTACAAAACATGGTGCCGACCGTGTTGTTAAAGAATTGAAACAGTATAATATTCCGGCCAGTGCGATACATGGCAACAAAACTCAGAACATAAGACAGAAAGCGCTTAACGATTTCAAACAGGGAAAAATCAGGGTTCTTGTCGCAACAGACATTGCCGCCCGCGGAATTGACATCGAAGAACTTTCTCTTGTTGTGAACTATGACCTTCCAAACATTCCTGAAACCTATGTTCACCGTATCGGAAGAACAGGAAGAGCCGGTGCAGGCGGAATTGCTATATCATTCTGCGACATTGAAGAGAGAATGCTGCTGAAAGATATCCAGAAACTTATCGGCAGAAAAATACCCGTCGTGAGCGATCATCCGTTTACTGCTACAGAGCCTGTGATAGAACAGCAGCATATAAAAAAAGCTCCGGCCCGTTTATATCGAAAATCTTTCAGAAAATACTGAACAGCAGAAGGCAAAAAAAACCCTTCCCGGAGGAAGGGTCTGAAAAATTTTCAGGAAATAACTATTACAGTTCTTTCTTGAAAGAAGGCGCCGGCTTGAATCCAACTGTCTTTGAAGCGGGGATCTTGATTGCCTGGCGGGTTTTCGGATTGATACCTTTACGAGCTTTTCTGTTGTTAACTTTAAAAGTTCCAACGCCGTTAAGGTTGAGCTTTCTTTCTGCTGCAATTGTGTCCTTAAGAATTGATGTGAACACATTGTAGATCTCTTTTGCCTGGTCATTGGTAAGTGTTGCTGCAACATTTTCCTTCAATGTCTTGATGAAATTTGTTTTTGTTGTTGCAACGAGTGAATTTTTCTTTTTTGCCATTCGAAACTCCTTTTCTCAAAAGTTCATAAAAGGGACACGCTTATTTTATGATACTGAAAAGGTTTGTCAACTCTTTTTGATATCTTTTTTAACTTTTTTTTCAACCTCGACCAAGCCTGCAAAGGGTTTGGCAGGCACGGATGGCATTTTTTCTAGTAATTTCAAATAGTTATCTGCCGTATAACATCTTGTTTGCAAATTGATTCAACCTCAATATTTTTAGACACTTAAAGGATTTTTTTCAATCTGCAACCCTGTTTTGGCCCAAAAATCTGACAAGAATTCCGGAAATTTCAGCGGCTGTTTCTGTCGAAGCATCGGGTGTAAAATGCATACCGTCAAAAAAAACAGTCTCCTGCTCACCGTCAAAAATATCAGTCTGATCAACAAATATGAAGCTATTGTCCCTTTCGCTCATTGTCTTTAAAATATTTGCCACACACTTTTTAATATATTTGTTATAACCAGGAAGAACAGCTTCATAAAAAAGTGTCATTTCTTTTTCCAGATCGCTTAAAGGTTCTTTTGTCTGCGGTACCGGAGGGAGAATAAGAATTGTATCCACACCTTTGCTCTTTAAATATTGGGCAGCACTTTGCATCCTGTTAAAGAATGTGTAATGGAACTCTTCAGCAGTTTTTTCCTGAAGATCGGGAATATCACTATAATCCTGATTTTTTCCTTTCAGCAACAATGTGCCGGCCAGCTCACCTTTTGCAGAATGGACGACCAGATTATATATCTTTCTATTCTGCACCCATCCTTTCGGGAACATAAGGCCGACTACCTGCTTAAAAGTTTCTTCATCCATCGGGCTGTCGGAATTAAACGGGATCCAGTCTATATTGCCGTGCAGATATGCATAGTTCATATCAGAAAAACCATAATAATAAACAACTATATCAAGATCAAGCACTTCTTGAAACATTTTCGCCGTTTCAACGCCCCTTTGGAGATCGCTCCCTTCAATTCCAAGATTGAAAACCGTTATCTTACGGCCCGGGAATCGTTTGTGAAGGTCATTTTCAATAAGTACAGGTATCGTCTTATCGTCAGGAAGATAGTTGCCCCAGATTCTTGATGCACCGAAAACAGCAATTCTGATCTCACCTTCAATCTTTGGCTCCACCTCTTTTCCTCTGAATCCGAGCGAATTAAAACTAACCGTTTCAGTTTTAGCCGGCTTATATCTGTAAACTATACTGTCTTTGATCAGCACACCTCTCTGGCCGATGCTGATGATGTCGCGTCTGAACTTTTCAGCATCATTCCACTGTTCTTCAGTAAAGGTTTTTGAAGCATAATATTCAAAATCGTTCAGGACTTCTCGGGTATCAAAAACATGAAGCACAATTTCAGAAAAAAGAAAATACAGGGCAAAGGTCACAGCAACGATCACAAACCCTTTAAGTGATGAAATTCTGTCAACTCTTTTTATTTTCATGTCAGAACCTGAAATAGATGAACGGATCAGAGAACATCATTGAGCTGTGTGCGATCGAAAAAGCAAAAAGCACCAAAAGAAAAGCTGTTTCTGCGCAATTTACATATAAATTTTTACCGACCTTTTTCTCAAAGACCCGGTAAAGAGGAAACATGAACAACATGCCTGCTGACAAAGCACCTAATGTCTTGATCTCAGTCACATATCCCGGCATGTTAAATCCTGACGGGCTGAACATTGCTCCGGTAAATGATACGAAATGAGAAAAAGAGTCTGTTCTGAAAACAACAAAAATGAGCATTACAACAAAGAAAGTGACGGGTCTTTTCATAAACCCCGGCAGTGCCAATCCTAATGACTTTCCTCCTTTTTCCAGAATCATGACCGATCCGTGAAAAAGTCCGAACAGCACAAAATTCCACGATGCACCGTGCCACAGTCCGCATACAAAGAAAACTGTCCATAGTCCCAGATACATCCTGAAAACCCCTTTTCTGTTGCCGCCCATCGGAATGTAAAGATAATCCCTGAACCATGTGGAAAGAGAAATATGCCATCTTCTCCAGAACTCAGTTATGGAGCTTGAGATCAGCGGATAGTTAAAATTCTCAGGGATCTTCAGTCCGAACATTCTCCCAAGCCCTATCGCCATATCAGAGTATCCCGAGAAATCAAAATATATCTGAAGAGTAAAAAAAACGGCTCCCGTCCATGCCGTCAGAACATCCAGCGATCCCGGATCGGTCATAAATATTTTATCAACAGGAACGGCTAATGTATTTGCGATCAGGACTTTTTTTGCCAGCCCGTAAACAAATCTTTTCAGACCGTACAGAAAAGAAGCATAATGCACCATCCTGTTTTTCAGCTGCGGAATGAAATTGTTATATCTCAGTATCGGACCTGCAATAAGTTGCGGAAAGAAGGAAATATAAAGAGCCGTATCGATAAATCGCGGCTTTTTTGCGTCGGGATTTCTATATATGTCAACTATGCAGGACACAGCCTGAAAAGTAAAGAATGAGATACCCACAGGAAGATGAAGTCTGACCTCGGGAATCTGAATGTTAAAACCAGAGATCAGATAATTTATCTGGACAGTAAAGAAGTTAGCATATTTGAACACTGCAAGCATGCCCAGGTTGATCACAATTCCGGCAAATGCGGTAGGGAAAGCAGTTGTACGATGTTTTATAATTAAAAGTGCTGCAAAAAAAGTGATCAGTATCGTAAGAATCATTAAAGCGAGGAAAAACCCTTCACCGTAAAAGTAAAAAGCTATACTTGCAAACATCAGAAAACCATTTTTCATTTTCTGAGGAATGACTGAATGGACCAACCACACAAAAGGGAAAAAAATGTATAAAAAAACCGGACTGCTGAAAACCATAACATCTCCCGGAACATTCTTACGGCATTATCACGAATCAAATGGAAAAATCAACATCATTATATTTAAATAAAAGTTTGATTTATAGCCATCTTTATGTATCATTGCGCAAGAAATTTTTTGGGGTTTTCCGGAGTTGGCATTTTCAGAAGTCAACAGGCTCGTTTCCGAGCGCATTCCTCTTGACAAAATAATCTCGAAGTATATGAAGCTGGAACCCTCTTCAAAAGGGTACAAAGGGCTGTGTCCTTTTCACAACGAAAAGACCCCCTCTTTCCATGTCAATACTGTTGAAAACTTCTTTTACTGTTTCGGTTGCGGTGTATCAGGCAATGCGATAACATTTCTCATGCTCAAAGAGGGATTTTCATTTTCTGATGCCATAAAAAAGCTCGGAGAAGAGTTCAATGTTCCCGAATTAATAAAGGAAAGTCCCGAGATCGACAGTGCTCTTGAAAAAGAAAGGGCTGCTGTTCTCAATGCAAACAAGGTTGCCGCAAAAATATTCATTGAGTTTCTTGAAGAAAATTCTGAAGCTTTGAAATATCTTGAAGAACGGGCCGTGACTCCTGAGATACGGAAAAAGTTCGGAATAGGTTTTGTCGGTTCAGGAGAAAGATTCATTGAGTTGATGAAAGACCGCGGAATCGATATGAACACGATGATGCGTGCCGGACTTATCAGACTTGACAACTACTCCAGACCGGTCAGTTTCTTTTACAACAGGATCATCATCCCTATCATTCAAAACAAAAATGTCATCGGTTTCGGCGGAAGAATATTTTCAGGTAGCGGACCGAAATATCTCAACTCTCCCGATACGATCGTTTTCAACAAGGGGGAGAACATCTTCGGAATAGATTTTGTCAGAGAGGGGCTGAAAAGCTTTCCTTTTGTTGTTCTTTGCGAAGGCTATTTTGATGTAATTGCAATGCACCGCAGAGGATTCTGTACTGCCGTGGCATCGCTTGGAACCGCAATAACTGAAACACACCTTGAAATACTTGATAAATTCAACAAACCGGTAGTTCTCTTTCTTGATGGAGATGAAGCCGGAAGAAAAGCGGCAAAAAGGATTGCCAAGCTCAAAATACCCGAAAAAATAGATCTTCGTGCCGCCTTTATTAAACAGGACGGGGAAGATCCTGATTCGCTTCTGATGAAAGATGACGGGGACCGCATCGTAAAGGACCTCATTGAGCTGTCCAGACCTCTTTTTCAGGAACTTATCGATGAACAGCTACATATTTACAACTCTCTTGACAATCTTGAAGAAAAAATAAAGGTTGAGGACAGGATAAGGGAAATCGTTAAAAACATCCCTCAGAGAAAAACAAGGACTTACCATCAATACATCTTGAAAAACAGCGGCAATTCAATAAAAATCTTCTATGACAGGGACAAAAGGATTGCGGGACAGCTTAAAAAAGCTGAAAATGGAAAATTGATTCGTGAAACTATTGATGGAGGAGACAGAAATAACCGGCTTAGACGTCTTCTTG
>CAZVWR010000018.1:0-49718 GCA_964630905.1 uncultured Spirochaetales bacterium | reverse complement strand
GAAAAGGACCTTTGTCAAGACTGCTCTTTTCTTTTGTGTATCCGACCTCGACAAACCCGTGCTTCTCTCCGTTGACATATATCTCTTCAACAAGGGTGTGTTTCGATGACGCAAAGTTTCTGCTTTTAAATGTCCTGTTCATGTAGACGATCCTGCAGCATGCGAACTCAGGAACTAAAAAACCGGGAGGAATTATTTCAACAGCACCTTCCATAATATCATCGATCGAGTTGTTCTTTTCAGCACCCAGACGGGTTATCTGGAAAATGGTGGTAAGTTCTTTTATTCGTTCGCCAAGATGAAATTTTGCCTGACGATGCGACCTTGCAAAGCCGAGAACATCAAAAATATACTGGTACAGCGTGATCTCCTCGGTCGAGAGGTCTTTTTTATCAGTCCATTTAAGTGACAGTATCCCGATGATCTCTGATCTTATTCTTATCGGGAGTATCAGGATCGATCTGAAATCGGTGACAACCGTTATATTAAATTCATTCCGGATCGTTCCGTATCCTGCACCAAGCTCAAAATCTGAAGATGTATCAGGGATGAAAAGCCCGCCTGAATCAGTCATAAGCACAGATGATTTCAGATATTTGAAATAAACGGCTCTTTCAAGGTGTTCGATAACAGTCTCGCCGGTGTTTCTTGTAATGAATTCAGGAACATCCTTGAAATTGGGGGCTGGAGTGACAACCCATTCTCCGTCCGAATCAGAGGAGAATCTGTAATAGTTTTTTATATCACTGACAATGAAGTTAAGCTGCCGTGCTTTTGAAAAATCGAGTATGATCCTGGATATTTCCTGAAGATATTCGCTTATCAGAGTCCCTTTGTCGGCAAGACTGAGAAGCTGGAACGAGATCTTGTGAAATTCATTAAATAAATTCAAGCAGTTCTTTTTATTTTTCATTGTCTTCCCAAAAGAAGTCCATCAAGGCCGGTTTTATCATAAATAATGATCAAAATCAATCTCTGTTTCAAGATTCCGGTTTTCTAATAATATTAAGACCGCTTCTCCCGTCCATGAGAACCTCAAGTGGTCTTTTGAATCGCAGATGTGTGACATATTTGAGTTTTTTAAAAGGCTTGTGAGATCTAAGCCAGTCCCATGCGATAAATGACTTTTCCGACTGATAATTAACAGTAAAGTACCCGATGTTCATGGATGTTATGTTGTGAAAGAAATGGCTCCCCAGAGATGCATCTATCTGGAAATCTTTGAAACCTGCTTCAACTATTATTTTTGACTGTGATATGTCTGCAAAATTGACAGGAATGCCTATTGAAGTGTCGCGTGATCCCCATCGACCCAGTCCGATAAGGACATAGCGCCTATTCTCCTTTTTAAGTAAAGAATTGATCTTTGATATTTCCTTTGCGATCGCAACAGTTGACATTTTCTCGAAATTCTCAGGATCAACGAAAACTATGTCGCAGATATCATCAATTTTTCCGTTGCCCATTCCTTTGTCTGTGAAAAGGAGAAGGTCGTTTCCGTTTATTTCGTTTATATCTATTTCAACATTATCAGTAAGATGGATCATAGGTTTCAGCTGTAAAACATAGAATGTCCCCTTGTCTTTTTCTTCGTCGATATCGAACGCAAGCTCTATCTCTACCGGAGTTCCCATCGATCTGTGCCCGACTTCAAGAAATGCGTTGATGGCTTCATTAAAGGGGAGTGCGTTGTATTTCAGTATATTTGCAAAGTTCACAATATCGGTCCCTTTTTCTGAAACTCCCGGATATATTCTGTCATCATTGTGATCATAATAGCTTAAGAGATTTTTCATTGAACCATGCTTTTTAGCTTCATCGACCTGAATTTGAGCATAACAGAAGTTCTCCCCGCTGAGTATATCGGGTTCTTCATTTTTAAGATCGATCGCATAAAGATAATGCTGAGAGTTATTTATCTGATAACGGTTGCTGACCAGATCCATTTTCGGATACTTCGGGCAGAACCTGAAAGAAGTATCTCCGTTCACTACATATGCTCCAAGCCCGGCAGCTATTACTGCTATTCCGTCTTCCGGTTTCAGATACGAAACGGGATAGTGGTTCCGCGACTGTGCCACACCGCTTATATGGGGATAAAAATAGTTTCCGAACTTTCTTCCTGCAACCTTCTGTATCATTACTGCCATCTTTTCTTCTTCAATTTCATAGTTAAGTGCACTGAAATATGACCGTGCTTTAAGAGAATATACAGATGCATATATCAGTTTTACCGCTGTGATGAGCTGTTCAAACCGTTTTTTTGTTTCTTTTGATGAATTCGGCAGAAAATATGTTTCGTATATTCCTGCAAAAGGCTGCATCAGCATATCTTCAAACAGACCGGAACTTCTTACGGCGATAGGCCCTTCAACTGTTTTTATGAATTTCAGAAGTTTTTTCTCAAGTCCGGATGGAAGAACGGATGAAGCGAATTTTTCACGGATCTTTTTATAATCCTTTTCAGAAAGGACGAATTCTTTAAGTTTGTTGAACTCCATGAATTCATCAAAGGCATCGGTTCCGATTATCCCTGTGAGAGGGATCTTTATATCAATGTTCTCGATCCCGAAGTTGACTCTTTCGATAAGGTTGTTAATAAACGCAACGCCTCTTCCTTTTCCGCCCAGAGATCCTCCTGCAAGGCGGAAAATACAGCTGCAGTCGGGTGAATGGTCCTCTTCAAGATTGATGACCATGCCTCTGGTCTTAATCTGTTTGATGAGGTCGAATATTTCAATGAGAAAAGGACGAAGCATCGATATCTCACCGAAATTTGACATGTTAAGTGCCCTTAGAATGATCGAAAACTGAACTTCACCTCTTGCCATAAGCCATGTTGAAAAATGATTGTTCTCTGCATGGAAAAGAATGCTTTCGATAGGCACGGTTCTTATAAGGGTTTCAAATTCCTCCATATTTTCTGCTTCGCCTATCACTTTTTTACCTGTTCCGTCTTTGAATACGAATTTCCCGAAACCGAGATTGGTCAGGATAAAGTGACGGAGGTCGGTGGAAAGACTTTCGGACTTTTTGTCCATGAAAAAGGCATTCAGTTTCACCGCCTGTTTTCTGTTGTCGATATCTCCGCTCTGAAGAAGGAGAGGTATCGAATCATTTTTCTTCCTTACATATTTGAGGAAATGAACACCGGCTCTGCCGTCACCCCGACCTTTTTTTAAAAAATGGACATCGCTTATTACACACAGGAGATATTCCTTATATTTTTCAAAGAGTTCTACCGCTTCCTCATAGCTTCTTGTAATTAAAACTTTAGGTCTGGCACGCATTCTGAGAAGTTTTCTCGAATCGCTTTGTTCTGATTCAATAAGACGGCTTGTCTGCCGCATTATTTCGCTGTAAAGAACCGGAAGATACCTACTGTAGTATCTGATGCTGTCCTCGACAAGAAGAACTATTCTCACCATCCCGAGACTTGAATCATTATCTGCATTTACCTTGTCTTCTACGAGTTTTATCATTGCAAGGAATATTGAAGGGTCTCCGTTCCATACAAAGGCCTGATCTGCATAATCGAAAGGATCTTTCTTTTCACAGAAAGCGGCATATACAGTATTGTTGTTGAAAAGGAGTGTTGTGGGAATGCTCAGATCAAGGTTCATGATATTCATTGAAAGCTGAATGGATTCCTGAAAATCAATTCCCACCATGATTATGATCATATCGAATTTCCGTGAACCGAGCTTATGCAAAGCATCTTTGTGGGTGTATGCTGTAGTAATTCTCGGTGCCGAACTTAAATTGAGCTGATGATATTCTCCGTAAACAACATCGCCGAGATCACCTTCCTGTTCCATGATGAAAGAGTCATAAAGGGTTGCAACAAGAAGGATCTCCTGAACCTTGAACTGCATCAGATCATGGAAGACATCTCTTTTTTCCCTGTACTGTCCGATCTTGTCTAAAAGCTGTCTGAAATACATATATTCCTCTGATAAGTTATTTCCAGTGTTCTTTTGTTATGATCGAAACCGATCTTTTTCCGTCCATTATCACGGTAAGCGGTTTCTCAAATCTTATGTGTCTTAAAAATTCTGTTTCAGTGTGGGGCTTAATTGATCCGAGGTATTCAAAATCAATGAATGAGTCACTGCTTCTTGCGGGAACGGTGAAATATCCGATGTTCATTGATGTTATGTTGTGAAAGAAATGGCTTCCCAGAGAAGCATCAACATTGAAATCCTTCAATCCGGCCTCAACGATGACTTTTGCCTGGCTTATTGCCGCCCAGTCAACAGGGATGCCGAGGAACGGATCGCTTGAACCCCATCTTCCCGGCCCCATAAGGATGTAGGGAAGCCCGTTCTTTTTCATTTCGCTGTTTATCAGGGCAACTTCATCGCGGATGATCCCGGTCTTCATTTTGTCGAACTTCTCAGGAATTACATATACAATATCCCGTATTCCTTCAATAACTCCGTTGCCCATTGCCCTCGTTGTGTAAAGAAGGACTTTTTTTCTGTCAATTGATTCTGTAGAGACTTCAATGTTCTCCACACTTCTGATCAGAGGTTTCACTTGAAGAATGTAGAGTGAACATTTGCCGGCACTATCTTTTGTGAGGTCAACAGAGAATTCGATCTCTACCGGTGTTCCGAGTGCACTTTTCATGACATCAAGAATCGAGGAGACAGCGTTGGCAAGCGGGACGATATCGTAGTGCAGAATATACCGGAAGTCTATTACTCTCGGGCCGGGGGCGTGAAGTCCCGGCTTGATGGAGTTCGAATCGTTATCATAAACGGAAGCGCATAAATTTAAAGATCCGTGTTTTTCAGCAATATCCAGCTCTATTTTTTCGAGCGTTGCATCATCACCGTTCTCAAGATGAATTTTATCGTTCTTTATATTCAGTCCGTAGAGATATCTCTGAGAGTTTGCAAGCAGGTCTTTGACAGTCATCACATTCATTTTGGGAAATTTCGGACAGAATCTGAACGACTGACTTCCGTCAACAATGCTTTTGCCAAGTCCTGCCGCAAGAAGTCCGAGCCCGTCCTCAGGTTTCATGTGAGAGAACGGATAATAGTTGTATGACTGGGCTACACCGCTGATATGGGGATAAAAATGATCCCCGTAAGGTTTTCCGACAAGCTCCTGAATGATCACAGCCATTTTCTCTTCTTCAAGTGAATGGTTCACAGAATCGAAATAACTTTTTGCCAGAGGGGTGAAAACTGATGCATAGACCATTTTTATCGCATCGAGCAGTTGAGCAAGCCTTACTTCGATGTCAGGGTGGTTGTTGGGGAGAAAATATGTTTCATAGATCCCTGCAAAAGGTTGTGACAGACTGTCTTCAAAAAGTCCTGAACTCCTTACTGCAAGAGGAGATTTTATATGGATGAGCATTTTTTTCAGCCTTTGGGAAAGCATGGAGGAAAGCTCAGCCTGAAGGAATTTCAACCGTGTTTCCATGTGATCTTCAGTGGAATTAAGAAGATCGCTGAATTCAAACCGGTCCATGAAATTCTCAAATTCATCAGTTCCGACGATCACGGTTCTGGGAATTGTTATGTTTATTCCCTTGATCATTTCATGGAACTGAGGTTTCTGAAGAAGTGACTCTGTAAATGCTATACCGCGGCCTTTTCCTCCGACAGAGCCGTTGGAAACTCTCATAATATAACCTGATTCTCTGAAAATTGATTCGGAGAAATTGGAAATGGAATCCTTTTTTTTCTCCATCCACCTTTCATGGAGGATGCTCTTTATATAATCTCTGATCTCAGAAGCGTTTTTAAAATCTGACGCATTGACGATCTTAAGCTTCAGAGCGCTTTTTATTTCACCTTTAGCCATGAACCAGGTTGAAAAATCATCTCTTTCGCTGTGATAAATAACCGATTCATCCGGTACTGTATCGAGCATCAATTCAAATTCCTTAAGATATCTTGCTTCTGCGATTATATCTCCGGAAACAGTGCGGAAAATAAAGTTGCCAAAACCTAGATTCATCTTGAAGAAATCGGCAAGTTCCCTTGAAATATTCTTTGAATTCTTATCAATATAGCTGAGATTGTTTTTTTTTGCAAAAAGGGCGTTTTCGTGTTCTGAAGACTGCATCAGTACGGGGATCGGACTGTTCTTTTTTATGAGCAGGGACATCTCTCTCCCTGCCTTTGATGATATTTTCCCGTTTTTAGGATATCGCACATCAGTTATGACACAAAGAAGATAGTCCATGTATTTTTCGTAAATTGCAACCGCTTCTTCATAGTTTGCGGCAAGAAGGACTTTCGGGCGTGCTCTCATTCTGAGGATCTTATATCTCGCATCAATATCTTCACCACCGATAAGCCTTTGAATTTCTTTCATTATTACGCTGTATAGAGTCGGAAGATATCTTGAGTAGTAACGGACGGAATCTTCTATCAGAAGAATGATCCTTGTCGATCCTTTAGCTGTGTCGCAATCTGCGTTGATCTTATCCTCAATGTATTTTATCATTGCAAGGAAAATATTGCTGTCACCGTTCCAGACAAACATTTTATCAATGTGGATCAGTTCATCCCTGTAATTTTCGTATGTCGAGATCTGGTTATTGTTGTTGATCAGCAGAAGTATCGGAACATCTCTGTTTATTTCACGCACTTTCGTACTGAGCAGAACCGGCATGGTTTTGTCAATCCCTGTCATTATTATTATCAGGTCGAAGCGATTTTCACTAATCATTTCAATTGCTTCTTCTATTGAGTATACCGAAGTAACTCTGGGTGCGCTGGAAAGATTGAGCTGATAATATTCACCGTAGATCTGTTCAAAAAGCTGACCTTCTCTTTCAAGTATGTATGCATCATAAACAGTGGCTACAAGAAGTATTTCTCTCACCCGAAAAGGCATAAGATCGTGAAATATCGAGAGATTTGATTCCTGATGTTTGAAAAGCCCATTGAATTTTTGAGAATTCATCTCCACCTCCGGTAAAAGCCGGATCAGCTCTCTAATGAAAGAATTTACGGTTACTGACTGAAATAGCAAACATTTTTTTTCGATCTTTCCTTTTTTTTTCAAGGACTTGACAAATTTTCTAAATTTTATTTACTACTTCCTTGACAGAAAGTTTTTTTTATCAGACAATAAAAAGCGGCGAAAATTTCACCGCAAACTGGTCTTAAATTGTCCGGTCAAATGTTTTTTTGGTGAGTTGTTTGTATCACAACGGAGGAAGAATGAGCGGTTTAAACGAAGTTCTCGGAACGATCGAAAAAGAGAGCAGTTTTCTCATCAAGGCACTTCAGGCGGTTCAGCATCAGGAGGGATTCATTTCAGATGAGTCAATTCTCAAGATCGCTGATCATTTCAGTATCCCTTCTGCTGAAGTCGAAGGGGTTGTGAGCTTTTATGCACAGTTCAAAAGGACAAAACCAGGGAAATATGTCATCGCAGTGTGTGACGGAACGGCATGTCATATCAAGGGTTCAACACTGATAGAGAACTGGGTGTCGGATGCACTGAAGATCAAAAACGGCGAAACTGATGAAACGGGGACTTTTTCACTTGAACTTGTCGCTTGTCTTGGCTGCTGCAGTCTTGCTCCTGTCATGTCGGTAAACGGCAGAGTTTACGGCAAGCTCGACAGGAAGGAACTTCTCAAGATCCTGAAAAGATATCAGGCAGGGGAGGTGAAATGATGATAAAAAGAATAAAAATAGGTGCCGGAAGTTGCGGTATTGCCGCAGGTGCAAACGAGATTCTGGATCTTTTCAACAACTATTGTGAGGATCACGAAATAGTTGAAGTGGGGTGCATCGGGCACTGTTATGCAGAGCCGCTTGTTGAGGTCGAGACTGATAACGGTTCAGTTTTCTACGGAAATGTTAAAGCGGATGAAAAAAGCGTCAGGAATATTCTCTCTCTTGGTGATGAAGGGCGGTTCATTCCTTCAGATTCAAGAACTTCCAAGGAGATGATAAAAGTTACAAAGCTTGCCGGCCGTATCGATCCTGTTTCCATTGAGGAATATGAACTTAACGGTGGATATCTTGCCCTTAAAAAAGCTCTTTCAATGGAGAGTTCCGCTGTTGTTGAAGATGTGAAAAAAAGCGGTCTTCGCGGTCGTGGCGGAGCAGGTTTCCCGACAGGTCTCAAATGGAGCTTTCTTGCGGCAAAGCAGAGTGACAGGAAGATCCTGATCTGTAATGCTGATGAAGGTGATCCTGGTGCTTTCATGGATAGATCGATGATGGAATCGGTGCCTCATCAGGTGCTTGAGGGGATGCTTATCGGAGTGCACGCAACCGGTGCAAGCGAGATCTTCATTTACTGCAGAGCTGAATATCCTCTCGCCCTTAAAAATCTGAGGATAGCCGCAAGTCAGATCGAAAAGAAAGGATACAACAGAATAAACGGCAGAACAATTCCCATTATGATAAAGGAAGGGGCCGGTGCTTTTGTCTGCGGAGAAGAGACTGCGATGATAAATTCCCTTGAAGGAAAAAGGGGAACCCCGAGATTCAGGCCTCCTTTCCCGACCGACAGCGGATACAAGGGTTATCCAAGTCTTATCAACAATGTCGAGACTTTTGCAAACATCCCTGTTCTTATTAATGAAGGGGGAGAAAATTATGCTAAAATAGGAACACAGGGGTCAAAAGGGACAAAGCTTTTCGCCCTTGCAGGCGACATAAAGAATCCGGGTCTTGTCGAAGTTCCGATGGGGATAACGATCGGAGAGATAGTTTATGATCTGGGCGGAGCTGAAAAAGGAAGTGTCAAGGCAGTGCAGATCGGAGGTCCGAGCGGCGGATGTATTCCTGAAGACAAGTTCGATATTTCGGTTGATTATGATTCATTGAGATCGCTTGGTGCAATAATGGGCTCAGGTGGTCTTATTGCTGTCGGAAAGAACCGCTGCATGGTCGAGACGGCAAGATATTTTCTTGATTTTACTGCTAAGGAAAGTTGCGGAAAATGTACTTTCTGCAGGGTTGGAACAAAGAGAATGCTTGAAACCCTTGAACTTATTACAAAAGGGAAGGGGACTCTTGAACATGTTGAATTTCTTGAAGATATCGGGCCTAAAATTATAAAGGGGTCTCTCTGCGGGCTTGGTCAGTCTGCACCTAATCCTGTAATTTCAACGCTCAGGTTCTTCAAACACGAATATCTTGAGCATGTAACTGATAAAAAATGCTCGGCACTTATCTGCAATGCACTTGTTGATGTGAAGATCTTCCATGAGAAATGTGTCAAATGCAAACTCTGCATCAAAGCATGTCCGGTGAATGCGATAAGCGATGATTTTGTCGTCAACAACGCGCTCTGCACAAGGTGTAACAGCTGTATCGAGGTGTGTCCGAAAGATGCTGTGGGAAGAATTCCGGCAGGAGGTGCAAAATGAAAATGATAAATCTTAAAATAAACGATGCGCAGATATCTGTTCCTGAAAATACCACCATTCTTAATGCGGCAAAAAGCATTGGAATTGAGATCCCTACACTCTGTTTTAATGAGAAGATAACACACAACACAAGCTGTTTTGTCTGTGTCGTGAAAGATCTCAAGACCGGAAAGTTCACTCCTTCATGTGCTGCTAAAGTTGCTGAAGGGATGGAGATAGATGCAAGTTCTGAAGCGGTTCTTGATATGAGGCGTACCTGCCTTAATCTTCTGCTTTCCGAGCATAGAGGTGACTGTGAAGCACCATGCACGATTGCCTGTCCGGCACACGCAATGGTCGAGGAATATGTCAGGCTTGGAAAAGAGGGGAAGCACCTTGAAGGTCTTAAAGTGATCAAAGAAAGAATTCCTCTTCCGATGAGTATCGGTCGTGTGTGTCCGAGGTTCTGTGAAAAGGAGTGCAGAAGGAATGTTGCTGACAGACCGGTTGCCATCAATGAGTTCAAAAGAACTGCCGCAGATCTCCACTACGCTGAATATATTGAAGAAATGAAGCCTTTGTGTGGCAAAAAGGTTGCGATCGTCGGTGCAGGTCCTGCGGGACTTTCTGTTGCATATTTTCTCCGTCTTGAAGGGGTTGCAAGCGAAATTTTTGACATGAATCCTAAAGCCGGCGGAATGATCAGATACGGAATTCCTGAATATCGTCTTCCGAAAGATATTCTTGATCTTGAAATAGCACATTTTAACAGGATGGGTGGGATAAATTTCCATTTCTCAAAGAAACTGGGAACTGATTTTACTGTTGAAGAGCTTGAAAAGAAATATGATGCAGTCGCAATATGCATAGGAAGCTGGAAAAGTTCAAGTGCTCAGGTAAAAGGTGAAGAATTTACAGAAGGTGGCATCCAATGGCTTGAAAATATTGCTAAAAATGACTGGTCTGGCAAAAACCCGGGGAAAGTGATTGTTATCGGCGGCGGTAACACGGCAATGGACTGTCTTAGAACTTCAGTACGGCTTGGAAGCAGTGATGTCAACTGTTTTTACAGAAGGACAGAGCGCGAGATGCCTGCTGAAAAGATCGAGATCCACGAAGCGAAGGAAGAAGGGGTGAAATTCCATTTTCTTGTTGCTCCGGTAAGTGTGAGAGAAGAAAACGGAAAGAAAGTTCTCACTTGTCAGAAGATGGAACTTGGAGCACCTGATGCATCGGGTAGAAGAAGGCCTGTTCCGGTTGCAGGAAGCGATTTTGATACTGCTGCAGATCTTGTGATCGGTGCGATCGGCCAGAAAACTGATGCTCCGGCTGGAGTTCCTGTCAACAAATGGGGCGATGTTGCAGTAAATGAAAAGAGTTGTCATGCAGGTGGAAAACTTTTTGCGGCAGGAGATTGTGTTTCGGGGCCGGCTACTGTAGTTGAAGCTGTTGCAGGGGCAAGAAGGGTGGCAATGTCTATTCTTAGCTTTTTTGAAGGTAAAGAGTACAGCGAACCATATCTCATCAATGTTTCAAGAGGTCACTGGAACTATCTTAAAAAAGAAGATCTCGTTTTTGTCGGAAAACCTGAAAATTACGACAGAAGAGAGCAGATGCTCATTTCAATTGAAGAAAGAAAGACAACATTTAAAGAAGTTGCAAAATCTTTCACAGTTCAAGAACTTGCTACTGAAGGAAAGCGGTGTTACGAATGTTCCTGCACCGATAAGCACGACTGCAAACTTAAAAAGTACAGCGAACTTCTTCATTGCTCACCTGATCTCATAAAAGGGGAGAAGATTGAAATAAAATATGATGCAAGACACCCTGAAATAATCCTTGATCCCGGCAAATGCATCAAGTGCGGAGTCTGCATCAAACTTAGCAAAGAAATCGTTAATAATCAGATACTTACATTCAAGTTCAGAGGATTTTCCACAACCATCGGCACCGCTCTTGATGCAGCAGTCGATTCACCCCTTGAAGAACTCAAGCTCTATGTCGAAAACTGCCCCACCGGAGCACTCGCGATAAAGAATAAGTAACTCACCCCCGACCCCTCTCTTTCAAAAATAGAGGGGAGCCCATTCCAATGGCGAACACACGGATTCGCCCCTACACCCGCCCCGCCTTGAGCTTGTCGAAAGGTCACTCGCCCCTACAAAACCCACCGCAATTTCTCCATAGCGAATTTACTATAGTAAAATCAATCAGTTACCTTGACTTTCAAATTGGAGGATATAGACTGTCTTGAATTTTATATTAGGTGGAGATATGAGTGATTTGATTCCAAAACACGGTGGCTTCCGCAAACTCCGCTCCTTCCAAACAGCCCAGAAAGTATATGACGGAACAGTCATTTTCTGCAACAAATACATATCAAAATTCTCCCGTACCCACGACCAAATGGTCCAAGCCGCAAGAAGTGGAGTCCAGAACATCGCAGAAGGAAGCCTCGCATCAGCAACATCCAAAAAAACCGAAATAAAATTGACAAATGTTGCCCGTGCAAGTCTCGGTGAACTGCTCCTTGACTTTGAAGATTACCTCCGCCAGAAAGGACTTCGCCAGTGGGATAAAAATTCACCCGAAGCACTTAAAGTGCGGTCAGACTGGTCAGACATGTCGGACTGGTCGGACTGGTCAGACGAGAAATTAGCCAATACGCTGATCTGCCTCACAAACCAGGCAAGTTATCTGCTCTGGAAACAGATTCAGCGGCTTGAAGAAGACTTCAAAAACGAAGGCGGATTCACCGAAAAACTTTATAATTCAAGGAAAAAATCAAGAGGTTATTGATACAACCTTGAGGGTCAAGTCAGCAAAATTAAATAAATATCACCATAGCGAATTTTGGAAGAAAAACAGGGCGAAAACGGTGTTTCGCCCCTACAAATTTATTTAAATTTTAACCTTGACAGAAAACGCCGGCTACGCACTGAAGTTCGCCGGGACATGGAACTCCCTGACAGTTGAACATGCAGAAAGAAAAGCTGCCGGCATTGGTGCATTGTGCCTGAAAGCCGGGTGCTTTGTTTGCACAGTCATCTGCAACATTGGGGTCGCAGAGTGGATAACAGTATGCAATTCCTGATGATCCTTCGATGCAGTCTGATTCTCCGATGCATTCATCTTTGCCATTGCATTTTTCACCGGGTCCTTTTGTCGGTGTAATGCCTGACGGCGGAAGACACATTTCCTGTCCGAAACATTCAAGCCACTCTGGGCATTCGCCTTCGTAAGCTCCGCAGAGTATAAGGCACACTTTTTCGGTGTTGTGGCACGCAACCTGCTGAGTTGTTTCCGGTGGAGGAGGGCAGTCTGTGTTTTCACTGCATGGTTTTAGACACTGTCCGTATTTGGCGTTGTCATATCCTTTTACACAGTTCATCCCTTCCGGGCATGATCCGGCCACCGCAGGATCACACTGCCGGTATGCACCTTCTCCTGACGGAATTGTATCATCCGGTGTTTCATCCGGTGTTTCATCCGGTGTTTTATCGGGTTCAGGATCTTCCGACTCCGCGTCTTCCGACTCCGCCAAGGCTTCGTCGGATAAATCGTCAGATAAATCATTGTTGTTGTCAGTTTCCTGAGTTTTATCAGTAACTTCTTCAGAATCATCTTTTGCGGAGCAGGAATAGAAAACTGAAAGAAAAAGCACAGCACATACTAGGGAAAAGGTTCTTCTGATGGACATGATACACCTCCTTTGTTTACCCCCCGCTTGGATGAGAGCATATATTTTATGATTTTGCAGTCAACTTTTATTTTTCTTTTTATTCAGTATAATCCCTTGAGTTTGTTTAGGGGTTTTGATGAAGAAGATCACGGATATCATAAAGAAATCACTGAAGAATGAGCCGACAAGAACGGTTTCGATCGATCCTGATTCTATCATTGCATCCCTTGCCGAATCAACGATAATCCCTGAAAAGAAAGATGACTGGAAATACAGGATCGAGGACGAGATAGGCCGCGGCGGTATAGGTCGTGTACTGATCGCTTTTGATGAAAAGGTGGGTCGCGAGATAGCTTTAAAGGAACTTATAAAGGAAGATAATCCGGGCAGGGTGACTATCGCTCCGCTTGATAAGATGAAGGCGGATGAGATAAGGTTCCTCCGTGAAGCGAAGGTGACCGGTCAGCTTGAACACCCTGGAATTGTTCCTGTCTATGAGATCGGCAGAAAACCGGACGGAAATCATTACTACACGATGCGTCTTGTGAGAGGAGTGACTCTTTCACAGGCGATATATGATGCAGGAACTCTTCAGAAACGGCTCCGTCTTCTGCCCCATTTCCGGGATATCTGCAACGCCATAGCATATTCCCACAGCAGAGGTGTCATTCACCGTGATATAAAACCCGAGAACATCATGATAGGGGAATTCGGTGAAACTGTTGTGCTTGACTGGGGACTTGCAAAAGTTAAAGGTGAAACAGATCAGGCGGAAGGGGAACTTCGTGAGGAACTGAACCTTCTGAAAGTTGAAAATATCGGAAGAACTGTAAAAGGAAAAGCGATAGGAACTCCGGCATATATGTCTCCTGAACAGGCAAACGGCGAGATTTCAGAAATTGACGAAAGAAGCGATATTTATTCGCTGGGTGCTGTTCTTTATGAGATACTGACAGGGCACGCTCCGTTCAAGGGACGGGATGTTAAGGAAACACTTGAAATGGTCAAGTCGAACACCCTTGTTGAAATAACTATATTTGAACCTGAAGCCCCGCCGGATCTCTGTGCTGTCGTTTCAAAGACACTTACAAGAGAAAAGGAGTCAAGATACCAGTCCGCGATGGATGTCGCAAGAGAGATCGAGAACTTCATGTCGGGCGGCAGGATAAAGGCATATGAATACAGTTCATGGGAACTTTTCAAAAGATTTTCTGCAAAGAACAAACTGCTGACAGGGTTGCTGGCGGCACTTGCGGTTGTGCTGATCTTCGGTTCAGTCGTTATTTTCTATGCCTACCGCGAATCTGTCGAAAATGAAAGGGTGGCACACCTGAATCTTTCACTCGGATACCTCGAGTACGCAGAGCGTCTTATCAAAGAGAAACGATATCTCAATGCTAAGATATTTTCCGCTGCATCGCTTTACCACAACCCGTATAATCCGAAAAGTCCATGGAGTTTCCCTGAGTTTTTCATGACAGAAAATGCTATCGAAAGTTCAGATCAGATGCTTTCGATCCAGTCGGTGCTCTATCTTTCAACAGTTCATCAGAATGACAGTTTCAAGGAAGATCTTGCGCAGATAGATTTCGATCCGAGGGTGCTTGTGATCTCTCCGGACGGCTCTCTTGTCGCTGTCGCCGGTAAAACGAGAAGAATAATGGTATATTCGGTCTCAACCGGCAAATTGAAATATACTCTGAGCGGACACAGTGATGAGATTGCCGCGTTGGAATTTTCTCCTGATGGAAAGTACATTGCTTCAGGAAGCTGGGATAGAAAGCTCAACATCTGGGATGCAAGAGAGGGGATACTTATAAAAACTATTGAAAGCTCCACAGGTGAAATATATGCACTTTCTTTTTCAAATGATTCAAGGTTCATAGCTTTCGGAGGGACAGACAGGAATCTGTGGATCTCCGATCTCAATGACTTCCAGCTTAAGGCAAGGAAGATCATTGAACTTGAAAACACAGTCAGGGCTGTCAACTGGTCGCCAGATGGGAAAATCCTTACTTCAGACAGTTCCGGGAAAATATATCTTGTTGAAAAGGGAAAGCTTAAAGCTGTTTTCAAACGACACAGCGAACCTGTCATCTCTTTAAAGTTCCTCAAAGACAGCAGTTATTTCATATCCACCGGATACGACAAGCGGTTTTTAGTCTGGAATATTAATGCAGCTGTTCCTTTATATGTCTATGAACACTGGGACGCTTTTTTCGACCTTGACATTTCAAGTGACGGCACATTTGCCGCCGCGGCTTCAAGAGACGGCACTGTAAAGCTGATCGACCTCAGGAACAGGCAGATAGAGGATCTCAGGGGGCATGAAGGAGCTGTTTATTCTGTTTCGTTCATGCCGGTAGGCAACGCGCTCATGTCGGTCGGCGAAGATCATCTTGTGAAAGTATGGAAAACCGATATAAACCGCCTTGTGCAGACATACAGAGGGCATGCAACATATATTCCGTCTTTAAAATATTCACCTGACGGAAGATTTCTCGCTTCATCAAGCTGGGATAACACTGTGAAACTATGGGATGTGAACAGGGAGATGCTTATTTCAACTTTCGGAACTCAGGGACTGGTGTCATACAGCATAGATTTTTCACCTGACGGACAGTTTGTTGTAACAGGTGATTCCGATGGTTTTATCAGAATGTGGAATCCGGTCAACGGGAAGCTCCTTTCTGTCATGAAAGGACATTCAGACCAGATCTCATCACTCGCTTTTTCAAGTGACGGACGGTATCTTGTTTCAGGAAGCAAAGACAGAACTGTAAATTTGTATGATATGTCTGCAAGGAAGATCGTTAAGATATTCAATCATATAAATCCGGTTCATGCAGTATCTTTTTCAAAAAAAGGGGATGTGATGGCTTCAGCGGGAAGGAACGGAGAGATCAATTTCTGGAAAATTCCGGAAGGGGACCTGATATTTTCTTCTCAGCAGGGCAAAACCATTCTTTCTGTTGCTTTTTCACCTGACGGTTCAGAGGCGGTATCAGCCGGCGAGGAGGGAGTTGCTGTAAGATGGAATATCGGTGAAAAAAAGATGACAGAAACTGTTTCCGGACATACCGGAGCCATAAACGGAGTTGTGTTTTCAAATGACGGGGCACTTTTTGCGACAGTCGGAAGAGAAGTGATCATTCATAATGGAAGGACTTCTGAAAAACTTCTTGCCTTCGATCTTCAGTATAACGGCTACAGCATCGCGTTTGAAAAGGACAGCACACATTTTGCGGTCAGTGACGGTGCTTTGATCAAAAGATATCCGGTGATCCTTGAAATGTGGAAGGAAGATCCGGTCAAAATGCTTGAAGAAGCTGAAAACAAGGCAGGGAAAAAACTTGAAGGTTTCAAACTTTCACCAATATCAGAAAAAATAACCGTCACAGAAGAAACTTCAGAATAACCTAAAACAAGCTATTTAAGGAATAAGTTCAATTAATGTTATTTCGGGCATTGAACCGAATCTGACAGGAGGTCCCCATGTCCCTGTTCCCCTGCTGACATGAAGGATGGAGCCGCTTGGAAATTTATAGTTGCCGGAGCAGTATCTGAAAGCCATTCGTACAAAAATACCGAAAGGGAATATCTGTCCGGCGTGGGTATGCCCTGAGAGCATAAGGTCAAAACGGTCAGTTGTCCCTTTTTCGACATTCGGCTGATGTTTTAAAAAGATGTTGAACCTTGAAGTATGTGTCTTTTTAAGAATTTCGATGTCATGGGGTGCCGGCATTCCGAACCTTTTTCCAGTTTTATCGGAAACAGCTGAAATAGTTATATTTCTCCAGACATCGAGTATCTGATTGTCAATCAGTTTAAATCCGTTTTTTTCTAAAAAATCTTTCGAGTTGTTGAAATCATTGATGAATTCGTGATTTCCGGTTATTGCGAACTTGCCGAGCGGGGCGGGTATTGAGTTCATTACCCCTGCAATTTTTTCAGGTTCCATCATTCCGTGATCAAGGTAATCACCTGTGCTTATGATAATATCGGGCTTCAGTTCTGTTATGATGGAAGCGATCTTTTGTGCAAAAGGAAGCCCTGTCGTGGCTGAAAAATGGATGTCCGTGACCTGAACGATCCTTGTGTACTTTTCAACTTTCTGGCTTTTGATCTTCAGATTGACGACCTGAATATCCTCCGCAAGAAAGAACCCTGTTGCAACAGTGTGGAATGAAATCAGAAAAAGGACAATGAAAAGAAGCCTTTTCTTATATAACGAAAGCTTTTTCGAGTAGGTGTTCTTAAAGAGTTTCCGTATCAGAATTAAAAGTTCGACAAAAAGTCCGTAAAGGAAAAAAACAAACATGAAAGTGAAAAATGCATAAAGAACGCAACTGAATACCGAAAGAGAAAGAGATCCCTGCAAAGAACGGTTGGAAAAAAGGAAAAATGAAAGAAAAATAGGGACATAGAGCAGTCTAAGCTCCCGCCTGTATTTGAGCATTCTGCGTGAACCCGCCATCATGGAATGGATGAAATAACGGATCATCAGTATTGAAATTGAAATCACAACCGTTAAGAAAGTTAAAAATGAAAGGATGTTTGTCACTCGCACCTCCTGAAATGCGGTTAATAATACTTTAAAAAGACATCAGGGTCAAAGTTTTGATTGAAAAAATTAAGGAATCAATGAGTTTTCAGATTGTATGCCTCAATTGCATCTTTTTTTCCGAGAACAACCAGAATGTCTGAAATTTTTATTTTAAAACCGGCACTTGGTGAAATGACCATATTGGGAGGCACAAGCTCTTTTATCGCAATTACTGAAAGATTATGCTCCTTTCTGAAATCTATCTCTTTTAAAGACTTGTTCGCCATTGAGCTTAATGGTGCAAGTTCCGCCACTGAATAATCTTCCGAAAGAGGGAGAAAATCAAGCAGATTGTTGCTCATGAGCTTCGTTGCAAAGCGTTGCCCCATATCTTTTTCCGGGAAAATAATGTTCTGGACACCCATCATTTTCAGTATCCGTTCATGTTCTTCAGAGATAGCTTTCACATAAACATTCTGAATTTTCATGTCTTTAAGATAAAGAGCTGCAGTTATTGAAGATTCAATGTCTCCGAGAGCAATGATAACAAAATCGGCATCAGCGGGGACGATCTGATATAATGCGTTTTTCTGTGAAGCATCGGCAATTACTGCCTTCATAACGAAGTTTTTTATTGAATCTATCTTTCCGGCATCAATATCAGCAACAATGCAGTCACAACCGCATTTCGAAAGATTCAGAGCCAGATGAAGTCCAAATTCTCCAAGCCCGATGACAACGGCAGTTCTGTTTTTTTTCTTTCCGAACATATTTACCTCTTTTATCCTATCAACACCCTTTCTTCTGCTAATTTTCCCGGATTTTTCTCTTTTGAAAGAATTATCGAAAATATTGTAAGCGATCCGATCCTTCCGCAAAACATTGTTATAGTTATGATTATCTTTGAAATTTCACTGAGAGATGATGTGATTCCTGCTGAAAGACCGACTGTTCCGAAAGCTGAAACCGATTCAAAAAGGACAGCAGCAGTCTCTTTTTCCGGATCAAATGCCGAAACAAGCACCACTGTGAAAAAAATTATGACAGAAGCGAAAATAAAAACCATAAGTGCCTGATAAACAGTTCTTTTCGGCAACTGCCTGTTTCTTATTACAACATCTTCAAAATGATTTCTTCCCATAAACATCATTGAGATTATTACAGCAAAGGTCGATGTTTTTATTCCGCCTGCGGCAGAACCGGGGGAGCCGCCGATGAACATCAGAGCCGCAATAACGAGCAGAGTCGCCTTGCTTAATCTTGATATTTCCACTGTATTAAATCCGGCTGTCCGGCTTGTTACAGACTGAAACAGAGCTTCAAGTAAAGATACAGAGTTTCCTGAAAGTGACTCGATTGTAAAAATAAGAACAGTACCTGAAATTATCAGAATGACCGTGGTAACAAGAACAAGCCATGTGTGAAGAGAAAAAATGTAATAATTCCTGAGTCTTGATTTTTTTCTCCTGTTAAAAAAGATTCCTTTGAGCTTTGATTTTATCTCATAAGTAACAAGAAATCCGATGCCGCCTGCAATTATAAGGATCATGGTGATAATGTTTACAGAAATATTCCCGCGGTATCTCATCAAACTGTCTGAATATGTTGAAAATCCTGCGTTGCAGAAAGCTGAAACAGAATGAAAAACAGAGAAATAAAGCCGTTTAAACAGGTTGGTTTCATCAAGAGTCATAAAAAAAAGGAGTGCTCCTGAAATTTCAAAAATGAAAGTATATTTAACAATGAATCTAAGGAGTTCAGATAATTTAATGTCGTTTGCCCCCTGCATGAAGGACTCCTCCATCATCATCCTGTTTGACAAGGGAAGTTTTCTGTTGAAGGCAAAAATAAATGATGCCGCGAAAGTCATTATACCTATTCCGCCAAGCTGAATAAGAATTATGATCACGATCTGACCGAAAAGAGTGAAGTGTATAGGTGTATCGACAACAATGAGCCCAGTGACACAAACTGCGGATGTGGCAGTGAAAAGTGCATCAACCCATGTTGTCCCGGTGTGTGATGCGAAAGGGAGTTTCAGCAGGAGCGTTCCGGCAAAGATCAGCATAAGAAATGAAAATACCAGAATGTGACTTCCGGAAATTTTTCTATTATTCATTCCTGAATGGCCTCTTTTTCTTTTATTTTTATCTCGATTTCCTGCGCTTTTCCGTCGATGGCTTTTGAAATATTAAAGAAAATGTCCCATTTAACTTTCTTATACTTTGGCTGTTTTTCAACGGTTATAGTGACAGGAGTATTGTCAGGCACTCCCATCTTGTCAAAAAGCTGAACCATTTCTTTTATGGTTTTAAAAAACATATAGTCATCCTCAAAAAAACCGGAAAAGTATATTTGGCGTCAGAATATATAGTTATAAAAATAATCTTAAAATAGAGTGGACTTGTGTTAAAATCTTATAAAAATAATGATTAATCCCAATGAAATCAGTCTGTTGTGAGCCGGTATCCAACCCCGACTTCTGTGATAAGTATTTTAGGATGTGCCGGATCAGGCTCGATCTTTCTTCTTAAATGCGCCATATACACTCTTGCATACTGGTTGAAATCTTCTCCTTTTTCTCCGCCCCACACTTCTTCGAGCAGCTGTTTGTGGGTCACAACTTTACCTGCATATTTTATCATTACCGAAAGCAGTTTGTATTCGATAGGGGTGAGATGGATCTTTTCGCTGTTTATGAAGACACTCCTTGATTCAAAATCAACTTTAAGGAACTCTTTTTCAAAAACAGGCCGCTCTTTTTTATCATCTCCTGTTCTTGAATTATTCCGTATAGCCACCCTTATTCTTGCCTGAAGTTCGTTTATGCCGAAAGGTTTTGTAAGATAATCATCGGCTCCTGAATCAAGTGCGGCAACTTTTTCATTTTCCTTCCATCTCGCAGAAATCACAATGATCGAAGCTTTATACCATTCACGGATCTCTCTGATGAGTTCTATTCCGTCTATATCGGGAAGTCCCAGATCCACAAGAATGACATCGGGAAGATACTGTGCGGCAAGCACTATTCCTTCATGTCCTTTTTCTGCTTCAATAATTTTGTAATCGCTTGTCGAAAGTCCTGCAGAGAGAAATTTTCTGACTGGTTTTTCATCTTCAATTATAAGGATTGTGTGTTTCATATTACCCCCTCCGGTTTGAAAGTTTCGTCAAAAGGGAGTGAAAAAGCAACTTTAAACCCATCCGGAGTGTTTTCTGCAAATATCAGCCCTTTGTGAACTTTGATTATTGCCTTGCAGACGGAAAGTCCTATGCCTGATCCTGAATTCATATCGCTGTTTGATCGGAATTGTTGGAATTTCTCAAATATTTCCGGAATATTGGTTTCTTTAACTCCGGGACCTTTGTCAACCACGCCGACAACAACAAGATTATCTGAAACTTCGGCATAAACAGTGATGGCGGTTTTTTCATAAGAGTATTTTGCGGCATTTTCAAGCAGATTTATTATAACCTGCTCAATAAGGATGGGATCAACTTTTATCATTATCATTTCATCAGGGATTGAGATCTTGAGTTCCCTGTCTTTGTAGAGTTTCTCAACTCTTGAAACGGCTGATCCAATTATCTCTTCAAGAGGATACCATTCTTTTTTTACAACAAAATCAGTTGATTCGAGCTTTGTTATGTTCAGAATATTTTCTACAAGCCGTCCAAGTCTGAAAGCCTCATCGGAAATTGTTTTGAGCATGTCGCTTCTGGTGTCATCTTTAATGTCATTCATTTTCTGCAGAAGCACAGATGCTGTTCCTGAAATGGAAGAGAGCGGTGTCCTCAGGTCGTGGGCAATTGAACTTAGAAGGTCGTTCTTTAACTTTTCCTTTTCAGATCTTATTCTGTTTTCCTCGTTCTGCTGCATAAAACGGGTTTTTTCGGCTTCTTTTATTTTCATTTCCTCGTTGTGTTTCCTCAGACTGACAGAAAGCCATGTGACAACCGTTCCAACAATGAACATGACAATGAATGTTATAACCGACCTGATATTTTCAACATGGAAAGTGTAAAAAGGAGGTACAAAAAGAAAATTTGTAAGAGCGACACTTAAGAACACCGCGGTTATCGAATGCATCCAGGAAAATCTGCTCGAAACCGCTACAACTCCGAGAAGATAGATCATTGCCACATCGCCTTCAGTAAGAAAATCCTTTGAAAGAAAACTGAGAAGAGTACAGCAGGCAACTATAGCAAAGGTCGCAAGATAAATTTTTGATATAGCTAGTAATTTCAAATTATTACCACTTTAAAAGTTGCAAAGGTCTTTCAGCGGTATCCTTTTTTGAGGATCTTTACAGAACTGATGGTTTATTTGAAAAAACGCAGTATTCAGTTCATCAATGTCCAGAGTGTTTTCATCGTTAAATATCAGTCCTCCATCGTCATCGTCATCGTCATCGTCATCAAAGTTATTGAAATTAAGCTCGCAGAAAGAGACTTCCTTAAATATTTCTGACGGGTTGTCATCATTTAAGAAAACAATTGGAAGTCCGTGAGTCCTGCATATCACAGGTCTGTATTTATAGATCTGACAGAGATCATCTTTAAGAAATCCGCAGGTTGCGTTTTCATCAAATAGTACCGATGCAATGTCAAAACCGTCCTTTTTCATCTCTTCCCTGATCGCTTCAAATTCCACTGGAAAGACTGAAAGATTAACACAGCAGGATGAACACCCTTTTTTGCATTTGATCTGTCTGCTGTGCATTTTTTCAAGCCGCATACAGTTGACATCGGTCACTTTTCTGAATTCATAATAGCTGTCAAGAGCATTTTTCAAATCCATCAGTATCTCCCCAATAAACCGTTTGATTTGACTATTATATTGTTAAAGCATATAATTTCAACCTGATTGTGCTGTCAATTGAGGGAGAAATAAATGAAAAAGCTGTTTTTTGTGCTTATTCCGTTGATTATGTTCGGATTTTCCTGTGTGAAAGATGAAGAAGGTGAAAATGATGATGATAAATGCAAGTCAAAATCTGACTGCCCGATAGGTTTAGAATGCAATCTGACTACCGGTGAGTGCGAAAAAGAGGGGACTCTGCCAAAAAACGATGACGATAGCATTCCAAGCGGTGACTGCAGCGGACACGGAACGGTCACCGACAGCGGTTGTGAATGTGATGATGGCTATACTGGAGCGAACTGTGACTCATGTGCCGGAGGTTACACGGGATATCCTGACTGTGAACTAGAAAACTCAAAATGTGCAGGCGTCGATTGCAACGATCACGGAAAATGCCTTGAAGCTCTTGGCGGATGCTCATGCTATACCGGATATGCAGGAGAGTTCTGCACTGAATGCGAACCGGGTTACGAGGGATATCCTGACTGTCTGATGAAACTTTGTGATCCGGGCGTGATCGGATGCAGAGGAGATGTTATTGTGGAATGCAACGAGCTCGGAACAGATTTTATTGATAAGGAAACCTGCACAGGTGAAGGGATTTCATGCCACAAAGGAAAGTGCCTTGATGAATGCGGAATTGCGGCGGAAGATAAAAGTTATGTCGGATGCGAATACTGGGGTGCTTTTCTTCAGCAGATTGATGAAAAGGGAAGTGCTACATATGCACTTGTTGTTGCAAATCCTAACAATACAGAAGTAAATGTTAAAATTTACACCATAGGGGATACTGTTATTGCAGAAAATAATGTTCCGGCAAAAGGGCTGTATTCATTTGAACTTGGAACTGATAGAAAAATTTCCGGACCCGGAATCAGCGATCTCGGGTTTAAGCTTGTGTCATCCAGACCGGTAACTGTCACACAGATGAATCCGTTCGGTAATGTTCTCATTTATTCAAATGATGCGACAATACTTCTTCCAATCGGTGCCCTTGCCGGTGAATATTATGCAATGTCGTGGCCGGGATGGTCATCGCTTTCCGGGTTTGTTTCAATAGTTGGAGTTGAAGATGGTCAGACGACTGTAAAAGTTGTTTACACTGCAACAACGCTGGGAGGCGGCGGAATAAATGCTGAAAGTCCCGGAGCCACAGTGTCGTATACTTTGAATAAATATCAGATACTGACCTTGAATTCAACAACTGGAGCTAATTCAGACAGTTACGGTGCTGATCTTACAGGTACATTTATTCAGTCAGATAAAAAACTTGCGGTTTTCGGCGGACATGTCTGCACAAGAATACCGTCGAACCAGCAAGCATGCGATCATATGGAGCACCAGATATTTCCCCTTCAGAGCTGGGGAAAGAATTTTGTAGTTTCAAGAACAAAGCCCAGAGGTAACGAACTTGACTATTTCAGAATACTTGCTTCTGAAAATGATACAAATGTCACATGGAGCGGCGGACTTACAGGCGGTGTGACCCTTCAGGCGGGCTGGTTCCATGATTTTTCAACTTTTGCCGATTTCAGGATAAATTCAAATAAGCCGATAATGGTGGGACATTTCCTTGCAAGTCAGGATGCCGGAGCCAACACAGGAGATCCGGCAATGATGCTTATCGCTCCTGATGAACAACTCAGAAAGGAATATATCTTCCTCGTACCGCCGAATTATGATTACAACAGGATAACTGTCATTGCACAGAAAGACACCGAGATAATTCTGAATTCGACGACATATTCTTCTAACAATTTTGTTCCGATAATGGGAACTGATTATCTTAGAGAATGGATTGATATGACTACCGGGGCTTATACTTTGACTGCGAACAAGCCGGTGGGGCTTTATGTTTACGGTTTTTCTCAGTATGTTTCATATGCATATACCGCAGGTCTTGACCTGACAGCAATAAATATTCAGCAATAAATATCTGGCAAGATCACAAGGAGGATAAAATGAAATTTAAGTCCTTATCAGCATTCATTGTTTTAATGTTTTTAACTATGTTTGTTTTAGCTGATGCAGAGGATGTTCTCAAAGAAAAAAGTAAATCGGCATTTGATGAGATGGATTCTAAACTGACACTTTTCTTCAAGGATGCTTTGACAGGGAAAGGGATATACGGCGGAACTTTCACGATTGAAGGAAAGACCGGAACGACTGATCAGAAAGGAAAAGTATCTCTACCGTTTGACGGTTTTTCTGAGATGGAAAAGGTTTATACCGGAATGTTTAGAAAAAACGGGTATATAACATCCAAAGTTACTGTCAGGGTGATGGCAGGAGGAATTTTTAACAGCCACTATTCGATTTCACCGATTCTTCAGGGAAAATTAAGAATAATCATTGACTGGGGCAAGGCTCCGGCAGATCTGGACGCCCACTTCGTTAAAAAGGATCTGTATCACATAAGTTACCGTAATTTAAAGAGTTTTGAAGATCATGCACTGCTTGACAAAGATGAAAGGAATGGTTTCGGCCCTGAGACAATAACGGTGCTAAAGCTTGATGAGACCGGAGTTTATACATATTTTGTACACGATTATTCCAACAAGGATAAATCCAACAGCGATGCTCTCGGAAAATCAAGGGCACATGTGAAAGTTTATAATGAAAATGAACTGATATATGAATATTTTATGAAAGGCGGGAAAGGGACGATGTGGAAGGTTTTTACGATCGATCAGGGCGTTTTTCAGGAAGAGAATGTCATTAATTAGTAGGGGCCCGATTTATCGCGCCCAGCAATAAGGAGTTGAAAATGTTAAGGAATTTTGTGTTTTGGGGTTTTATTGCGGTTTTTGCGGCATGTTCATCTGCTCCTGCGGTACAGTCGGGTTCATCCAATACAGAGCAGAAAAGACCGGAACTTTCTCCCGATGCCCCGGCATGGGCTTTGCAGGTTCATTTTACAGAAAACGGGGTTCACTACTTCACTGGAAGGTCAAGCGGTGAGAAAAATATGGGAGAGTGCCATGAAAAGGCGCTCAGAGATGCACTTCACCAGGTCAGCAGATATGTGAAAGTGGAGCTGAAATCACTTTCAAAGAGTTATGAGGAGATGGTGACTGGTGAAACGGCTGAGCTCGTGACAGCGGTTTCAACTGAAAAAGGTGCATATATCACCCTCAAGGAATATTTCAGTGCTTACTACAATGAACAGCGCTATGAAAGCGGATCGGTTGTGAATGACTGTTTTGTCAAAGTATCGGTAAGCAGTGCCGACATGGAAAAGATCAGGGTTCAGGCGGCTGATATAACTGCGTGGAAAATGAATGTTCAGCAGGGTTGCGGCAATGGTGATCTTCTTACGGCACTTTTTAAGAACATGGCAAGTATTAACGGCTGGAAACTTAGCAGGGAACAAGCCGGAAACGGTCAAAGCGGATATGCGTTTTTTGCAGAAACATCGGTAACTTGCAACGGTTCGATGATAAATATTGTAACGACAAGGAACGATCTCACTTCAGAAAGCACAGTTCAGACAATATTCGCATCGGGAGACGATATGGATGAGTTGAAAAAGAATTATTTCTTCTCTTCAGGGATATATCTTCCCGTAATTAACTATGCTGAATATCCTGATGTTAAAAAAGAGGGTGTTTTCAGTAATCTCGATGTGGAACTTCTTAAGCTTTATAACAACGCTTATGAATATGAAAAGAAAGGACGGCTTTTCCCTGAAAAAGCAGTGAATGCATGGACCGGTCTTTATAATTATTCAGGTGAAAATCCTTTTAAAACGCTTGCAAAAGAGCGGACTGAGTTCTATAGAAACATGGAATCTACAATGAAAACAACAGCTTTTGCGCATGATGCCGATCTTGTTAAAGTTGAGCAGATTGTTCTTATGACTTCTCTGCCTGCTCAGAAAACAGCGGATGACCTGAGTCGTTATATTGAAACATACGGGGCTTTTGCAGGAAGAAAAGTGATAAATAAACTTATTGATGCAATAACTCCTGTTGAAAAGAAAAATGAAGTGATTTCAGCACTTTTTGGTAATGCCAATGTTGTCGAAAAATGGAAGAATTCATGTAGTGCAGGTAACGGGGCTTACTGTTATCTCTATTCATTTTCAAAAAATGACGATGCAAGGGACATGAAAAAGAAAGCATGTCTGATGTCTATTAAAAACGCTTGTGTTGAACTTGCTGAAGATGCGATTGAAGCAAAACAGGGTGATTCAGCGGTCTATTTCGGTGAAAAGTCGTGCCATCTCGGGGAAAAGAGCTGGTGTTTTAAGGCTGGCAAGATCCTTTATTCAGGCGAACATGGCGTAAAGGTCAATGTTATCAAGGCATTGCCGCTTCTTGGCGACAGTTGCGAGGTTGATGATGTCAGAGGATGTGCATATCTTGGTTTTATTTACGAAAAAGGGGAGACGGGTAAAAAAGATCCAATAAAATCAAAATTCTATTACGATAAGTCATGCACTCTGGGTTTGAAGGAATCGTGTAATAAAACTGGAGAATGAAATGATTCAACGACTTGCAATTATTGTCTTTTTTTCTTTTCTTATAGGCTGTGCATCAACTCAGAAAAAAATAGAAACAGATGACGGCACTCTGACAAAAACTGAAATTGAGTTCATCAATTCCGCTGAAAAGATGAGAGTTTTTAAGAACAACGCTGAAAATGACAACGCTGTACTTAGAGTCATTTCAAAGAAAGCTTTAATGAATTCAGCAGGATATGATGTCCTTGAAAAGAAAATGATGGAATCGCTTATTGAAGAGAAAGGTGTGGGAATTGCCGCTCCTCAGGTTGGTGTCAACAGACGGCTTGTGATAGTTCAGCGGCTTGATAAAGAGGAAAAGCCGCTTGAATATTACTATAATCCTGTAATTACTGAGAAAAGAGGCGAGCTTATAGAGGGCTGGGAAGGGTGTCTTTCAGTTCCTGACGGTTTTGGAAAAGTTATGAGAAGTCAGGATATAGATATTGAATATGATAAAAATGAAAGCGGAAATATTGTCCGCTTCAAGGAAAAGATCGAAGGGTGGACAGCCGTAATTTTTCAACATGAAATTGATCATCTAGACGGCATTCTTTTCATTGATAAAAAGTGCGAAGGAAACCTTGTTCCCAAAGAGGAATATTACGAAATGAGGAAAAAACAAAAAGAAGAAGCCGAAGCGGCTAAAACCGAAAAAACCGAGTAAAATTTAATTCGATGAATCAGCTTATAATATTTAGAAGCGAAATAATATCAGAAAATACGGCAGTAATTCATGGGAAACGGGTGTCTCATCTGAACGAAATTCTCAAAGTCTACCCCGGTTCAAAGATAAAAGCAGGTCTTTACAACGGGAAAAAAGGGGTTGCTGAAATTGAAAAACTGGATGGGGAAAAAGCGGTTCTTAAATTCAATTTTGATGCTGATCCGGAACCCAAAATCCCTCTCACAGTTATCATCGGGCTGAGTCGTCCGAAAGTAATGTCGCGACTTATATCAGACCTCACTTCTTACGGAGTTGAAAAAATTGAGATAATTCAGACATATTTCGGTGATAAAGGTTACTGGGATAACGATATTTTCACCCCTTCTGGCCTTGAGGAATGCATTGTCAAAGGTCTTGAGCAGAGTATGGATACAGTACCCCCTGAAATATCAATTGTCAAAAGATTCGGCCCTTATTCGAATGATGTAATAACTCAATATAATCAGCGATATACATCATGTTTTCTCACTTTTCCGAATGCAGAGGATCATTTGAGAAATATTGCAAAAAAGGAAAAAAGCGTAATTGCGATAGGCCCGGAAAGAGGATTCACGAAATATGAAGTCAACCAATTCATAAAAGCAGGGTTCATTCCCGTCAGGCTCGGAAACAGAATAATCCGGACAGAAGCGGCCGTACACACCGCAGTCGCAGGGTTTATTTAAGTTATTTGACAAACGCCGCACATCTGATATTATAAGCCAATTTTTTCTAACAATGATTAGGAGAATAGAATGAGGAAGAAAAATCAGATCGTTCCCAACAATTCTTTTACGGAGTTCCTTCTTTACACTACTCCGAACGGCAAAGTTAAGGTTGAGATATTTCTGCATAATGAAAATATCTGGCTGACGCAAAAGAAAATAGCAGAGCTTTTTGATGTAAATGTGCCGGCGGTATCAAAGCATTTGGCAAATATTTACGAAGAAGGCGAGTTAGACAAAACAGCAACTATTTCCAAAATGGAAACAGTTCAGCAGGAAGGTTCTCGAAAAGTTATCCGTTTCATAGATTTTTACAATCTTGACGCAATAATTTCAGTTGGTTACAGAGTAAATTCAGCTTATGCAACTCATTTCCGTATATGGGCTACCTCCATTTTAAAAGAGTATATCATCAAAGGCTTCGCTATGGATGATGAGCGGTTGAAAAATCCGAATAATATCTTCGGACAGGATTATTTTGAAGAGCAACTTGAAAGGATTCGCGATATCCGTTCGAGTGAAAGAAGGTTTTATCAGAAAATCACAGATATTTATTCAGAATGCAGTGCTGATTACAACAAAAACAGTGAAGAAACAAAAAAGTTCTTTGCCACCGTACAAAATAAGCTTCATTGGGCGATAAGCAGGCAAACGGCAGCTGAAATAATTAAGACCCGTGCTGATTGCGGAAAACAGAATATGGGATTAACCACATGGAAGAACGGGCCTAAAGGAAAGATAAGGAAATCTGATGTAACTATTGCAAAAAATTATCTTAACGAAGACGAAATGGAAAACTTGAATCTCATTGTTTCAATGTATCTGGACTTTGCTGAGTTGCAGGCGAAAAACCGCAAAGTGATGTATATGGCAGACTGGATAGAAAAACTGGACGCATTTTTAAAGTTCAATGAGAAAGATATTTTGGAAAACTCAGGAACTGTAACTGCCGAGATAGCAAAAGTATTTGCTGAGGAGGAGTTTGAAAGATACAGAGTGCTTCAAGATAGAGTTGTGGAATCAGATTTTGATAATCATATTAAGAAGTTAGCTGAGAAATACAAGATAAATAACTGACACTTTTTCAAATCTGTAATGATGTGAGGATTAGGAGAATAGAATGAAGGTTATGATCGTTGAAAAGCCGTCAATGAAGCGGAAGATGGAAGCGGCGCTTGGAAATGAAGTAAAGGTTGTCACGAGTGTAGGTCACATTGAATCACTGATGGATCTTGAATTTTATCTGCAGGAGCATTTTCCAAAGGATAAAAAGCCGTTCTGGAGTGAAACGCTGAAATATCTGCCGTTCATTCCCGGAAAGTTTAAGCACATGATAACAAACAAGCCGGTCTATGCGGAAATTGAAAAGGCGTTAAAGAACGCCACTGAGATAATTCTTGGTGCCGACCCTGACAGGGAAGGGGAGCTTATTCACAGGAATATCCTTGAAATTGCTAAAGAAAACGGTGCGGTTAAAGCCGAAAAGATCACAAGGATATGGCTTCACAGCGAAACTGCACCCGAAATAAAAAAGGCTTTCCAGGCAAGGCAGGATCATAAGGAATTTGACGGCTACTATAATGCGGCAAGAACCAGAGAAATAGTTGACTGGCTTGTGGGAATTCAGTTGACGATCCTTTACAGCGTGAAGTACGGAAAACCGGGAAAGCCGGTGAGCATCGGCAGGGTTCAGACTTGGTTACTTGCTGAAATTATTAAGAGATTCATAGAAAACAGGGATTTTAAGCCTGAGCCTTTCCGGACTTTTTTGTTCCTTACAAGAGAAGGTGTTGTTTTCAATATGATAGATGAAGATGAAAGGGTTTTCAAAACGACAGACTTGAAAGCGGCAGATGCTCTTTTCAATTCATTAAAAGGGAAAAATCTTCTCATAACAGGAGTCAAAAAGAAGAAATTTGTTGAATATGCCCCTTCTTTATATGATCTTAAAGCTCTTCAGAAAGATGCGGCACAGCGATATAACATTGCCCCTGATGACACTTTGAAGATCGCTCAGTCACTTTATGAAAAACACGATCTTATCAGTTATCCAAGAACCGATTGTTCAGTTTTAAGCGAACAGGAAGCAAAAGAACTGAAAAACGCGATGAACCTAGTTTATCGTTTTGATGAATATAAACAGTTGGTTATGGCTGTGAAGAAGCAGAATCCAGAACTTATTCTCAATTCAAAATATATCGGCAAGCTTGAAGGTCACTATGCAATAATCCCGGTTTTAAGCTATGATAAGACAACGGTTCCGAAGCTTTCTGAGCAGGAGCGACTGATATTTGACCTTATCGTGAAAAGATTCTGTGCAACTCTTCTTAATCCTGCAAAGGGTGAAACTACTGAATTTACTGCAAAAATTGATGAGTCTCTTTTTAACTCCAAGTTTAAGAACTATACTGAACCGGGATTTCTTGAATTCATTAAGCCGGATCGGAAAAAAGATGGTGAAGGTGAAGAAGACAAAATATTATCAGTAAGTTACAAGAAAAATGATTCGGTAAAAGGTGACCTCGAAATGAAAGAGGATATGACAAAACCGCCAAAACTTTATAAAGATGCGTCACTTCTCACTTTAATGGAAAAAGCTCACCTTCAGATAAAAGATCCGGGACTCAAGAAAGCGCTGAAAGAAGCCGACGGAATCGGAACTGCCGCAACAAGGGCATCGTTTCCTCCGTTATTGATCAAAAGGGGCTATATTACAAAAGAAACTGACGGAACATATATCCCCACAGATCTTGGAATGAAGATATATGAGATACTTCCCGAAGAACTCGTGATCCCTGACTTTTCAGCGAACCTTGAACAGGAACTCAGCGGATTTATTAAGAAAAAGCCAGTCAAATCAGTTGAGGAAATTGTCAGGGAAACTGAAACATTCATCCGGAAAGTGTTTAAGAATTTCAAGGAACCGCCACGGGTCTATAACGGAAAACTCTCCGACAAACAGATTGCAATAATCGAAAAACACGGAGATGCAAAAATAAAAGAATCCCTCAAAACCGGCGACTTTCAGGCATGCCACACATGGATCGACAACTTCTTCAAAATGCTCGATGAAAGGAAGAAGAAGAAATGAAAATGATTTCAAAGCTAACGGATGCGGCTTAATTCTTCTTTTTAGATTCTCGTCACCATCTTCGTCACTTCAATATCCATCTTCGAAAATCCGAACCATTTTCTGCCGAGGTCTTTTAGTGATGCGCCGAAATGATAAAGATCACGATTGTCAATTATCATGAAGCGGTCATGGGAGTGATTGAATTCTTTGATTTCTGCTGGTGGGAACTGTTCGTTGAATTTCTGTGTGTCGAGTTGAAGCTGTTTCACTTCTCAAAACGGCTGAAAGCATTGCAACACCCTGTTCTGTGAAAACGAATGGCAAGTATCGCCTTCCTCCCCGTTTTTCGTTTGAGGTTTCAATTTGCAACCTCAAAACTTTGTGTTCTTCTTCTTTAAGTTGCAATCTGAAATTAACTGGAAATCTTTCGATATTTCTTTTTACAGCCAAGTTGAGGTTTTTTGTCTCAACACCATACAACTCCGCAAGATCACTGTCCAGCATCACTTGCATTCCACGGATAGTAAAAATTCTGCTCTTAATCTCATCAATTTTTATCAGTTCATTTCCGCCCATTTTCCGACTCCAAAAATATAGTCTGGAATAGATAATGCAATAATCAGATTAAATTTGCAAGAAATCGGATAAGAAATTATAAACAGGGTGAAAACGGAAAATCCGAAATGTTGACATAAAACCTGTTTTCTCTTAAATTCTTTTGTTGATTTAACTTTAACGAGGGAGTTACCATGTCACATCAGGCACCAGAAAAGATCAAAGGGATTCCAGACAATGCGTTCAGGGAGCTTAGGGAAGGCGAAGTTTATCAGCCGATCATGTCACCGGATAAGGTCTATCCGGAGATCAATGCGTGGTCAGTTATCTGGGGACTTATCATGGCGGTCGTTTTTTCCGCCGCCGCGGCATATCTCGGGCTTAAGATCGGTCAGGTCTTTGAAGCGGCAATTCCTATTGCGATCATTGCTGTAGGCGTTTCCACTGTCACAAAAAGAAAGAATGCCCTGGGTGAAAATGTAATTATCCAGTCAATCGGAGCATGTTCGGGCGTTATTGTTGCCGGAGCTATTTTTACACTGCCGGCTCTTTACATTCTTCAGGCGAAATACCCTGATATTACTGTGAGTTTCATGCAGATATTCCTTTCTTCGCTTTTTGGCGGATTTTTGGGAATTCTCTTTCTGATACCTTTCAGAAAATATTTTGTCGCCGACATGCACGGAAAATATCCTTTCCCTGAAGCAACTGCAACAACACAGGTTCTTGTAAGCGGAGAAAAGGGTGGAAATCAGGCGAAAATCCTTTTAATTGCAGGACTTATCGGCGGTTTCTACGATTTTGCGATCGCAACATTCGGAGCATGGGCTGAAACTGTTTCAACAAGAATAGTAGGTGCCGGAGTTGCCCTTGCAGACAAATATAAACTGGTTCTCAAGCTCAATACCGGTGCGGCTGTAATGGGTCTTGGTTATATTGTAGGACTCAAATATGCGGCGATAATATGTGCCGGTTCATTTGTCGGCTGGTTTGTGATACTTCCCGTTATTGCATATTTTGCTGACGGGCAGACAATTCCTGTCGGAGCCAATATCGTCAAAGTTATTGGTCAGATGTCGCCGGAAGAGATATTCAGGAATTATGTCCGTCCTATCGGTATCGGCGGTATCGCAATGAGCGGAATGATCGGAATTTATAAAAGCAGAAAGATAATCATGCAGGCATTTGGGCTTGCGGCAAATGAACTCACCGGTAAAGGAGATTCAAAAAAGATAGATCTCCGGACTCAGCGGGACATTCCGATGAAAATTATCGCTGTCGGAATTCTTGTGATGACAGTAGTTCTTTTTGTTTTCTTCTATTTCGGAGTTGTTCCGAATCTGACACACGCACTTGTAGGACTTGGAATAGTCATGATAATCGCATTCCTTTTTACAACTGTTGCGGCAAATGCGATCGCCATCGTCGGAACAAACCCTGTTTCGGGAATGACTCTCATGACCCTCATCATTGCATCTCTCATCATGGTTTCAGTCGGACTTTCGGGAACAGCAGGAATGGTTGCTGCTCTTATTATAGGCGGAGTAGTGTGCACTGCTCTTTCAACGGCAGGCGGATTCATTACAGACCTTAAGATCGGTTACTGGCTTGGAAATTCTCCATACAAGCAGGAGACATGGAAGTTTCTCGGAGTTCTTGTTTCTGCCGCAACAGTAGGCGGAGTAATAATGATACTCAACAAAACATACGGTTTTACAGGCGAAAATGCATTAGTTGCTCCTCAGGCAAATGCAATGGCGGCAGTTATTGAACCGATGATGAGCGGTCAGGCCGCTCCGTGGATGCTTTATGCGGCAGGTGCATTTCTTGCACTCACTCTCAATATGATAGGAGTTCCGGCACTTGCTTTCTCCCTTGGGATGTTCATTCCGCTTGATCTCAACACACCGATACTTGTCGGCGGAATAATCAACCACATCGTTACAACCCGCTCAAAGGACGAAAAACTCAACAACGCAAGAAGCGAGCAGGGAACACTCATCGCATCAGGCTTCATTGCAGGCGGAGCATTGATGGGAGTCACAGCGGCGATAATCCGTTTTGCAGGATTCAACTTCGTCAACGAACACTGGTTCGAGTCAAACGGTGCGCAGTGGCTTGGAATCGTGATGTTCCTTGCACTCTGCGGATACATGATTTTTCACACACTCAAAGCAAAAGTCGAAGAGTAAAATCTTGATTTTTTAACAGATTTAATATAATTATCTCCATTAAATTTCTTTTTGCGGAGCGGACTCGTGAAGAATCTTGTCAGGAATTGCGTAATTTTTATGTTGTTTTTTGCGATTTCAGGATGCGGAACAGCACCTGTTGTAAAACCGGAATGGACCAGGCAGACAGGACATGCAAACTTTAACGGTTCTGTTTATGTTGTCGGCCGTTCTGACGGAAAACAGACTGAAAAAGAGGCCATGGATTCAGCATTCATTGCTGCTCTCGGTGATCTCAATCTATATTTCGGGGTTTCTGTCAACGCAACTTTGGAAGATGTTGAGTCAGAGACAGACGGTGTTTATTCCTACTCGCTTAAAAAGAACAGTGTAATCACCGGATCTCCCATTAAGATCAATAAATTCAACAAAACCAATGTGTTCACCGAAAAAGTTGATGGAAAGTTCAACGGATATGTTCAGATAGCTGTGCCGGTTGATGAGGCCGGAAGAATTGCAAAAGAGATAAAGGGAATGACAGGATATAAAGTTATTCCTGCAAAAGCCGGACATGAAGACATACTGAGCGATTTTGTGAGACAGTGGTCACAGAAAAAAGGTTTGAAAATAGCGGGATCTGCTCTTCCTGTAGATGACAATGTGTCAATTGATGAGATCGCAAAAAAATCTGACACAGCATATTTCATTGTTGTAAAAGGTGAAGTTGAAGAGCCGAAACAGGACGGCAAAGTATTTATTACAAAAGTGAAAGTGATCATCAGACAGTTCTCACTTGTTGAAGGAAGGGAGCTTAATACGATAGTTGAAGAGATGAAATGGGGTGAATATACACCGGAAGAAGCCGTTGACAAGGGGATGAAGAAACTTGTACAGAAAATGCTGGCACAATAAATAAACTGGAGGAAACGATGAAAAAACTTTTTGCGGTGATGATCATTCTGCTCTGTCTGTTTCAAATCTACGGCAGCAATGATAAAAAAGCTTACAATTTTATCAGCTATGATCTGAACGGCAATTTTTTCAACATGAAAGATTTCAAGGCAAAAACGAAAGCAAAGTATTATGTCGTCGATTTTTTCAGCATAGTATGCGAGCCTTGCAAAAAGGCTCTTCCCGACTGGGAGAAAGAATACCCCGAGCTTCAGAAGAAAGGTGTCGAAATGATCGTTGTCGCCCTTCCTTCAGATAAAATGAAAGCCAAAGATGAAAAACCGCTTGTGAAGGAATATTTTGATATCAACAAGGTAAGTTTCCCGGTTATGTATGATCTTTTTTATGCGGTCGGTGATAAGTTCGGTGTTTCAAAAACGGAGAATGAAAAGACGACAGTCGAAGTTCCGATGGTTTTCCTGCTTAACGACGAATTTAAAATAGTTAAAAAATCAGCAAAACATACTGAAATTCTTGAAGAAATTAAAAAACTGACATCGGGGGTCAAAAAGTGAGAAAACTTAATTTACTGTTTCTGGCAGTTGTTTTTCTGATAATTCCGTTAATTGCCGGTGCAACTGAAAAAGACCGTCTTGCAGTAATGGATATTCAGGATAGCGAAAATATTTTTGACGCAAAGGTTCAAATTAAAATTACAGATTACATCTTTACAAAATTCCAGATAACCGGTGTCTACTGGATGATCCCGAAAGCAGACAGGGATACAGCTCTTGAACAGGCAATAGCAGACACAGCGGAAGGGAGCAGAAAACAGTGTGTAGATGAAAAATGTCAGATCTCTCTTACTGCCCAGCTGCAGGCAAATTTTCTTATAAATACCGAGATCAAGAAACTTTATGAAGGGACTTGCCAGATCAGCATAAGAAAATTCGATGTTGAAAAAAGAGCCGGTGTTGATGCTTGGGAAGACAAGTTCGATTGTACTGATAAAGGTCTTTACGGTGCGGTAGACAATTTTAATTTTACCGGCAAAAAGAGTGCATTCCAGGCAGGAAGAATATCAGAGGAAGCTCTGAATATGAATATTGAAGACGAGGACGGAACAATAGTGAAGATCTCTACTGAACCGGGCGAAGCGATAGTCATGGTTGACGGGATAATGAAGTGTCAGACCACTCCGTGTTCTAAAATGATGCCTTTCGGAAAACACATGATTACAATTCAGAAAGAAAATTATGTTCCCCACCAGAAGGAATATGATGTCAAAGCTGGATTAGTTCTCAATCTGGTGCTTGAACCAAACTTCGGATGGATAACGATAAATTCAGAACCTTCCGGAATGGAAGTTGAACTTGACGGAAAAGATCTGGGTGTTACACCTATATCAAAAAGAATTGTTCCTACAGGAGGACATCAGGTTCAGACAAAGAACAAATGCCATTATAATGAAATGGAAAAATTTGTTATGAAAAGGGGTGAGGATAAGATCATCACTTTTAAAATGAATCCAAGAGAGTCGGGAATAAAGGTTTCCGCAAAGGATGAGAAAGACATGGATATTGAAGCTGAAGTCTTTGTGGATGGAAACCCGGCTCCTATCGGCAAAACACCGAAAACATGGAAAGTGCCGCTATGCAGTAAAAACATTCATGTTAAAGCAGCTGAAGGTGAGTTCAGGCAGGAACTCTCTTTAACCGAAGGAGAGGTTAAAATAGTTGAAGCGATTCTTAAAAAAGAAGTTGTATATACTCCTCCAGTTGAAACGACACCGAGCTATTCATACAACAACTACAATTATGATTACAGCTCATCAAGAAGCAGCAGAAGAGGACAGTTCAATCTCCACGGACTTATGAGCATTCCCGTAGGCGGCGTTTTTGACAAGGCATTCTATATCGGCATTGATTTCGGTCTTGAGATCGGAGTAGGTAGCGGCAGCAAAGCTGATTACCACCGTTTTTTCTCATGGTCAATTCTTGCCAGAATGGGAATCGTATCTGATTTCAACTTTGATAAAGGTTTCCTTGGAATGAGATCGTTTGATTTCAAACTTAACACCAAGCTCAATTTCTGGTATCTTGCAGGAGGTGGTCCACAGGTCGAAGCTCTTCTTGGAACAACAGGTTATCCAAATAAGTATCTTGTGGGTGTTTCCATGTGGGCGATTAATCTGCCGATTTATCTGTGGACAGATGACAGGTCGGGTTTCAACATAACGCTTTTGAATGTTGATATGGGCTGGGATTACAAATCTGACTATAAGAAAGGGCAGATAGTTTTCTACACAAGTTTTGAATTCATGTTTCATTAAGGGGGAGAAAAATGATAAATAAATTTATAACGATACTGTTGACAGCAGCGATGTTTCTGGCAATTTTCTCCGCATGTGAAGAAACCGATTTCAAAGGACTTTATACACCACCTAAGCCACCGGAAATAGGAGAGAAAAGAGCCTATAAATGTAAGAGCAAGCCCGGCGGAGAAGGTTACGCATGGAATTCTGTTCCAGAATATGAGCAGACATGGAACGGTTCATCTTGGGAACCGGCTGATGACCCGGATACTGAATACGGCGATAAGTTCTATCCAAGTACTACAAGCTGTCAGTATACATGTGCAACTTGTTACACTTGGAATTACAGTGAATGTGTTTCCAATCCGAATTGTGTTACCAGAACTTATTACTGCCAGCCGAAACCGGAAGGAGAGGAGTATGAATGGAATACTGTTTCGGAATATAAGCAGGAATCAACCGATCAGGGAGCATCTTATTATCCTCCAGATGATTCTGTAACGGATTATAGTGATACACCGAGCACCACAAGCTGTCAGTTCAAATGTGCTCAGGGATTCATCTGGAACGGTTCAATATGTACCAAGGCGGCTACAGGTTCAAGAACTTATGAGTGCCCTGATCCTCTTCCCGATACAAATGGAGCATATGTCTGGAATTCAGTTCAGAGCTATAATCAGGAAACTTTTGATGACGGTGTTACATGGAATCCGCCGGATGATCCGGAAACAGAATATAACGAAGAGGGAAGCGTAACGAGCTGCCGTTTCAAGTGCAATACAGGATATTCCTGGAACGGTTCAGAATGTGTTTATTTAAATTGGGAATATGGTGCCGGATATCAGTGGATTAAAGCTAATTCTCCGATGACTTATGCAAATGGTCAGGCATTCTGTGGTAATAACGGCGGATCTTATGCTTCACTTGATCAGATGAGACTTATTATACAAAACTGTATTGGAACTGTTTCCAGCGGAGATTGTCAGGCAGGTTCAGCATGCAATTCTGTTTCAACATGCCTTGGTGAGGGATGTTATCCGTGTGGTAATGGTCAATTTGACTACTGTGTTCTCAGTGATGAAAACATAACAGGTGAGTTCTGGACTTCGTCGATTGTCAGTGATGTTGCAACAAGTGTCTGGACAGTTAACTTCAGCAATGCATCCATAGGTTACAAGAACTATGAAGAAGGTGGTCAGGCAGAAGTTTTCTGTATAAAATAGTCAATGATGACATTCAATTTCTTTGCCACATGCCCCAGAGGTCTTGAAGTTCCTCTAAGTAACGAACTTTCAGAAATTTCTGCAGCTGATATCAGAAAAGATGACGGTGCAGTTCACTTTTCAGGAGATATTTCAGTATGTTACAAAGCCAATCTCTTTGTCCGCACTGCAAGCAGGATCTATTGGAAGGTGTCATCGTCAGAATATAGAGATGAGCAGGATATTTATGATCTTGCATATTTAATTCCGTGGCACAAATGGTTTGATCTCTCAAGAACGATCAGAGTCAGCATGGTCGGGATCAGATGTCCTCTTAAAAGTCTCAATTTCGCAGGACTTAAGATCAAAGATGCGATATGTGACAGATTTAGAAAAGAGACCGGCTCAAGACCGGATGTAGAACCCAATAATCCCGATATTAGAATCCACGGATTCATCACTGAAAAAGAGTTGGTGATTTCAATTGATACATCGGGAGACACACTTTTTAAAAGGGGATTCCGCGAAGAGACGAATGTTGCACCGATAAGAGAAAATCTTGCCGCCGGCATTCTTTATCTTGCAGGGTGGAAGCCGGGAATTCCTCTTCTTGATCCGATGTGCGGAAGCGGAACTTTTCTGATCGAAGCGGCACAGATGTCTTTAAACATTGCTCCGGGGATATCAAGAAAATTCGCATTTGAGAAATTTAAGGATTTTGACCGCGATCTCTGGCTAAAAATTTGTGAAAAAGCTGTTGAAGAAGAACTGGATGTGACTGAACTTCCGATATTCGGCAGTGACATTTCGGATGATGCCGTTGAAATGGCAAAAGTAAACCTTGAAAATGCCGGACTGCTTGAAGCCGTGACACTTAAATGTTCAGATATACTTGATCTTTCAGCTCCGGCTGATAACGGCATCATCATTGCAAATCTTCCGTACGGTGAAAGGATGGGGGAGATAAACGAACTTAGAGAACTCTATCCAAAAATAGGGGACATACTCAAAAAGAACTTCTCAGGCTGGAATGCTTATCTTCTGTCATCAGACCTTGAGATGCCAAAACATATCCGTCTTTCCGTTTCAAAGCGTACACCACTATTCAACGGACCTCTTGAGTGCCGCCTTTTTGAATATAAAATGGTGTCAGGAAGTAACAGATCAAAGAAAGATGTCAGTTAGCAAGCCTGCCTTCCTCAATATCCATTTCGCTTAAAACTTTGTTGAAAGCTCCGATGAAGGGCTGCATATCTTTCATGAGCTGGGCTTTCGGATTGACCCGCAGAACCATTCCGTCAAGATACATCATGCTTTTTATGATCGAGAACATATCCTTTTCAAACCGCATTCCGCTGTGAACAGCAAGCTTAATGGTTTCCATCATCTTTTTTGTAAGACTCACTTCGCTCACGGTGCTCCCTGCAAAATCTTTGTAGAGTTCCATGAATTTAACTTTGTAACTATCTAATTTCTTTCCTGAAATTGTCGTTGTTGCCATAAGTTGTATTCTTTCGGCGCTTGTTTCATAGTCAAACTGGCTCAGCGATTCAAAAAAACGGAAAAGACCGACCCTCATCCTTTTGGAAACTGAGCTTACCGCACCTGTATCAATAAAATAAAAATATCCGTCATCATCAACCATGATATTTCCGGGATGAATGTCGCCGTGAAAAGTACCTGCGGCAAAAAGATAAAATCCGTGGATCTGGAAAAGGTCCAGTATCATTTGATAAGTCACTTTACCTTCAACAATGAGGTCATCAAGGGTTTTTCCTTTAATCTTTTCACTCACAAGATACCGCTCACCAGTCATTTCCCGATAGATTTTATGAAACTTTAACTTGGAGAAATCGTATCTGTGACGGTTGTCATCAGCGAGCTTCATAAGTGTCTGCTGACCGTTATATTCATCAACAAGATTAAGTTCTTGAGTTGTGTACTGAGCAATGTAGTCAAGGATTGCGACCGGATCAAAGACCCTCTCAAGTTTCGGATAAAAGAATATAGCGGTCTTCATCAGTCTTTTCAGTCGCTTAATGTCATATAAAAAGTTCTCAAGATAGTCGCTTTTTATCAGTTTTACAATAACTTCAGTCCCGTCATGAAGCTTTGCATTATGAACCTGCCCGACGGAAGCGGCAGTAAAAGGGTTGTAGTCAAGACGGGCAAAATTCTTTTCCCATCCGTCAGGTGTCACTTCACGCAGAAGAGATTCGGAAACAGTTCTGTCAAGCTTTGAAGCGTGTCCATAAAGTTTCATCAGATGACGGCAGACCGATTCATCAAGGAAATCGATCCTTAACGCAAAATGCTGAGCAATTTTTACTGCAAGAAGCCCCATCCCTTCAATCTTTTCAAGGTCTGGTTCTTTTTTTCCATAAATTTCTCTTAAAAGTTGAACAAAATCAATAATCTTCATAGGCCGCACTCCTTTAAAATAAGTTCTGCTGAGATACGCCCAGATTCATAAATTGTAGGAAGCCCGCTTCCGGGATGTGTTCCGCCACCAACAAGATAGCAGCTGCCGATATCTTCAAACTTGTTGTGAGGTCTGAAATAGAGCATATATTTAAGTTTGTGACTTATGTTGAATATCGCCCCGTTATAAACTGAATAATCTTTTTCCCAGTTCTTTGGAGTGATTATCACTTCTTCTTCTATTCTTTGCCTAAGTCCTTGAAAACCTTGCTTTTCTAGCTTGTCCAGAACCCGTTCACGAAGTTTGTCCTTTTCTTTATCCCAATCAATTCCGCTTGTGTTATTCGGCATGAAAACAAGGACGAAAAGGGTTGATTTTCCATTTGGAGCAACAGTTTTATCGACAACTGAAGCGTTCTGAACATAAATTGAAAGATCGTCGCTGATAACTTTTCTTTTAACTATATCATCAATGTTTTTACGGTAATCATCGGCAAAAAGGATGTTGTGGTGCGGAATGCTGTCATAAATTCCGTTCACCCCCAGATACATGAGAAATCCTGAACAACTGTATTCAAGCGACTCGATCTTTCTGTTGTTATATTTCTTTCTGTGGTCTTCTTTTACAAGATGTGTCATTGCATGGGCGAAATCGGCGTTTATGATGACAAAATCACTTCTGTCAATAGTGCCGTTCTCAAGTTCAACACCGATTGCCAAACCGTTTTCAATAATAATTTCTGATACTTTTGTGTTGAAGTGAATTTTTCCGCCATCCTCTTTAACGATATTTGCCATTGCCTGTGAAATTTTATTAAGTCCTCCTTCAACATGAAATATTCCCGCACCATGCTCGACATATGACAGAATGCTGAAAAGACCCGGAGCTTCCCACGGTGACATCCCGATGTATTTTCCCTGAAAAGTGAAAGCTTTCCGCATGTATTCATCTTTATAATAACTGCCAAGGACGTCGCTGAGTGTTTTAAGCGGTGTCGCACTTGGACCTGAGGAAAGGAGTTCCCAGTCTAAAAGATCGGTGACACTGTTAAAGGGTTTTTTTAATATCGGGAGAATTTTTCTGCATTTGGCAGATTCTTTCAAAAGATATTTCTGATATCCCTCAAAACTGTCGGGGCTGAATCTTTCGATCTCAGCTTTCATCTTTTCAGGTCTGCGGCTTGGGAAGAACTCTTTTTTTCCGCCGTCAAAAGAGAGACGGTACATCGGATCGAGCTCAGTAAGTTCAACATAGTCTGAAAGTTTTCTGCCGGAGATGCTGAAAACATCTTCAAGGATATCGACCATCATCAGAAATGTCGGACCGATATCAAAAGTAAAGCCGTTTCTTGAAATAGATCCGTTCCTTCCGCCGGGATAACTTTTCTGTTCGTATACCGTCACATCAAATCCTTTTGAAGCAAGGATCATTGCTGAGCTGAGACCGCCAGGGCCTGCCCCTATTACGATAACTTTTTTTGACACTTCTCCTCCGGAACATGAATTGTTAATAAAAACAGATTGTTAATCTTCGCCGGCTTTCTGTTTTTCGAGTTTCTTTTCGATGTTTTTCAAACGGTCACGGATCGTTGGATAGTATCTGTTGTAGCGGTTATCCTTCATGGACTGAATATAGAAATTTTTTGCACGGTCCCACTGATTGAGCTTTTCGTAACATACTCCAAGAAGAAGCTCAGCCCTGTCTTTCTGATAATCCTTTTTGGTGTTGATGAAAAGGAACCGTTCAAATGCTATTGCCGCCTTGTTGTAATCCTTCATTCTGTAGTAGGAAAGAGATGTAAGATAGAAAAGGTTGGGGATGTGATCTCCTGTCGAAGATATTTCAAGACTCTCTTTAAATCTGTCAACAGCCGCTTCATAACTTTTTCTTTTAAACAGTATTTCACCTTCATCATATTTTTGTACTGCGGCTTTCTGTTTTATCAGGCTTGTCTCCTTATCAATAATAAGCCTTTCAAGACGGCTCAGTGCAGAAAGATTAAATTCTCCGTAAAGCTTGAATGCGTGGTCAGGGTCTCCCTCTTTCAATGCAAGATAGAGGTTGTATGCCTTGATATCGTTGTTTTCAAGTGAGAAAAGCTTTTCTTTCAGTTCTTCAACTTCTTTTTCAAGATATTCATTGTGTTCCTGCAGTAGAGTATATTTTTCAGTAACTTTTACAACTTCCGCTCTGAAATAAAAGAAAAACGCAAGGATCATAACTATTCCAAGGATTACAAAAGTGATGTAAAACCGGTTTGCCTCATTCTGATCTTTGCGGTTAACCTTCTGATTTATCTCTTTGATGGCGACATCAAGACCGTTAAGACTGTTTATCGATTTCATAAGGAGAGTACGGATCTCCTTAACATCGTCCATAGGTTTTGAATTGCTGTTCTGTGATGACTGAACAGGTTTTGTTTTTTCTTCCGCCATGTTAAAGCTCCAGACAAAGCAAGCGGGAGTTTAACCCATTTTATATTAATTTCAAAAAAAATAGGAAAAACCTTTAAAATTTGGTATCAAATGGTGTACTTTTTCATTTTGGAGACTTGTATGACAAAAGGATTTTTCGAGTTCAAACCGGTGGGATTCAGAGGTGAAGTTGCGATAGTTGCTCCGGCATCACCATTTGACAGAACTCTTTTTAATGCCGGAATAACGGAGTTGAAACTTAACAAGTTGAGGCCTGTAATAGAAAAAAATATTTTTTTAAAAGAAAGTTTTCTTGCCGGGAACGACACATTAAGAGCGGAACTGCTTATAAATTCATTCTCAAAAGAGAGCATTGAAGCTGTCTGGACCGCAAGAGGGGGATACGGCTCGATAAGGTTGCTTGAGATACTTGAAAAGAATATCGAAAAAATAAAAGCGAATCCCAAGCTTTTTATCGGATTCAGTGATGTTACAGCAATACATTCCTGGCTTGTTGAAAAATGCGGGTTTGTGACTGTTCACGGTCCCAATATCACGACACTTTCAACAGTTGATAAGTATTCTAAAATACAGATATTTGAGATTCTTTCCGGTGTTGAACGGGCTTTCAGTATTTTCGGCAAGAACATCAGGGCAGTGAATCATGGCAGGGCTAGAGGAATGGTAAAAGGGGGGAATCTCACAACGGTAGTATCGCTTCTTGGAACTCCTTTTGAACCTGATTTTACAAACTGCATACTTTTTCTTGAAGAGGTTGGAGAAGTTCCTTACCGTGTTGACAGACTTATTACACAACTTAGACTTGCTGGAAAATTTAAGGGGATCAAGGGACTTATCCTTGGAGATTTTTCATATAAAGAATTCAGGCCGCCTGCTGAAAAAAGTGTCAATCCCTATGCAATAATCGAATCAGCCGGAATTGAAAGGAATGTTCCTGCGATCTGCAACTTCCCTTCAGGACACGGGAATCAGAACATGGCACTTCTTCTTGGAGCCATTGCGGAACTTGATGCAGAATCAAGAACTTTAAAATACACTTTTTCATAAACGGAGCCTGCAATTGGGCAACAAGAAAACAAGAGACGAGATGATAGAACTCGCCTATGATCTTCAGAATGCTGTCACTGCACTTTGCAGCAAAAGGCCTCTGCGTATTACAACAAATAAAGATCACAAACTGCTCAGGATAGTCTGGATGAAGGGTTACGAGAAAAAAGAGTGGTATAATGCGGCGGGAATGAAGATACTGACAGCCGCTTTCACTGATAAATACGGAATACAGATCAGAGAAATAACCGTTGATGAATGTAACGATTCTGCAGTATATCTCACAAAAAAAACCACTGATCCGGAAAGGACGGGAAGGTAAATGAAAAGGGCATTGGCTCCCGTATTTATTCTTTTTTTCCTTTTGTCAGCAAAAGCTGATTGTTACAGCGGTTTTATACCTGAGATGCGACTTTATCACAGTGACTCAAAGGAATGTCTCTACAATTCACTGATCCATATAAATTCAGAAGACAGAGTTGCGATAGATTATCTTGAAACTGTTTACGGAGAACCGAAAGATTCTTTCACGATACTCCCCAGAGGATTTTACGATACAGTGAAGTATTCAAACGACCCTTACAGAATAAAGCCATTCATTCACGGTATTGAAACATCAAATTACTGGCAGATTATTTCAAGTACAGGTGTAGAATATTATTATTCAAACAGAGCAGGGAACTTTATTCCCGGAAGTTCAGGAAAAATATTTCAACACCCGTCAACCTTTGTTATGAGCCAGTCGGGAAATATGGTTCTTTTAAATTCGCTGGCACTTTACTGGGAACTTAAGGAATATAATTATTTTGACGAAAATTCCTCATGGGATTCTTTTCTTGTAGATTTTAACAGAGTCTATGCGAAGCTCAAACTCTGGAGAATATCGGCTATGTTCGGGAAGGACACACTTCATCTCGGACCGGGAGAGCATGGCATGCTTCTTTCAGGAAATGCGGCTCCTTACTGGATGATGAAATTTCAGAACGAGGAGACAATAAGGCTTTGGGGAAGCTGGAATTTTGTTATAATGAAAGGATGGCTGAAAGATGAAAGGAGCGATGTCTCAAACCCTGAAATATTTGCAATGAGAATGACATACAGACCTCAAGGATCGTTTGATTTTTTTGAACTTGGAATGACCAGAACCATGATGTATTCAGGCGATGGCATGTACCACTACAAGATAATTGACTATCCGGTACTGATTTCAGGTGCAAAGGACAACCTGCCCCGCGGAAAGTTTGATGCCGACAGTTACGGCGGAATTGATTTTACATTCAACATTCCATTTTACAAGCTGGTTCCGGAGCTTAAAGTTTTCAAGCTTTATTTCGAGGAGTCAGGCACAGACATTAAAGCTATCTGGCAGGTTGAAGACCTCGGTGATTTCACCATACCTTACATACTTTTCAAATTTTATGAAAGGGCTTATCTGACAGGGATTTTCATGGGGCTGGAAAATGACGCAATGCGTCTGGAATATACAAAAACCGCTTTTTCCTTTTATAAGCACCATCTTTATCCGCACGAAGGATATTCATACAGAGGCATGTCTCTTGGTCATCCGCTCGGGAACAACCATCAGGCATTGAAATTCAACCATACCCACTGGTTTGGCAACGGATTTTCATTTAAATGGGAGGTCGGCTATTATCAGCTTCCCGGAATAAAAAAAAAGGATAAAGACAAATCTTTCTCTGCACTTTTCCCCATGTTCTCTCTGGATGAGGGTCTGATAAGGAGGGGTTATTTCTCACTCTGGGCCGACTGGGTGATCAAAGGACACCTTTTAAGGGGATATTTTTCTCTTGACGGCGGACCCAGAAGCGATTCAGATCCGCTCCCTTCAAAGATAACCGTGAGTGATAAAGCGACCGTTGATATAACCCTGGGTTTTTCACTCCTGTTAAAGTTCTAAATTTTATAACAAAAAAAGCTTGACAGTTGGAAGCCGGCATGTAAAATGCCTCGCGTTATTTGGGTTAAGCTCTTTATTATTGGAGGAGTGATTATGTATGCGATGATCGATTTCGGCGGCAACCAGCTTAAAGTTGTCCCCGGAGAAAAAGTACTGGTTTACAATTTAAACAAAAAAGAAGGTGAACTTGTTGAGAATACTAATGTTCTTCTTTTTTCTGACGGCGAGAATGTTTCTATCGGCAAACCATACCTTACAGATGTGAAGGTAAAACTTGAAGTTGTAAAGAATTTCAAAGGGAAGAAAGTTATTGTATTTAAAAAGAGAAGAAGAAAAACAAGCAAAGTTAAAAACGGTTTCAGACAGAGTTTTACTCAGCTTAAAGTTCTTGAAATAGTTAAATAAAAGGGGGATGGATCATGGCACATAAGAAAAGCGGCGGAAGTGCAAAGAACGGTCGTGACAGTGCAGGTCAGAGACGCGGCATTAAAAAATTCGGCGGAGAGCCGGTTATTGCAGGTAACATAATTGTCCGTCAGGTCGGAACAAAATGGATACCGGGAAAGAATGTGGGTCTTGGTACCGATTATACTATCTTTGCCCTTTGTGACGGTGTTGTTGAATATCAGACTTTCAGAAAGAACGGAACTGAAAGAAAGAGAGTGAATGTTCTTCCTCTTGAAGTCTGAAATTTTCAATATTAAAAGTTTTAAACTCCCGTAAAAGCGGGAGTTTTTTTTTGCTTTTTTCCGGAGATATCAATGAAATTTGTTGATCAGGCGATTATAACCGTAACTGGCGGGAACGGCGGAGCAGGAGCTGTAAGTTTCAGAAGGGAGAAATATGTTCCTCTCGGAGGCCCTGACGGCGGTGACGGAGGGAAAGGAGGCGATGTAATTCTTGAAGGTGATGAAAACATCACAACTCTTTATGATGTAAGGTATCAGAAAAACATCAAAGCTGAGCACGGTGCCAACGGAATGGGATCAAACATGTACGGCAGAGGCGGAAAGAACGAAACGGTAAAGATTCCTGTCGGTACACTTGTTTATGATCATTCAACCGGTGAATTGATAGCAGATGTGACGAAACACCGCCAGAAAGTTATTGTCGCTTCAGGAGGGATCGGTGGAAGAGGGAATGTAAAGTTCAAGACAAGTGTCAATAAAGCTCCAAGATACGCCCAGTCGGGAATAGCAGGGGATTCGAAGATCATAAGACTTGAACTTAAACTTATGGCTGATGTAGGCATAATCGGGTTCCCTTCGGTAGGCAAATCGACCCTGATAAGTGTAATAAGCAACGCAAAACCCAAGATCGCGGAATATCATTTTACGACACTCACTCCCAACCTCGGAATGGTGGAAGGTGCTGATTTTGTTCCTTATGTCGTTGCAGACATCCCGGGACTCATCGAAGGTGCCCATGAAGGGCTTGGACTCGGGCTTCAGTTTTTAAGACATGTGGAAAGATCGAGATTCCTCATTCATCTTGTTGAAATAAATCCGGCGAGAATAAGCCCTGTTGATGATATAATCAAAATAAACAGGGAGCTTGAACTTTTCAATGCCGAACTTGCAAAGAGGGATCAGATATATGTTCTTAATAAAACTGATATTTACGGTCCGGAGCAGGATGAACTGAGAGCAGAGCTTAAGAAATTTGTGGGTGACAGACCCTATTTTGAGATCAGCGGGATAACAAGAGAAGGGGTAAAAGACCTGATGTCGTTTGTAGGCAGAACTGTATATGAATACAGATTAAAAGAGAAAGCCGGTCAGTCAGAGTTTAAGGAATCTATATAATTTCTAATAATTTCACGGTCTTCTTGCGAAAGATTTAAAAATCTTATCCCCATTCCAGGAATTGATGAATCTTCTGAACTTGGAACAAAAATCGAATATTTGTCATCGCTTCTTGCAACTTTACCTTTGACCTGTATTTCTTTTTCGGAGTTGGGAAGAAAGAATGACAGATCGAACTCCTGTTCCGGTTCCCACAGAATGGAAGACTTCACGAAAATTCCACCTTCACTGAGATTGTGTGTGTCAAATTTGATGCTTATGTCATCTCCGCTTTCAGTCAGTCGGATCTTGAGAGATATCAAAGCCCTTCTGAAGTTTCTGTTGTCTCTTCCCGTCATTATGACAGCCTCTTAAACCGGTTTGTTGTTTGAATCAACGAAAACCAGTCTGGGTTCAGGTATTTGAGTTGCTTCTTCAATATATGTGTGACTTGCAATTATGACCAGATCGTTCTTTGCGACAAGTCTTGCTGCTGCACCGTTAATGCATATCTCGCCTGATCCTTCTTTGCCTTCGATCACATAGGTTTCAAATCGTGCTCCATTTGTTGTGTCCCAGATGTCAACAAATTCAAATGGTTTTAAGTCTGCAAGCTTCATCAGGACGCTGTCAATCGTTATGCTTCCCTGATATTCTATGTCAGCCCCTGTGATTCTTGCCCTGTGTATTTTAGATTTAAGTATTTTCCTAAACATCAAATCCTCAAAAATGAAACATACAAAAACAGTCAGAATAATAGCAAAAGAGTTGATGTTGTCAAGGGCTGAATTTAATTGCCGGCTTTTTGAGCGAGCTCTCTGCCGATTGCGACAGCTTCAAGGTTAAATTTCTCGGTTCCTTTCGGTGCTGATTCGAGTACTGCTTTTTCGAGTGATTCATAGCTTACAACCTTTGTGATGCCTACAAGTGCTGATAAAGAAACAACATTAAGGGCTATGAGTTTGCCCTGTTTTTCCAGTGTTGCTGAAGACATAGGCAGTTTTATCAATTTATAGTTGTCACTTTCAGGAAGCTCAACGAAATCGCTGTCGATTATTACAAGGCCGCCTTTTTTCATTGTGCTGATATATTTTTTTGCAGCTTTCTGGGTGAGACAGACCATGGCGTCTATTTCTCTTGCTTTCGGATATTTTACAGGATTATCGCTGATCACAACATCGGCTTTTGATGCACCGCCTCTTGCTTCAGGTCCGTATGCCTGACTCTGAACGGCATGCTTTTTTTCGTGAAGTGCCGCTGCTGTGCCGAGGATGACCGATGCAAGGATTACACCCTGTCCGCCGCTTCCTGAAAATCTTACTTCATATTTCATTTTGCACCTCCTGAAACGGAGTCAATAATTTTTTGATATTTGTCAGTGAATTCAAGGCGTTCTTTCTCACAGAATATTCCTGTCACGATCTTTCCTGCAAGCTCTTCTTCAGACATGTTTCCGGCTTTTTCAACTGAGATTGCGTTGTCTTTCTGATATTTGAGCATGTCAAGGTTCGATCCGTATTTTTTCTTGTTCTTTCT
>CAZVWR010000017.1:0-51822 GCA_964630905.1 uncultured Spirochaetales bacterium | reverse complement strand
AGAGATTTTTAAGCAGAATATCTTAGGTTTAGCAATCTATGGGATGGCTGTGAATGCAGGCTGTTTTTTCACTTTCATAAAAAGGAAGAGAGCACTCTCCTGTTGTTAAAACGATCCCTCCTTTTATCTGGATCCCCGTGCTGTTATTGTTTATTTCAACATCTGTAAGGTAAGCGACAGTTGATCTTTCACCGCCCTGTACTGAAAGACCATATCCGAAAGCGGCATCAGGAGCATAACCACAATCAGTTCCTTCTTCAAAACATGCGCGGACAAGTGTGTCTGATATTACAAGAGAATCAAATTTTACATTCGGAGAAGTCTCTTTTTTATCACCGGTAAGGAGAATTCCTGCTTCACGGTTTTTTTCAATAAGTGCATTTTTGATTTCCGCTTTAATATTGTCCTGAATGACCATTCCATCACCCCAGGCCTTATCTTTCTGAGAAGGAAGAGTGTTTCTGATGATCAGATTTTCTGAATTAAAATTCATAAGAGGCGGATCAGATATCCTTGTCCCGAGAAAAATTCCGGCATCATGATTCTTTTCAAGCAGAATATTTTTTGCTGTTGCAGAAATATTATTCTGCATTTCAATTCCTCTCCCGAACAGATTTGTCAATTCTTCGGGAAGATTTTCTTTGATAATAAGGTTCGACATTGTCAGGTCGATCGTTTCAGCATCATCAACGGTTGCCCCGAATATACCGGTAATACGATTCTTTTCCAAAACCGCAAAATAGATCTCTATAGCTTTTGTGTTTATCAAAAACAAACCATGTCCCGAATTTTCCTTAAGAAGAATGTCTTTTAAAACAGCAGAAACATTTTTATGAAGTTCAATCCCCTGTCCGTATTTTCCGATTTCTTCTGTTTTAACTCCGGTTTTATAAACGGCAACATCTGTGGCAACAAAACCTGATTGTGCTGAACTGTCAGATGTAAAGACAGAGATGCCTCCCGATACATTCTCTTTTACAAGAACTCTTTCGAGTTCAGCAAGAACATTGTTCATTATAACAATTCCGCCTCCGTACTTTCCATTCATTTTGTGCACAGCGTTGTTTTTGATCACGATTGTGTCAAATGCCTTGAATGATGCTCTTGTTGCAGGTTTTCTCGTCGAAACTGAAATTCCGGTAGAACTGTTTGAATCAATTAAGGCGTTTTTTATTATCGCATCTACATTATCTTGTAAAACAAGTCCTTCGCCGGCAGTACCGTTACTTTGATCCGGCAAGGTGTTTCTGATAATAAATTCTGAGGCGAGCAATGATATTTCTTCACTTTCGAGTTTTATCAGTCCGATCATTCCTGAGCTTTTACTGCCTTCGATTAAAGTTCTTTTTAATTTGATCGTGTTATTTCCCTGAAAGAGCATTCCGATCCCGCCTGAATTATCGATCTCTCTTGGAACAGTATCTTTTATGTAAAGGTCAGCAGCATCAAATGAATTCTTTGCACCTTCTGAAAAACGGTCAGTAAATACGGCGACATATCTGATTTTCTCGATCACTGTTCTTTTTAGCGAAACTTCCGCCTGATATATATAAATTCCTATTCCCTGAAGAGGATCATCGCTCTCTACTATATTCTTTATATAAATGTTCTCTCCAGTAGTTTTAGATCCGATCATTGCGTATATTCCCTGATTGGTCTTTTCAATAAGGATATTTTTCAGATACGCTTCGCCGTCAACTGATATACCTGATTTTTTCAAGCCGGAAGTAATTGTAAGATTTTGAATTGATGTTGTACCAAATTCAATTTTTAAAACGGTAGCTTCCCATCCGCTGTACGGTTCATCAATAGTGAGGATGGTTTCTTGAATGCATGCTCCGGAAATAGTTAAATCCTTTCCTGATACAGATACGGGTTCATTAAAGATTCCTTTGCTGATCAGTATAAGTGCGCCGTCCTTTGCGGCGTCAACTGCATTCTGGATCGATTCTCCCTCAGAAACATATATCACTTCAGTAAAGGCGTCAGTGTCAATTTCAGCAAAAGGTCCTTCCGGACAGGGTTCCCCTATCAGTTGACACTCTGTTGACCCGAACATCGGGAAGTATCCGCGTTCACATTCTGTTTCTTCAGGAGGAAGAACTGGTTCACAATATTTTGCAAGAATGTTCCCTTCATCATCCTTTTCCTCTTTTGGTTCCCAGCCATCGGGGCAGTCACCCCAGTCAGGAATTTCTGCCGGACTGCCGGACGGTTCGCACCATCTTGCTTCAAGTCGTCCTGTTTTTTCATTTATCTGTTCTTTCTGAATCCACCCACCTGCGCATTCACCCCAATCTGGAGGGTTAGGGCCGTCTTTAAAATAGAAATAGACGTCTGAATCTTCATCGGCATCTTCAAAATCATTATCGGAATCAATAATTTCATCTATCTGATCTGACACATCATTATCCGCAATATCAAGATCATTTTTAGATAAATCTTTTTTCTCAGAACAGGATAAAAGACAAAAGATAATAAGTATTGGAAATGTAAAAAGTCGCAGAATCTTCAAAAAAAACCTTATTTAGCTATGTTTTGTGTTGAATCAAATATTTCAAGAGCGCCGGTAAAAGCATCATCATTCTTTTGAAAAGCATTGTTCTCAATCCCTAAAGCTTCAGGTTTTTTTCCGTTTTGAATAATGATCCCGTATTTTTTATCTGTCACTGTTCCAGTTGCAGAAACATTTGTCAACGAAAGTCCGGATATCTCTGTTTCGCTGTTTCCCTGTGCATCAAATATAGCTCCGGCTCTTCCGTTATCAATAAATTCTATTGAATCAAGAACGAGTGCACCTTCAATGTCCTGTAAAGCATCACCCAGAAATACGAGTCCGTCTCCGATCTGTTGTTCGTTCCATTCTTTTACTAAACTTGCAGAGATCTTTGTGCCTTTAACAGTTATTTTCGACGAATCTATCATGAAAATTCCGGTTGCGGTGTTTTCATCTATATCGGAATCTTCAACGGTAATGTTTTTAGTAGTGTCTCCATTAGAATTCTGTATCCATAACCCTGTATATTTATTAGATGTTACGGTTGCAGTTTTGATGTTCCCAAAAGATTTGTCAAAAAGAATCCCGCTTGATTTACAGTTTTTCACAGTTATATTTTCGGCGTTTATTTCAGAGTCCTCAACAAGGACGATTCCTCTTCCCCCCATTGCATCTGAAGAAACTGAATCGGAAATTTCAAGACCGGAATTGAGGGTGATATTTGCTTTGTTTACATAAACTGCACCTCTGACGCTGTTTATGGAAGATATTTTTCCACCTGAAATTGAAACAGCGCTTTCGTTTATGGCAATTAGTCCGTCAGTAGTAAATTTCTCAATATTGCTATCCTTTATTTCAAGTTCAGTTCCGGATGCATATATTGCGGTAGTGTTCGGCTTTTCATCTCCATTGAAACTGCTGTTATTGATAGCCACCGATTCGCTGTCGGCAACAACAAGTGAATATGAGTCGGAGTTGTTTTCATTAATCCCTTTGTTTTTGAATGTGGCCTCATCAACAGTAACATTGTTGCAATTCTTAACTAAAAACCCAAATGACATCGGAGGGTTTTCATCTACACCTTCGCGAAGAATTCCGTTTTGCACGATTATTCCGTTCTGAATCACAATGCCGTTCTGAACAATTATTCCGTCAGTGTTATTGAACTGAGCAGCGGCAACACCTCCATCAGTTGTAAAACTACCGCCGGAAATAGTGACATCCTTTGAATTGGCAACATTCATTCCGGTTCCCTGACCGTTCTGAACAATTATTCCGTTCTGAATGACAATGCCGTTTTGAATAATTATCCCATTCTGAACAATTATCCCTTCTGAGTTCTGAATATTAAGCCCTGTACCATCAGTTGCTTCAACATTGCAATCATCAATTTTCAGATCTTTTATCCCGTCTGCAAGAATTGCATTGTTTGACGGTCCTTCAACTTTGACAATAAGCCCTTGCAAAGTAACTGAATCAGAACTGACAGTCAGAGTTGTTCCATCTTTTTTAGTTATGATGCTTTCTGCGTCTTTTTCACCAATGACAGCAACCGCTCTTGAAACTGTAAAGGAACCCTCATAAGTGCCGGCTTTGACACAAATACAAGAGGAAGTTCCACTTTCAAGTTCTTTTTCAAGTTCAGCAGAAGAAGAGACCTCGACGCAGGAATTGTTACATGAATCAGGAAGATCATAGCTCCCTTTCAAGTCGCTTTCCTTGTCATCCCCGCAGCTAATCAGAAACAACCCGGCAACAGCAAAACTAACTAATAAAAGACGGAAATTCATAATGTCCTCCGAAAAAATTCTCACAGTAATCTAATGATCGGATTATCTTAGCTTATTACACTTTTTTTGCAAGAAATCGGGGGATGGGATTATTTTGAGTTGATCAGTTTCTCAAGTTCGTTGAGTTCTTCGGTAAGTCCTATCTTATATTGTGTAACAACCTCCTTTCCTTTTTCAAAATAGTGTCTTGCCTGTTCGGGCTTTTTCAGTATGTGATAACTTTCAGAGAGATTTAAACATGAAACGGCTATGTCAAAAGGATCTCCGTAAAGTTCCCTCTGTTTGAGTCCGTTAAGGAACGCTTCAGCCGCGTCTGTCCATTTATTCTGCATGGTCTGAACTGCGGCGATATTGTTTTCGCAGATTCCGATGAGTCGGGGATTGCCACCTTTTTTCCTTAATTCAAGAGATTTGTAAGCAACAAGTTCTGCACCTGCCGGATCGCTTCTCCGCTGAAAAACTTGAGCAAGATTGTCAAAATGCCTTGCAAAAGCATTGGCAAGTTGCGGTGATTCAACAGATTCAATTAAAATGTCTCGGGTAAGTTCAATGGAGTCCTTTTCAGCTTTTTCTATCTGTTTTAATTTTATGAGAATGCCGTTCCTTGATGCCCTGATGTCATGCATTAAAGCGGGATCAAGGTCTTTGTCTCCGATAACCTCAATCGCTTTTTCGTAATTTTCAAGTGCCTCTTCAAATCTTCCCTGCAGTTCGGCAAGAAGTCCCTGAAGTTTAAGCATTTTGAATTTCTGGGTCATCCATTCAGTTTGGTTGTCATTTTTACCGGGTTTTTCAGGAATGATGCTTTCTGCGAGATCAAGTTCCACGGAAGCTTCATCATATTTCCCAAAAGACCGCATCAGTTGAGCGCGCAAGAGGTGAATTTTTGAAAGAGTTGCATAAGGTGTGTCAATATTTTCATCTTTTTCGGGAAGAAGAGTTCTTACATGTTCAATTATTTGGCCCGCTTCCTGAAGAGAATACCTGTCGTATAGTGTCTGCGCTCCCAGTAGATAGTAATTAACCGCCTCTGCTATGTTACATCCTGACTCCAGATGTTGTGCTATCATAATAGGATGTGTTCTGTCAAGCCCTCTTTCTATAAGGATCTCTGCACATGCAAGATTCATCTTTGTAACATATTTTCTCGGTATGATATCGTATGCAACTTTGTGAAGGGTTTCATTTGCGAAACGGTATTCAACAGAATCCGGTATTAGAGAGCTGAATCTTCTTTTTACAATCCCTTTGGCTCTCAGTGATTCTATCAACTGGTAAACATTGCTCTTTTCAGACTCTTTCAATATAGATAAAACAACGCTGTCCCAGAAATTGTATCCGACAGCCGCAGCTATCTGCAGGATGTTCTTTTCCTCATTTGAAAGTATATCAATTGATGCCTGCATAGCATTGTGTATTGTGGGTGGAAGAACAATATTGACAGGTTTTTTCTCAGGAACTATCCATTCTCCTGTTTCAGGGTGCTCTGTGATAATTTTCAAGGATATTAATGACCTGACAAATTCAGTTATATAAAGGGGATTGCCGCTGAAGTTTGTGAATATCCATTCTGTAATCCACTCAGGGACAGATTTTCCGGTATGAAGTATCTCTTTTATCAAAACAAGCTGTTCATCTTGAGAAAACTCATTTATCTGAAGGTGTTCGATCCTTTGATCATATTTGAAAACAGGTCCCGGTCGGTCAGGATTGCTTTGAATTTCTGCAATGAGAAATATTCTGTTGGATTCCTGTTTCTGATTTATAACAAATTCAAGAAATTCTTTTGTTGCAGAATCCATGAAGTGTGCATCGGATATAAGAAAAACAACCGGTCTTTTTTTACTGACGCGTGACAAAACACTGAAAAAAAGAGTTTTCATATAATTTCTAAGCGAAAACGCGTTTTTATCATTTTCATAATCAAGAGCTATTTCATCACCTGAAAGAAGGTTTCTGAAAAGCTCCTGAGGGAATTGTTCTATTTCTTCGCTTGCGATCTTTTCACCAAAAATAAAAGAGAACAAACCGGTCTTTTCATTTTCATTTATGTTCTGAAAGAATGACCTGATAGCTTTTATTACAGGTGCAAACGGTTCTGAGGAATTTGATTTTAAAGCTCTTCCGTGAAAAACAAAAGCAGGGGCGACTCCTGACAGGAATCTTTCTATTAAGGATGTTTTTCCTATACCTCTTTTTCCCTCAATTACAACAAGTCTGGAAATACCTTCTTCAAAAACTTCGGACATCATTTTTTCCAACATTTCACTTTCTTTTTCCCGGGCTACGAAATTTATATCTCTTCCCATGAAGGAAATTGTTCCTGAATCAGCTTCCGAGTGTGTTTCATTGAGTACAAAGAAAGCTTTTACCGGTTCGACCTTCCCCTTGACAGTGATTTCTCCGACCTGCTGAAGTATGAATTTGTCTCCGATAAGGTTCCTTGTATATTCACTTATCTGTATTTTGCCGGGAACACCGGAACTCTCCATACGGCTTGCAAGATTGACAGTATCACCCATTACAGTATATTCCTGCTTACCTTCTCCTCCGACATAACCTGCTAAAACAAATCCTGAATTTATACCTATCCGCATTTTAAGAGTTACACCGAGATGATCTTTGTTTTCCAATGCAAAACGGTCAAGTGCTCTTTGCATTTTTATTGCCGCCCGCACAGCTCGTATGGGGTCATCTCCGTGTGAAACCGGTGCTCCGAAAAGCGCCATAATACAGTCACCGATGTATTTATCGATCGTCCCTCCTTCTGCAACAATTATCTTTGAAAGAATGTCAAAAAGAGAGCTCATTGTGTCTTTCACCTCTTCCGCATCAAGCTTTTCGCTCATGCTTGTGAATCCTGAAACATCTGCAAACAATATGGTGACAAGACGCCTTTCTTCTCTGAATGAAGATTTCCCCGATTCTTCCTGTTCAGTTTTCTTTTCCGGAGTAACAGATTTTTTCTGATCAACAGGACTTTCTGTAATTTCAGATCTTTTTTTCTCTCTAGGATCTGTTCGCCTTTCCATCGGATAGTGTTTCGGTTCTTCATGTAACGGTTTATTAAGAGAACAACCGCAGAAGTTACAGAATGAATAGACATCCGCTATCTGTGTTCCGCATTCCGGGCATAAAGTATCCCTGCTCAAAGAGTTTCCACACAATCCACAGAAATGACTCCCTTTTTCAAGAAAAGCACCGCATACATAACATCTTTCGGAAAAAATAACGCTTGTACTCATTATGATTAAACTCCGGAAATTACGTTACTTGACCTCATAAGCCCCTATTTCAACGGCAACACCCTGTATTCTGTCGTTACCTGAAATGTCTTTTGTAATTGCAACAGGGACTTTTGTGCTGTCTCCGGCATCAATGCATGGTGAAAGGTCTGTCAGATTCAAAGGATGTTCTCCTGAATTGATAAAAAGAGGGTCTTCATCTATGTTATTACCGTTGTCAGTTCCGCATGTTTCAACCCAGCATGTTTCAGTGCCGTCACCGCATGTCATTGTGCTTCCGCCACATCCGTCGATATTGCTGAAACTTATAACCGGTGTGCTTGCCGCCATTCCATAAGTTCCTGCAGGAATGTTGAAAATAGAACTTCCAGTATTCCCGTAAATTATGGTGTTAATAAGTTCAGGGTTGCTCTGTCCGTTTGCAATTGCGCCGTTTGCATTATTGTTGCTTATAGAACAATTGATCACAGACACGGTTGATTTTATGTTAAGCAGTGCTCCTCCTGCAACAGCGGTGTTGCCTTTGAAAACTGAATTGATGACAGTTGCTGAACTTTCATTGTTCTGAACCGCTCCTCCAAGACCGCTCGGAAGGGCTGATCCGGTTGCTGCATTATTTAAAAAGAAAGAATTTTCAAAACTAAGAGCTGATGCGTTGGTACTGCTTACGGCTCCGCCGTTTAAAGCCGCGTTGTTTGAAAAAACAGTCCCTTTCACTGTGCAGACACCTGATTCTCTAACAAATGCGGCTCCTCCGGCCTGTCCTGAACTGTTGCTGTCAAAAACAGAGTCTGAAATTGTTACAGCAGATGAATCTATTACGACTGCACCCCCCACTGTTGTTGCAAGATTTCCGACAAAAGTGCAGTTTGATATGACAGGACTCCCGAGATAATTATATATTGCACCACCTTTGTTAGCGGTATTGCCGGCAAAAGTACAGTTTTCTATGACTGGACTTGCCCCTTCGTGGTTGTACATAGCTCCACCGACAAGGAGAGAATTATTGTTTCTGAATATGCAGTTTCTTATTACCGGTGCGGTGTGAGTTGACCCGAATTCCGTCCATTTGTTGTTTCTGATGCCGCCACCGTCCTGATCAGGCCAGTTGTCACCATTTGCATTGCCGCCTGTTATTGTAAATCCGTCAAGGATGGCGGTGTTATCTTTTTTCTCCCATCCATCATGATAGAACACATGATATGCGTTTTCTGAATTTCCAGCAGTTTCATCATCATTGTTGAAATCACCGCTTAGAATGGTTTCATTGTTTGCCCAGTCCCTTTGAAAAATATCAGCTTCAGTTCCAGTGAATCCGCCATAAATGCCGACTCCTTTCAAAAGAGTGAAATGGTATCTTCTCTGCGGAGTTTCAAAGTTGCATTCGCTGTAATGATTCGGGCAGTCTGTGGGATGATATGTTCCTTTTGCCACCCAGATGTCTTTACCTTCGATGTGGTTTTCAATGAGAAATCTGATTGCAACACTGAGATCTGTGTAGGCATTTTCCCATGATGATCCGTCGTTCAGACCCGTTGCATCGTGTTTGACAAAAATGATATTTTCAGGAATGAATTGGTCTTCGTCATTAAAGTCTTCATCGGACTCATCGGACTGGTCAGACTCGTCGGACATGTCAGAATCAAAGGTTTCATCGGACTCATCGGACTGGTCGGACATGTCAGAATCAAAGGTTTCGTCGGACTCATCGGACTGGTCGGACTCATCGGACTCATCGGACTCGTCGGACTCGTCGGACATGTCAGAATCAAAGGTTTCGTCGGACTCATCGGACTGGTCGGGCATGTCAGAATCAAAGGTTTCGTCGGACTCATCGGATTCTTCCACAGCCCAGTCAAAATCGTTGTTTTCATCAAGATCAACAAATCCGATATCTTTACTTGTTGAATTATCGTCACATGAAATAAGAAAAAGAATAAAAATTAAAAAGATCAATTTTTTCATACATTGCTCCAAATTTTTTTAATCATTCCATGAATAGACATGTCCGCTGTATGTCGCATCATCGGCAGTATTTAATGTAGTACAGCTTTCAACGATGATATTTAAAAGTGTAGGATAACTTTTAGTTGAAGAATAACTTGCCATCGCGGCACCTCTTGCATATATCCACTGAGGACCTCCGTAGTGAATCTGTGTTGTAGGCCAGCAACCTTCGTAATTCTGGCAGTAGTAGTAAACATATGTGTAGTCGCCATAAAATGGATCATACTCATATCTGTACCATGAATATATTCTTTCCGGTTGAGCATTGCCTCCTGATATGGTAACACCGTTAAGAACAGCCGTATTGTTGACACCGTTCCCGTTGTGTCTGAAAACATTGTATGAGAGATTATCTCCGCTTATGACAACAGTATGTGCTGAAGTGTGTCCGGCATCTCCGGGGAGTTTACGCTGCGAAAGTTCTGTTTCAGTTCCGTTGAATCCGCCATATACAGTTGTATTGTTAACAAGGGAAAAATGTTTATGTCTGTTGCCGAATGGTTGAGGTGTTGACTGACCTGCAAGAGTTGCAAAATATGCCGCACCAGTACCGTTGTTTCCTGTTCTGACCTCAAACCACAAGTGTTCCGGCCATGTTCCGTTTGCTGTATAAGTTATTGCAACAGACTGTCCCGATGCAACTGTGAAATTATACCATGATGATGTAGTTCCGCTTGAAAGAGTAAGATTGTCGTGCACGATTGATCCGCCGATGTTAACTCTTAATTTTGCTCCATACCATCCACTTGTTCCGCGAAGCCGGATTGAATAATTTCCTGCTGCAAATGATGGCTTATATGTTCCGCCTGCAACCCATATCTCCATATTTATTGAAGAGTTGGCATCGGTAATAGTTTTTGCTCTGTCAAGAGCTTTTTGTAGATCGGTGTAAGCATTTGTCCAGCTTGTTCCGTTGTTTGCCCCGGTTGCATTTGCCTTAACATAAATCCTTGTGTCTGCCTCACACTGGGAGTTTGCGGGATTCCAGTTATAGTAGGCAGCACATTTGTATCTGCATGAAGTTGTGCTTGCGGTTTCATTATATATTGTGTCGCTTTCCGCGGGTGTCCATGAGGAGCCGTTCCATGTCTGAGTATAGTTTGATACAGTATTCCAGACAGTAGTGTCTCCTCCCGGTTTTGCAGTGCAGTTGAAGGTTTTTGTGTCGGCTGCACAGATTGATCCGTTCCATGTATAGTTTACATTGCATGCAAATCTGCATTCAGTTGTGCTTTCGACAGTATTGTGAACACCCGTTGTTGAAGGAGCCCAAGCCGTTCCGTTCCAGGTTTGTGAAATTTGCGTTGCGGTATTCCAGTAGGCATTTGCCGGAAGACCGGTACATTCCTGATTATTTCTTGTGTCGGCGGCACAAATTGAACTGTTCCATGTATAATTCGTGTCGCAAATGTATCTGCATGAAGTTGTGCTTGTTGTTGTGTTGTATTCAGTTGCGGAGTCCGCCGGAAGCCAGTTGGTCCCGTTCCATACCTGAGTATAACTTGAAACAGAGTTCCAGACTGTACCTGCCGCAGGTTTGTCAGGGCATGTGAAGATCTTTGTTTCACCGGCACATTCTGTTCCGTTCCACGAAAAATAGTCAGCACATTTATACCTGCAGGAAATTGTATCGGCTGTTGTGTTGTATTCTGTTGCAGTTTCAGCAGGAAGCCACTCTGTTCCACTCCAGGTCTGGGAGTAGCTTGAAACAGAGTTCCAGACAGTTGAAATATCTCCCGGTTTTTCAGGGCATGTGAAAGTTTTCGTGTCCGGTTCACAAATGTCACCTGCTTTTGAATAATTCAAGGCACAGTCCCAGACACATTCATCAGGTTTCGGTGCCCAGTCAGTTCCGTCCCATGTCTGCGTGAGAATTCCATCTGCATTTGATATATTCCATGAAGCGTTTTCAGGTGGAGTGTTTTCGCAATTTACCTGCTGAGTGTCTGCAATGCATTCAAATCCGTCACCTGAGTAATGTTCCCTGCATGTACAATCATAACTGCCTGTTGAATTAGCGCAGTCTGCAAACTCACTGCATTTATTAAGCAGTTCATCAGAACATTCATCTATATCTTCACACGCTGATTCATTCCAGTAGTAACCTTCAACACATCCGCAGGAATAATCTTCACCCGACGGCGTACAGGTTTCATCGCTTAATGCAACACCGGTGCAGGGGTTCGGATCACATGGATCAGGCGCAGTGTTGCCGGTATTCCCGCTGTCTCCGGAATCGCCGGAGTTTCCTGAGTCGCCGGTATCGCCTGTGTTGCCGGTATTGCCTGTGTTACCTGTGTTACCTGTATCTCCGGTATTTCCGGTATTTCCAGTGTCGCCTCCTGTTTTTTCAACACAGGCTCCGTCAACGCAAATCTGCCCTTCATCACAGTCAAAAGCGGTGATACAGTAATTGCTGTCATCTGATGTACAGGACACAACACCGGCTAATAAAAAAAAGATAGATAAAAAAACGATTTTATTTGGCATATTAACCTCTCTAAATTCAATCATCCCATGAATATACATGCCCGCTATATGTTGCATCGTCTCCGGTATTCAATGTAGTACATGATTCCACGGTTACATTGACAAGTGTCGGATAATCTTTTGTTGATGAATAATTAGCCATTGCCGCTCCTCTTGCATATATCCACTGAGGTCCGCCATAGTGAATCTGTGTTGTGGACCAGCAACCTTCATAATTCTGACAGTAATAGTAATCATCATAATACCCGTAATCAGGGTCATATTGCTGTCTTGACCACAAAGCTATTCTTTCTGGTGTTGCATTTCCCCCTGAAATAGTAACTCCGTCAAGAATAGCAGTGCTGTTCACACCGTTTCCGTTATGTCTGAAAACGTTATATGAAAGGTTGTCTCCGCTTATTATGACAGTATGTTCAGCGGTGTGTCCGGTATCTCCGGGCAGTTTACGCTGCGAAAGTTCTGTTTCAGTTCCGTTAAATCCGCCGTAAACGGTGGTGTTATTTACAAGCGAAAAGTGTTTGTGTCTGTTACCGAATGGCTGAGGCGTTCCCTGTCCAGCCAGGGTTGAAAAATATGCCGCTCCAACTCCGTCATGACCTGTTCTGACCTCAAACCAGAGGTGTTCAGGCCAGGTTCCGGTCGCGGTGTATGTGATATCGACAGCCTGACCTGATTCCACTGTGAAATTATACCATGGAGATTCTGTTCCTGATGAGAGGGTAAGCCCGTCATGAACAATCGTTCCACCGATGGTCACTCTTAAAGCTGCTCCATACCAACCGCTGGTACCTCTTAGCCGCAAAGAATATTTTCCTGCGGCAAATGCCGGTTTATATGTTCCTCCCGCAACCCAGATCTCAACTTTTTCGTCAGTTGATTCAGGAATGAATTTTCTTGCATCATCCAGAGCTTTTTGAAGGTCTGTGTAGGCATCTGTCCAGCTTGTACCGTTATTTGCACCTGCTGCTGTTGATTTTACATATATTCTCGGGGGAAGTTTAAGAGAACTGCAGTCTGCAAGGCATTTCGAATTATCGGCGGGATCACATGCTTCATCAGTGATACCGACCGTTTTCACACAGTTTTCAAAACCGGTGCAGTCAGTTCTCTGAATGATCCCGTCACCGCAATAATGATTAAGTCCGTCTTTTTCTTTGCAATATTCATCACAGATTTTGCATGGTTCGGTCAAACCGTAATCGCAGTAAAGGTTTCCATTTTTAGAAAAACCGAGATCACACTCTTCTCCTTCTTCAACAGATTCATTGCCGCAAACTGGCTCCACTCCCGTGTTCCCTGAATTGCCTGTATTTCCTGTGTTGCCGGTATTACCGGAATTGCCTGTATTTCCAGTATTACCGGTGTTGCCAGTATTGCCTGTATCACCACTGTTGCCTGAATCTCCTGAGTTTCCTGAGTTGCCTGAATCTCCTGTGTTGCCGGTATTACCGGTGTCGCCAGTATTTCCAGTATTGCCTGTGTCTCCACTGTTTCCGGTATCACCAGCTTCAGGGTCTACACAGAATCCGTTCTTGCAGATTTTATTGTCAGGACAGTCAAAGGCTGTAATGCATTCATATGGATTTTCACTGCTACATGAAATGCAGAACATAAAGATAAGAAATACAATCTTCTTCATAACAGCAACCCCGCTTTTAAAGATACACCGGAGAAAATTATACTTATTATAGAATTTTTTTCAATCTCAGAGTATTAATAATGCTTAAGTACTGAATTTACAATATTTTCTGATGTAAAGCCGAACTTTTCAAGAACAACATTTCCGGGAGCCGATTCACCGAATCTGTCAACACTGATAATAATTCCATCATCTTTTGCATATTTATGCCAACCGAAAGAAGATCCTGCTTCGACGATTGCTCTTTTTTTAAGTGATGACGGAAGAACCTTTTCTTTATAATCAGTCGACTGCTTTTCAAATATTTCGACAGAGAACATATTTACAACTCTGACTTTTTTCCCTTTATTTTTAAGTTTTTCAGCGGCTTCAAGAGCTATATGAACTTCAGAACCTGTTGCAATTATTACAATTTCAGGGTTTTCGCAATCTGAAATGACATATCCCCCTTTGAGAGCTTCTGCTGCCGGAGCGTATTTTGACCTGTCAAGAACTGGAATGTCCTGCCTGGTTAGAATCAGTGCAACAGGGGTATTTCTGTTTTCAAGGATGTATTTCCATGCAACAGATGTTTCATTAGCATCGGCAGGTCTGATCGTTGTGAGCCCCGGAATGCAGCGGATAGAGGCGAGCTGTTCAACAGGCTGATGTGTCGGCCCGTCTTCACCGACTGCAAGCGAATCGTGAGTGAAAACAAAAACCGTTTCAAGTTTTGAAAGGGATGCAAGTCTTAAAGCCGGCCTCATGTAATCAACAAAAGAGAAGAAAGTTCCCGTAAAAGGTTTGAAAAAACCGTAATAGCTTATTCCGTTTGCAATTGCCCCCATTGCGTGTTCCCTAACTCCGAAATGGATGTTCCTCCCTGAAAAATCGTCTGCAGAAATCCATTTTTCTGAACCTATTGCGGTTTTTGTTGAACAGCTTAGATCTGCATCTCCGCCTATAAGCCACGGAACATTTTTGGCAAGGGTTCCGAGCACTTTTCCGTTTGCACTTCTTGTCGCAATTTTTGCACCGGTTTCAAAAACAGGGAGAAATTCTTCAACAGATCCGGATATTTCAAGGTTTTTCATCTTTTTGTAGAGTATGCCGAGTTCATGATAATCACGGCAGTATTTTTCAAACATGGATTCCCAGCTCAAACGGGCCGATTTTCCTCTCTGTGCGATCGTTCTGAAATCTGCATAAACATCGTCATCGATTTCAAAATATTTTTCAGGGTCCATTCCAAAGTTCTTTTTTACCAGTGCAACTTCATCTTTGCCAAGCGGTGCTCCGTGAGAATCTGCCTTGCCTGATTTGTTGGGGGAACCGAAACCGATAGTTGTCTTAATTATTATCATCGAAGGCTTGGAAGCTTCAGCTTTTGCATCTTTTATTGCATTGTTGATCGCATCAAGATCAGTATCTCCGCTTTCAACAGTTATAACCTGAAAACCGTAACTTTCATATCTTTTTGCAACATCTTCGGTGAATGTCATTGATGTCGGGCCGTCAAGAGATATGTCATTGGAATCATAGAGATAAATAAGCTTTCCAAGTTTAAGGTGACCTGCTAATGATGCCGCTTCAGCCGAAACACCTTCCATAAGACATCCATCCCCTGTTAGAACAAAAGTGTAGTGGTCAACTATTTCAAAACCGGGTCTGTTAAATCTTGCGGCAAGCATTTTTTCGGCAATTGCCATTCCGACGCCGTATGCGATTCCTTGACCAAGAGGTCCTGTTGTGGTTTCAACTCCGGATGTCATTCCGTATTCAGGATGCCCTGGAGTTCTGCTTCCCCATTGTCTGAAATTTTTTATGTCATCCATCGTAACGCAAAATCCGCTTAAATGAAGAAGAGAGTACAGCAACATGCTACCGTGTCCGGCAGAAAGGATGAATCTGTCGCGATTGTTCCATGATGGATCATACGGATCAATATTCATGTGATTTTTCCACAGAACATAGGCCATCGGAGCGGCTCCCATGGGAAGTCCGGGATGACCGGAGTTTGCCTTTTGTATAGCATCAATGGATAAGGTTCTGATACTGTTGATGCTTTTGTTTGAAAGTTCGTTGAATCCTGACATATCATTCTCCATTTTTCTTAAAAATAACTTTATTCGATAACGAGGATATACAAAAAAAATTTCTATTGCAAACAAAAAAGAGAACTTAATTTTTTAAAGAAAGCAGATCCGCCGGCTGATGCGGACCTGCCTTGCGGATTTACTTTGTCCCTTTCTTTTCAGCCTTTTCTTCGGAGCAGATCTTGCAGAACTTGTAACCGTTCTTGGTCACTTCTTCTTCAGACTGGAAAACTTTTGTGCAACCCTTGCAGTTGTAGTATCTGCAAGTTGACTTGTGACAGGTCTTTGTGTCGGGGTTGCAGTGGATCTCAGCCGCGAACATAGCGGAGAATGAAAACATGAGAACGATCATTACGAAAAACTTTGAAACAAACTTGAACATAGAGTCCTCCAAATAAAAAATGAATAATAGGCATTAGAAAAATAGCTGAAAAAATATAATTGTCAATAAAAAATATATAGGCGTCGCACGTTAATTGTTAATGGTTTGAAAGAGGATGTTTAGATGTCCCTATAGTCCTCTCCGGCTGATGACGGAAGCCGTTTTTTCGTTTTTACCCCGAGTTCTTTGAGTTTTTCAGCCTGTCCGATGAGATTACCAGGGCCATCTTTAAGTTGATTAAAAGCGGTATCATAACTTTTTTGAGCTTTCTGGATATTTAACCCGATGTCAGTCATGTTCTCAACAAAGCCGGCAAATTTGTCATAAAGTTTTGCACCCCGTTCAGCTATGTCAAGAGCGTTTTTGTTCTGATATTCTCTTTTCCAGAGGTCTGCAACCAGCTTCAGCGCCGCGATCATATTTGTGGGGCTTATGAGAAGTATCCGTCTGTCATATGCATAGTTCCAGAGTCCCGGATCGCTCTGCATTGCAAGTATATAAGCCGATTCGTTCGGAATAAACGCCATCACAAAATCGAGTGTCGGGGCGAAGTCCTCGTATCTTTTTGCACTCAGTTCATCAATGTGTTTTTTTACCGATCTTAAATGTTCCACCGTAAATTTCTTTCTTTCTTCGTCATTTTCAGCATTGACACAGTTTACATATGCCGTGAGAGAAGTCTTTGAATCCACTATTATTTTTCTGTTGTCAGGATAATTGATGACGACATCGGGCTGAAGCTTCTGTCCCGATTCATTTTTAAAAGGATTACCGTCATCATCTTTAAGAAATTCCTGAGTAGAATATTCTCTCCCTTTGACCAGTCCTGACTTTTCAAGAATGTTTTCAAGGATCATTTCACCCCAGTTCCCCTGAGTTTTTGATTCACCTTTAAGTGCATTTGTAAGATTGTTGGCATCATCAGAGATCTTTAAATTAAGTTCCACCAGTTTTTTTAACTCTTTTTCAAGAGAAAATCTTTCGCGCGCTTCATTATTGTAAGTTTCTTCAACTTTCTTTTTGAAATTCTCAAGATTATCCCCGAGCGGTTTTAATATTGTCGTCATGTTTTCCTGGTTAAGTCTCGTGAATTTCTGCGATTTTTCATCAAATATCTTTGTCGCAAGGTTTTCAAATTCAGCAGAGAACTGTTTTTTCATTGACTCAAACTCGTTTTTCTGAGTTTCGATCTTTTCAGCCATTGCCTCAAGTTTAGCTTTTGATTCTGCAATTAGTGCCGCATTTTTTGCTTTCATCCATAAAAATGAAATAATTCCGCCAGTTATTGTTCCAATTATTATTCCTGTTATCAGCTCAGCCATGTTTTTTCCTCCTCACAGATCTTTTCTTAATTATTCAGATTCAAAGTTATAAGACAACAAAAAACTGCATTTTTTTCTTTCTGAAGTTCCACCAAAAAAACAGGAGAACTTTTCCCTTGACATGCTGAAAATATTTTAATACAACTTGGTCAGATTTCAGTTGGAAGCAAAAATGACAAAAAATTCAAAAAGAACTTGCTTTTCCTGTTTTAACGGGATGATTTTTCAAGACAAGACAAGACAAGACAAGACAAGACAAGACAAGACAAGAGACAAGTCGATTCTTTAATTTTTTCAGATACATGCAGAATATTTCAAGAGTTTTTTATACAAGACGGTTTTATTATCTTTTTGATGGAGGGGTGAGATGAGGAAAGAATTTTTGGTTTTTATCGGGTTCCTGGTTTCTGTCTTAATTTTTGTGCCGGAAATTTTGCTGGCGGCAATTGAAATGAACAAGTTGGAAAAAGGGTTGTTTAAAGGTGAGATGCATTATGATGCCATGTCTGAATTTTATTTGTGGGAGAATTTTTATTATCAAGATGATTCCGAATACAAGAATCCTCATGATAGAGATAATGGCGATCAATCAAATAAAGATCATGAAACTCAAGGTATAACAAATATTCATGAAATAGATGAGAACGGAACCATTGTTTCTGAGTATTGGGTTCTCATAAAAAATAATTATATTGATGTTTTTAAACTAAATGCGAGCCATTTTTTTGAGGAATATGAGAAAGTTAATTTATTCGAAAATTCCGGAGAAAAATTTGGTCACGGGGATTTTTATTATTCAGGTTTTTTTGGACTAGGAAAAACTCTTGCTGTCCCAGGAAATGACAAAGTTTATTTTTTTTATGGTGATATATATAAAGATCAAAAACATTATTCTGTAAATAACAGAGTTGATTACGATGGTATATCTGAAATTAAATTCAATGATAAGAAATCTTGGTCATATCTGACTATATTTCCTAAAACAGGAATGATATTCAAACCATGTCAATCAATTGTTGAGATTGAAGGTAACAATTTAACTGAAAATAGTAGTGAAGAAAAGGTTTTTGCCAGAAGAGTGAAGGTCAGAATGGAATCTTTGAAACGGTCTAATGATGGCACATACGATCTGGAAAAATCCGACATAAATCAAAGCAACTACACTAACTGGATACAGGGCGGTGCATTTTCACCCAATGGACGATTTTTTTACAATGTACATGATGCTAAACAGAACAATTCTGGGTTTACAGGCGTTTATATATATTATGTTCCAGAAAAAGCTTATAAAGATTTGATAAGAATGGAAGAATGGCATCCTAACGATCAAGCAGATATAGAATTTTATATGATAGGGTTTATCCATATTATGGAAGAAATGATTCCGGAAGATCCATTGTGTGCAGCTGAAAGAAACATAGAGCTGGAAGGAATAAATATTTTTCCTGCGTTGAATGGCAGTGAAGAATATGATATTCATCTTCTTGTCCTTAATAATAGGTGTACAGCTAGTACAGAGCAGCACTCTGTTTATCATTATAAGTCCCGTGATTATGATGGTGACGGGATAAAAGATGTATATGATAATTGTCCGTTTGATTGGAATGAGGATCAGGCGGATGGAGATGGAAACGGACTTGGAGATGTTTGTGATCATTATGATCCTGACGGCGATAATGTTTTTGAAGATGATAACTGTCCGGGGATTTATAATCCGGATCAGGGTGATTATGACGGTGACGGGGTCGGTGATCTCTGTGATCCGTGTCCGTCAAACGGAATGGTTTTTGAATATGAAACAAGGCGGGATAGTGATGGTGACAGAATTCATGATGAATGCGACAACTGTCCAAATGTTAAAAACAAATTTGTTGCAGCATCACTAAATAATGAACTGATCTCTGCTGAAATTCAGGAATGTGATGAAGATGATAACTGGTTAGAATGCTGGTTGAAACTTTCTTTCAGTGGTGGTGCATCAAAAAATCAGGAGAGAAAAAATGATGGGTATTTGGGAAATTTGATTTACGAGAACATTGTTTATAAAAACAGAAAAATGTGGTACTGGCAGCCGGATCATGATCTTGACGGTATCGGTGATGCGTGTGACACGGATCATTCTTCAGTTACGAAAATGATTTCAACGACATCTCCGAATCTTATTTTTCACAAAATGAAGTCGGAGGTGAACAGGTTCGTTGATCTGAATTACAAAGTTATCGGTGATACAACCCCCGGATCAACTGCAAAATACTGCTGGATGGATCTGGAATTAATGGATGAGTGGGGCAAAGGCGGTTACTGCACAACATCGGATCTTGGGAAAAGCATTCCGACAACAAATGATTCGAGTTTCGGATACAGTCACGGCGGCGATCCTGAACCATATAATAGACAGCTTAATAAATTGGCATGGCAGACCCCTAAAATAAGTTCATTTATGGGAAAATTGAGTGTAGTAAACAAAACAAAGTACAGCAAGTCGGCAATTGAAAAATGGGACTGGACAAAGAATCTATCGGTTGATTATCCGTTCTTATATGAAACTTATGTCTCATCGGGTCAGCAGAATTTAAAGGAGCCGTTCATTAATTATGCTGCTTCAGTTGGATCGGCAGGAACGGAAAACTGCAGTGCAGATGAAGATTATTATGATGAGGAAGCAGAATTCATAAATCCGGCATGTTTCAGAAATTTCTATATCAATGCAAGGACAAAAAGAGAGAACAAGCAGGGAACAAAACTTAGTTATTACACTGAAAATCTGAGACAGAACTTTTTCCCGTTCAAAATTACCTCTGAAATGTTAAACAGCTCGGAAAAATCAAATTCGACATGTTCAGGATGTGTAAAATTTTCAGATGCCGTATCATCTGTGACTGAACTCTGGATATATAAGGATAATATTCTGAAAAGTGAAAAAAGAAAACTCAACAATGCTGACAACATTATTGCGACATTCAATGATGAAGGGAACATTATATCGGTGTTTGAAGGTGAAAATGAAATATATTTCGGAATCAATGATGAAGATAATCCAAGCGAAATAATTCTTGCAGGAATTGCTCCCAAACCGCAGGAAGATCTGATAAAAGGAAAAGGTGCTGTTGCAAAAGGGAGAATTTTCCTTACAAGTGCGAATATGCTCTATTCTCTTGAAAAGGACGACAGCGGACAGCAGACAAATATCGGCAGCGGCATGACCTACAGATTCAGAGAAATAATGCAGATGCCTTATCCGGAAAACGAGATAAATGTCTTTAGTGCCGGCAGGGAACTTGTTATGCTCCGTAACAACGGACAATATTATGAACCTTACATACTCAGCGGAGATACTTTTATTGAAATAGAATCGGATGAATATCCTGCTTCAAGAGATTCGTTCTCTTTTTCATCAGATAACTGGAAAATGTATGTTGCAGGAGGAGTCACGGACGGAAGAGAAGGTGTTGCAGTTCATAGCGATGTGTGGGCACTTGACACAGCTTACGGCTGGAGAAAAATTGCCGACAGCATTAATATTGATATGGGCGATGTCCTGATAAAAGAGGAAAACGGAATCCTGAATATCTTCTCAAGAACATTTCCTCAAAAAGAAGTTGCCACTGCATTCATAAATATTGCAACAGGTGAAACAGATTACGGAAAAACTGTTCTTGAAAGTGAATTTGAGGCAATGGATATTGAAAAATACTGCATATCAAGAAAAAATGACAATACTTATCCCGGGAAGGAATTCAGGAACATTTGCAGTCCTGCTGAAGATTATCAGTATAAAAGCTATACATTCCTTGACTACAAATTCTCTCTTGCGGGAATTGATGATTTTGTTTTTTCCGGCGGACTCAGCGGAATAAGAACTTTCAGGATAAATGCGGCAGGCGGACTTGAAAACGGAGATCTTGATGTGGTCGGCACAGTGAACAGCATTGCAGTTAAAGATAATGCACTTTATTCATCAAGAAGTAACAAAGTTTTTGTTTTTGAAGTGAAGGAAAACGGTGATCTTGTAAAAAGAAAAGAGATCAGCACAAGCGGATGTGACCAGATAAGAGTGTCTGGAAATATGCTGTTCACCGGAGAAAACGGAAAAGTAAATATTTATGACATTACTGATCCATTCAATCCTGTGAAAAAACAGACGGTCTCTCTTTCAATGAATGTTGTTGATCTTGAGGTCTGGAATGAATATCTCTTTGTTTTCCATGACAAATGGTTCAGCAGTTCAAAGCTTGCCATGTTCAGATTTTCTGATGAAGGAACAATCGTTAAAACTGATGAAGTTAAGCTGAGTTGCAGTGATCCTGAATTCATGAGCGACAGTCAGAATGTATATCTGGGCTGCAAAAACGGACAGAAAAAGATTGAATTCAACGAAAGTGAGAAACTCGTAATAAAAAGCATCGGAGGAAGCAAAAATTATTTTAGAGACACTTATCTTAGAAACGGTATAATATACACAGTTCACAGCGGCAGGATATTCCTGAGCAAATGAGAGGTGAGGCAATGAAATTGAAATATATTCCGGTTTTAGTTGTGACGGTATTTCTGTTTTCCTGCACGGCATGCAACGAAAGCAAACCGTCAAATGATAAGGAAAGCACCATGGATCAGGATAATAACACACAATTTGATGATGATCCTACTGATCCTGATGTTGACATTGCCGATGCTGATCTGAAGGATGACAACAAACTGGATGAAATTCCCGATATTGATGAAGACACATACTGCCCGCCTTTGAAGGAGGCGGGCTTCCCTTATTCAAGAATTGACGGTTCAATTCATTTCTGCAGAAAATGTGATACTCCGACAGAACTCGATCCCGACTGTGTTTCAAACCTGTGGAAAGAACCCAATGAAGTCCTGTGCAAAGAGCATCCCGATCTGGACTGTTGTGGATACCCATGTGTCATGGAGGATCTGATTCCTCTTTATTATGATAAAGTGATAGAGAATCACCCGACTATTTTTTTGGATAAATGCGATATTATGTTAAATGCTGATAATCCGACCGGCTGGCAGACAGGTATGAAAACATTCAAGCACTATAACCTGTCTGAAGGGAAGATCGGGATGGTAATGGATCACGCTTTATCTGCAACATTCAGTGAGGAAGCAAAACCGGCAGACATGAAAGCAATTGAATTTGATCTTGATACCCGTATGTATAAAGTTGCAAGGATGAGCAGCTCAAATGATATAATGGCATATAACAAAGGATCAATGTTCAACGGTGTTTCACTTAAGGGGATTGATAAAAACAGTGCATATAAGTATTTGATATATTCAGACAGCAGTGGAAAAATGTCGGTCGCAATGAACGAACCTGTGCGTTTTATAACAGGCAATCCCGTTATAAATGACAAATGGGTATTTATAAATGTTGAAATAAAAGATGGTGATCCTGACAGAATGATGTATGCAAAAATCGGAGTGTGGAAATGGACAGTAATCGGAGAAGGTGATACAGGCGGAGATCCCAATCTTGTTGGAGATAAACTCGCATTTTATGATCAGAGTTTCAAAGGATATGTGTGTGATCTCAGTAAAAGCCCGAAAAGTAGAGAGGATTGTGTAAAGCTAAACAGAACGGGAGAAAGAATTGCAACACCCATAATAGATAAGGAAAATGAAAATCTTATATATTACGAGAACATAGATACATCCAAGTCAAACAAGATTGGAAAAGTAGATATAAGCAAAACACTGTTCAAATATGAAGAAATAGATATTCCGGGACTGTCGGCAGGAACAAAGACATTGCCGGTGATTCAGGTCAAAGGTGATACCATTCTGTTGACCAATGTTTTTAATCCGGTAAATGATGAAGCAGGAGATCCGCAAGGTGACGGAAAAGTGTGTTACTACAGAATATCAAAAAAGAAAAGTTACTGTGCACTTCCCGTTGAACACAATGACGGAATCATGGCTTATAGAATGTCTTATCCTGAGATTGAAGGGCACTGGCTTGTGTGGCAGGACGATACCCAGCCAGCCATGAAACTCCGTGACATGGAATGTTACTGTGATTATCACCCTGAACTATGCCCGTTTGATGATTACACACCGCAGCCGGAGAATCCCAAAGACCCCAAGACGGGGGAAAGATTGAAGGAGTGAAAATCCAGTCTCATAATCATTTCTCTCCAGTTTCCCTGAGTTTTTGATTCCGCAGTAATTGACGCATTTTTTGCTTTCATCCATAAAAATGAAATAATTCCGCCAGTTATTGTTCCGATTATTATTCCTGTTATCAGCTCAGCCATGTTTTTCTCCTCACAAATCTTTTCTTAATTATTCAGATTCAAAGTTATAAGACAACAAAAAACTGCAAATATCCTTTTTCTTCATTTTATTCTTTAAATGTTTAGACTGTTATGAATTGTTTTATGATGGAGGAGACATGTTCGATCTTGGGAAAGTCAAAGAAAGTTTTTTTAAGTGTGTGAAAAGCGGTGAGTTTGCAACTATCCGCATTGTTTCAAGTTATTCACAGAATATTTCGGTTCGAAGTGATGTTCTCTCTCCTGTTGCAGGAAGCAATGATTCGGGTTATATGATCACGGTTTACATCGGGGATGGGAGCGGCTATGCGGCTTCATGCGACTTTTCTGATAATGGAATCGGAAAAGCTTATGAATCGGCTCTCCGGTGGGCGGAATTTAACGGCTCAAAAAGTGTTGTTCCGTTCTCGAAAATTGAAAAGTTGAATCCAAACGGCAAATATTCAAGTCCTGTTGAAAAACCGTGGGATAAAACTGAACTTGCTGAAAAGATTGAACATTTAAAGCTGTTAAACTTGAAAATGAATGGAAAGAACATCGTTGACAGAACTGCGGCAGTCACTTTTATAAGGAAAAATGTGTGGTATATCACATCTGTCGGAGGGGAAGCGCTTCACGAATTTGATTATATGATTCCGTTCCTGTCTCTTACTGCGGCAGTTGGAACAAATATCACAAGAAGAAGTCTTGACAGTTTTGCAATTGCAATGCAGGGCGGACTGGAAGTGTTCGAAAAAACAGGTTTTAATGAAGAAAACGCAATACGGCTTGCAGTTGAGGCAAATGAACTTCTTGATGCACCGAACTGTCCGGAGGGGACAATGGACATAGTTCTTGATCCGGGCCAGATGGTGCTTCAGATACATGAATCTATCGGTCATCCGCTTGAGATTGACAGAATCTTAGGTGATGAAAGAAACTACGCAGGAACAAGTTTTGTAACTCTTGATATGATCGGAAACTTTCAATACGGCAGTGAGCTTCTTAACATTACTTTTGACCCCACAGTTGAAGGTGAGTTTGCGACATATCTTTTTGACGATGACGGGAACAAAGCGGATAAGGAGTACCTGATTAAAAAAGGTGTTCTGAAAAGGGCGCTCGGCAGCAATATTTCTCAGCTCAGATCAAATGTTTCCGGCGTTGCAAACAGTCGTGCTTCAAGCTGGAACAGACCTCCGGTTGACAGAATGGCGAATCTCAACATGGAACCTGGAACTTCAACATTTGATGAAATGATAGCAAGTGTTGAAAAAGGGGTTTTCATGAAGACAAACCTTTCGTGGTCAATTGATGATTCAAGGAACAAATTCCAGTTCGGATGCGAGTGGGGGAGGATGATCGAAAACGGAAAGTTGACTCATCTTGTAAAAAATCCCAATTACCGTGGAATTTCAAGATATTTCTGGAACAACCTCAAAATGGTTGGAAATCGTGACACTTTTGAAATGAAAGGGGTTCCAAACTGCGGAAAAGCCGAACCCAATCAGGCAATATTTGTCGGTCATGCAAGCCCAGTCTGTCTTTTTGGCGGCGTTGAAGTTTTCGGAGGTGAATAATGAAAAACTATTTTTATAAACTTGCAGATCTTGCAGTTTCAAAAACAAAAGCGGGTGAATTCATTTATCTTAATTTAAGTGGTGAAGAGAGCGATTTTATCCGTCTAAACCATGCATTGATCAGGCAGAACGGTCATGTTTCACAGTATTATCTTTCAATTACTCTCATTTTGGGAGGTAAGCAGGCGCATCACTCTCTGTCACTGTCAAAAAACTTTGAAACAGATTTGATGAGCGTTGACAATGCTTTTAATTCATTAAGAAATATAATCGCACAAGTTGAGAATGACCCGTATATTCTTTATTCGACGGAAGTGAAATCCACTGAAACAGTTGCAAAAAATGAACTGCCTGAAAGTGAAGAGATAATAAATGAAATAATTACTTCGGCAAAAGGACTTGATCTGGTTGGAATATTTGCAAGCGGAAACATCATTGCGGGTTTTGCAAACAGTCTCGGTCAAAAGAACTGGTTTGAAAAACCGGGTTTTAATTTCAGCTGGAGCGTATATCATTCAACTGACAAAGCTGTAAAGTCAGGATATGCCGGATACAGATGGGATTCTTCAGCGTTTAACGCAAAAATGGAGAAAGTCAGAACCGAGCTTGAAATAATGAAACGGACTCCGGTCACGATTCAAAGAGGAAAATACAGGGTTTACCTTGCTCCAAGTGCTCTTGAAGATTTTTTCGGAGTGATCGGATGGGGCGGTTTCGGAATTAAATCTCAAAAGACAAAGAATAGTTCGTTAATCAAACTTGTTGAAAATGAAGTGACTCTCAACGATTCGATAACAATTACGGAAAACACAAAAGAGGGGAGCTGCCCGAATTTTAATTCAACCGGCTTCATAAGACCGGATAAGGTTGAACTTATCAGAAACGGTAAGTTTGCAGGAGCGCTGGTCAGCCCGAGAAGTGCAAAGGAATACGGCGAAATTCAAAACGGAGCCAACGGTTATGAAATGCCCGAATCTCTTGAAATGAATGGCGGAAACATTGCAGCAACTGACATTCTAAAAGTGCTTGACACAGGAGTTTATCTTAATAATGTCCACTACTTGAACTATTCAGACAGAGCAAACTGCAAAGTGACAGGAATGTCGAGATTTGCCGCGTTTTATGTGAAAAACGGCGAAATAACAGCTCCGATCAATGTCATGAGATTTGATGAATCGGTTTTCAAAATGTTAGGTGAAAATTTTGTTGATGCCACAAGTGAACGGGAAATGCTCATCAGCACAGATACCTATGGTCAAAGAAGCACGGAAAGCTCACACCTTCCCGGCATCATCGTGAAAGATTTTTCTTTTACTCTGTGAAATCAGTTCTTACTTTTCAGTAGAAACTTTATCGTTGAAAGGTTGACGCGGTTATAAACTTCTGTTCCGCCTCCGACTGCTCCGCCGGTGTAGGGGACAAAGTGTTCAAAATAGCTCATATTGAATGCATCTGTTATTGAAATTTTATATGTCTTTGTGCTGTTTAGTGCAACTTTCAGGAATGACGAATCTCCCCATCTGTCCCAGTTGTCAGCTCCGAGGTGAGGCATTACAGCAAAGCCCGAAAAAACAACTGAAGAGTCAGATTCGTCAATGAATTCAACTTTTTTCAGGCACGATGTGATGCCGGTATCAAGTGGTCTTCCGCTTCCGTATTCGATTTGCACAAGGTATGTTCCGGTACTTGGCGGAGTAAATGACGAAACTGAAAGCACAGCTGCGGGGATACCCCAGTCCGCAAAATGAGATCTGCCGTGGTCAGATGCGTTTGGTGTCTGGTCAAAACCGTTTGCCTCAATTTTTGTAACCCTTTCAAAAGCTGTGCCCCAGAAACATACAGGGTTGGCAATATGACTTTCAAGACCGGCAGCGCTAATGGCTGAAACACTGTAACAATATGATTTGTCTGAATAATCTGCTGAGTCCGCATCTGTCCAGGGACTTGTCACATTTTCTGCAACTTTAACGCCGTCACGATACATATTGAAAGTTACTCCATTATCTCCGGTGAATGTTACCGCAAGTTTTCCGCCGCTTACTGCAATGCCGTAAGGATCTGTCGGAATGACCGGGGCGTGAGGAGCAAAACAGTTTGATTCGACGGCACAGTTCTTTTCATTTATCGTAGCTGTTACAGCACTGTGTTCAAGAATGAGATCAATGTCACTATATTCATCAAGTTCGCTTATAAGAAATGTTTTATCATGAACTTTCCCTTTAAGTTTAACCGATTTTAAAACATATAACCCGCTCTCATTAACATCGTTTGTTGGAAACATCACTGCAATTTTCAGATTTTTCCCTTTCAACTTGACATATTCGATCTGTATTCCTTCACTACTTGCAAAAAAACTCTTTTTTAGCTTAACAGGGATAACCGGATCAAACGAAATTGAATCTATGTCCACTGTCATTCCAAACAATCCGTCCTTAACAAGAGAAATGAACGCCGCAACACTCCACAGCTGTCTTTGCGAATTAACAACAGGTCCTGTAAGATCTCGGTTTAATTGGTCTTTTCGATTGTCAATATAGTAATTTGAAAGAGTTGTGAATTCAAAATTTTCCATGTTTGAAAGGTTAAGTGCCGCACCTCTTACAATGCTCATGAAAGCGTTTTCATAAGCCATATCATTTTTTGTTTTTACCGCAGATCTCAGTGCATAAGCCGTCACAAAAGGCCATATTCCGCGGTTGTGATAAATTCTTGTTGACGGTTCCTGCGGCCAGATTACAGGAGGTCCTGCAGTTGTCACAGGATAATTTGCAACGGCATCTTTTGCCTTATTCTCATCAGCAATTCCCGCAATAACAGCAAGAGACTGCCCGAGAAGATCAAATTTTTTAATGGATGCATCATTTAAATATGTAGTTTTCATTGCACTGAATAGTTTTGCATCACTAAGATAGAATTTTTCAACTATTGAATTTTTAAGGGAAATTTTCCAATTGTCACAATCATTTTTAAAAGCGGTGTCTCCTTTGATATCAGCAAGTTTTGAACCGATGTCTAAAATTAAAAAATGGAGTACATTAGTTGAAAGAGTCTTTGACATTGCAAGATGAACGGTGTCACTTGCAGTCCATACAGGATAGGTCTGTTCACGCCAGTCAAGGAAGGACTGTTCGCCATAATAAAGACCGTCAGCAGCATCAAAAATATGTGTTCTGTCAGTCATTACAGTGTTCTTTATCGCGGTATATGCCTTGTCAAGAAAGTCAGTATAAGAACTTCCTTCAAGATATTTCAGCACTTCATAGGCACCGAGTGCCCACGATACTCTGTCAGTGCTCACAGGCCACGATCCACCACTGCCTGTATCCTGAATTATCTCCATATTTGATCCGCCGGCAGAGATTTTTTTGTCTGATATTTTGAAATCAAGTGAGTTTTTTGATCTTTCCGGATTGACAAATGCGAGTCCGAGGTCAACGGCATAGCTTGTATCTCTTGTCCAGACATAATGCCATTTTGCACCGGTCTCAAAACAGTCACAGGGGACAGGGTTTCCGTTGTTGAAGCTCCAGTCCGATATCTGAGAAACACTGTTTTCTTCAACTTCCCTTAAAGCCATTGTAAAAAGTGCATCAAACATTATGTTTCCGCTTGTAAGGATCATGTCACCTTCTTTTTGCGAAAAAGTCCTCTTTTTATCTGCAGGGGTGTTGTCACGAAGGTCGGCGGTTGTTGAAATAGTGAATGTTTTCAGATCACTGCCGGTATATGAAACAGTTGCTGTGTCGCCCAGCCATTCGATAGAGTTCCCTTCAAAAACAGCATCATCATCAACAGCTTCGTCATTTAATTCGTCAACCGTTTCGTCAACCGTTTCATCTTCGTCGGTTTCTTCATCAATATCAGGATCATCAATATTTTCAAAATCATCCGGCTCCTGAGAATTGTCCGGAAAAATAACATCGTCGAGCTCTTCAATCACATCCTCATCAAGTTCAATAAAGTCGAAATCCTGAATAATATCAGAATCTTTGTTTTTCTTGGTTGATGTTTCTGAACAGGAAACCGCAAAAACAAGAATTAACAGCAGAACTACATTTTTTTTCATTGTTTCCTCGTTTATTTTTTATGATTCTCCAAGCCCGGGTATTTCGGGTGGAACTATTATTGTTACATTCTGGGAGTCAAGATATGCATTTGTAGCGGCGTCAACAATGTGAATTACTGCGGTGAAGGCCTGTGCCTGCTTGGTCTGCTTTACACAGATGTCGTTCTGAGCATAGACTTTGAATGTGAGCATGGAACCGGTGACGGCAGGGTTTGAAGTCCCTGTCACAAAGTTGGTGAACCCGTTGAAATAAGTCGATCCGTTCAATTTTCCGATCTGAACTTTATTAGAAAGATCGCAAGGATCATCAGGTGGCGGTGTAAATTCAACGGCTTCCACTTTTTTGAGGAAGCAGGAAGTATCAATCGTTCCAGAGTCCCCGTCATCGCCAACGGCACTGAAAACATCAAAAGCCGCATATTTGATAAGTGCATCTATCCCGTTTATGACAGCAGTATCAAGTCCGCTGCCGTTCTCATCAATGCTGTAAAGAAGGGTGGTTCTTCCTGCTCCGGCACATTCCGGGACAACCGCTCCTGTTGATGTTGAAAGTTCATTAAGCTGAATCAAAGCGTTTGCCGCATCGTATCCGCCTTCTGAAAAAACAGTAATGACTTTAATGCCTTTACTATTTAAGGTGTTGATAGTTGATGCTTTTTCAGCGCCTGTGCCTCTTTCATGGCTTGCCGCATCGGTTATATGAATTGCTATCGGGATGGTTTCATTTCTCCATGTTCCGTTTGCAGCGAGGTTGTTTAATGAAAAATATCCTGCTTCCGGACCGTCACCGCCGAATTCGGCAACTAAAAGATTGACGGCCTGCTGAACCGAAAGGATTCCGGTGGAAGGGTTGATCTGTATCATCGAAGTTTCATCTTCATCCCTGAACTGTGAAACACCGAAAGCGCTGTCTGCGATCTTTTCCCTTGTCTGAGGAATGATTATGCTTGAAAGGGTGTGTTTCAGGTTGTAAAGTTCTCCATCCATTGATCCGGTAGTGTCGATGTTAAAGAAAATATCTCCTTTTTTAACAGTGGGAGTGAAGACGAGAGTGTCATTTTTTTCATTTCCGCCGTAAGGAAGCTCAAAATAGAATTCAATCCCTTCAATGTCGGTAACACCGTGATTTTTATCACATACTTTTGATCCGACCGCAATTTCAGCAAGATCACTGAATCCGTCACCGTCTACATCGCTCCACACTCTTCCGTCTTTGATCAGGTTGGGACAGACTATTTCATCATTATCTGCAACGCCGTCGCCATCACTGTCAAGGTCAATGAAATCATAAGCCCCGTCACCGTCAGTATCTGAAGGTTTTATTGAGTAATCGTGAAGCGCCTTGCAGTCGGGATACCCGTCCTTATCAGTGTCTCTGAATGTTTTTCCGTATTTTTCAATGCAGTCAGGAATTCCGTCATCATCACTGTCAAGGTCAAGATAATTGGGGGTTTTGTCCCCATCAGCATCTTCGGCACTTTCATAAATGTCAGGAATTCCGTCATTGTCAGAATCGATGTCACGGTAATCGAAAATTCCGTCATCATCCGTATCCACCGGATTTTCCGGGTTAGGACCTGCTTCAACTGAATCTGAAATTCCGTCATCATCGCTATCGGTGTCACGGTAATCAGGAGTGCCGTCATCATCGGAATCAGCACATGTCAGTTCAGGGCATTCAGCTATATCTGGGATTCCGTCACCGTCACTATCAAGATCAAGATAATCAGGGGTTCCGTCTTCATCGGTGTCAACTTCAATTCCGTTCGGTTTTTCAACATAGTCAGGAATTCCGTCACCGTCACTATCTTTATTCGGATCGATCTCAGAATCGGTATCGTTTTCTTCCGCATCATCATCTGTTTCCTCATCAGATGATACTTGGTCAGGAATGTTTGAATCATCATCGTTTTGAGGTAGTATCTCATCGTTTTGCAGATCTACGCATTTTCCCTCTTCGCTGCATTCCTGATTTTGTTCACAGTCACTGTTGGAAAGACACTCCTTTTCAATTTTTTGAAAAGGGTTTTTATTTGTATTTTCACAGGAAGAAATTGAAAAAAGAACAGCGAAAGCGATGTAGGTATATGTTTTTATGTTCATTTCATGCTCCTGTTCTAAGGAAGTTCAATTTTGATTCTAAGCCATGCATCGGCAAGACTCAAAGGATTGTAATCCCATATCCACTTAGGTTCGTTATCGGGAATTTCATCGGTATAATAAGGAATAAATGCTGTAGGGCACATTGTTGCACCCACGCCACAGTTTGTTGTCGTCCATGGAGTGGTTCCGAGATTTCCCCAGTTTGCTGCAGATGTGGGGCTTCTTCCCGCTTTTATTGCAGGTCCCCAGTCACTGTCATCAAACCATTTATCACACCAGTCGGCATTCGGTGTCGGTACAGCTTCAGGGAAATATCTCCATTGTGCCTGAGTCCATTGCGGGTCAGACGGTGTGTATGCATTTCCGCTTGCCGGAGGAAGTACTCCGTCAGACACAATGAACTGACCGTTAACACTTATAGTTCCCATAAAGGCAGAAATTGCAGCACCGGTATCTTTACCATGCACTCCGATGACATTTATTCCAGATTCAAGAATAAGTTTTTCACCGGAATAAGTGTCTGCATAAGTCCATGTTCCGTAATACTGCCCGAATTCGTTGCCTGGAGTTGAAAGAGGCAGTATTTTTGTAAACTGTTTTCCGTTTGCACAAAGTTCCACAAGTTCATCATCAACCGTCAGAACCATTACTGCCTGATATTCCTTTCTGTTATCGCAATCGTAATCAACACCTTCAATATGGATCTTTGAGCCGGGGTATATGTCTGAATTGTTATCATTGCAGTCAAGAGCCCCTTTCGGACAGATGTCGGGTTTCCCCACAACGATCATGTTTATGTCACACCAGCCGTCACCATCCTTGTCGCATCCTTCATCGATGTTCCCTTCACCGGTGTTATCCTTATTGTCACATATCTCAACCGGCGGAACGGTGTCTTCATCATTTATTTCATCGTTATCGGTAGTCGGCTCAACGCATTCTCCGGCTTCACAGATGTCACCGTTTTCGCAATACTCAGGCTTCCATTTGCCGTCTTTGCATTCAAGAGCGATCTCACGACCGAACTGGCAGATTTTTTTTCCTTCATCAACGCACTCTTCTCCGATAACCGAAATGAGACATCCGGCTTCAGCATCATCAAACTCAGGAATCGCAAGTCCGAAATCAATGCACATATATCCAAGATTTTCGCGGCAGTCTGAGTCTTTACTGCAGTTGACTTCAACACAGGTTCCGCCACCCTGATAACCGAAATCGGTAACATCAGGGAAGCAGGCATATTTTTCGTTTTGTAAGAATCCTCTGCATGCGCCTTTTTCAATGTTGCAGTCATCGTGGGTTATACATTTTTTTTCAAGACACAGATCGATCAGTTCAATGTCCGCATCCTCGTCATTTATTTCAGTATCCGAAATGATGTCAGGATCGTTTTTTTCCTGATCATTTTCATTATTTTCAAGGTCTGTTTTCTGTGTATCGGGTGCTTCCTTATCCACAGTTTCAGTATCAGCATCGGAATCTTCATTGTTGTCAGGAAGAACGATGTTTTCGTCAGCATCCGGTTTTTGAGATGAATTGTCAGCATCAGGATAAATATTCTTATCCTTGTCCTTTGAACATGAAACTGATAAAGCAGTCAATATAAAGACTGCAAAAAAGATTTTTTTTAACATTTTCTATTTCCCCAGTGAAAAGACACAACATTGAACCGATTTTACTGGCAAAAATCTGTTCGTCAATGATTTTGACCAGTGCCTTGTTTCCACCGATTCTTGTAATATTTATATGATTAGTATAAAATGTCAGCCGCTGTCATGGAGGTTTGATGAAAAAGGGGCTTTTTTTAATTTTTACAGTTTTCCTCGCTGTTTCATGCGGAAGCTTTAAAGATGAAGGGATAATATATGTCTTCAAGGGTGAGGCGGTTTCAGTTTCCGATTTTAAAGCCAAGTATGTTCTGTGGCTCAGGCAGAACGGTCTTACAGATTCTGATGAATTGAGAAGAAATTATCTTTTCAATGAACTTTCAGAAAAACTTCTTTATGAAACCGGCTTGAAAGAGGGTGTCGAAAGTATTCCGGAAGTGAAGATAAAGATAGATAATTTCAGAAAGAACACAATCATTGAGTATATGAAGAAAAGGGCTAAAAAAGAGATCTATGCGATAGATGATGAAGCGGTAAGGGCATATTATGTTGAAAACAAGGATAAATTCATCAGAGATAAGCTCCACCGTCTTTATGCTGTCAGGGTTTCTTCAAAAAAAGTTGCTGATGATATTATTGAACAACTCAGAAAGGGTTCCAGCATAAGAATGCTTTCAGCCAGATTTTCCAATGATGAAACTCTGTCAAGAAATAACGGTGACTGGGGGCTTTTCAGCGAAGAGGTTATGGATGAACTCTGGAAAAAAGATGTTCTTTCCGGCCTTCCGGGAGAAATACTCGGTCCTTATCTTGACAGCGATAACTATTACACGATAATCGAGATAGCCGGATTTGCTTATAAAAGACAACTCAGCTTTAATCTGGCGTATCCTCTTATAATTGAAGAGCTTGTCGGAAAGTCGGGAACTGAGAAATGGGATAAATACAGAGATATGATGATAAAAGAATACGGTGCAAAAATAAACATGGAAAATCTAAACTGGGAGTAGATCATGGCACTGAGCTTCAAGGAACTGGAACAGAGAACGAACGATTTGAGCATAAGAGCAGGGAGACTGTTCGGATCTCTTGAAATAGATTCAAAAAGAAACCGGCTTAAGGATCTTGAATCACTCCTGAATTCGCCGGGTGTCTGGAATGATTCAGCAAAAATGGCGGCACTTAACAAGGAAAAGAGAACTCTGGAGAACAGTATTGCTCTGTTCGATCAGTTCGAATCAAAGTTTGAGGAATTGAAAATAGCGGCTGAGCTTTTTGGCGAGGACGAGTCAATGATGGAAGATGCTCAGACAGTTCTCACTCAGACATCGGAGATCATTGATAAGATAGAGTTCAGCAAAATGCTCGGGGGAAAGACCGATATGCTCAACGCCATTGTCTCTATCAATGCCGGAGCCGGAGGCAGGGAATCGCAGGACTGGGCCGTTATGCTTATGAGAATGTATGTGAGATGGTGCGAAAGGAACGGTTTTAAACTTGATGTGATCGATAAAGTGACAGGTGATGATGCCGCAGGGATCAAAAATGTGACATTCATTTCTGAAGGTGACTATGCTTATGGTTATCTCAAAGCCGAAATAGGTGTCCACCGTCTTGTGAGGATCAGCCCTTATGATGCAAACAAAAGAAGGCACACCTCTTTTGCGAGTGTTTTTGTTACCCCTGAAATTGATGACTCAATTGAAATTGAAATTGACGAAAAAGATTTGAAAGTGGACACTTTCAGGTCTGGCGGAGCAGGTGGCCAACATGTCAACACTACAGATTCAGCAATAAGGATAACTCATCTTCCAACAGGCATTGTTTCACAGTGCCAGAATGAGAGAAGTCAGCACAAGAACCGTGCAACTGCGATGAAAATTCTCCGCTCTAAACTTTATGAGTTTGAAATGAAAAAGAAAATGGAGGCGTCTTCTGAAAATGATAAGCAGAAAATGGGAATAGATTTCGGAAGTCAGATAAGAAGTTATGTTCTTCATCCGTATAAAATGGTGAAAGATCACAGGACAGATTTTGAGACCGGAAATGCCGAAGCAGTTCTTGACGGAGAGGAAATACTGAATAAATTTATGGAAGATTATTTACTTAAGACGGGTAAAAACAATGAAAAGTAAAGCGATCAGTAAAATCGTGATTTTTTTAACAGCTTTTTTGATCCTTTCTTCATGTTCGGAATTTCTTCTGATACCGATAACGGTTGACTATCCTTTTGATAAAGACAGTCCTTCAAGCCCTTCCGAATATGAGATAAATATTGATGAAGGATTGGGGCTTCTCAAAGGGTTGATGGCAAAAGATGTTTCAAAGACAATTATTGAAAATCAGTTGAAAAGTCAGTATCCAAAAGCTGATGTCACAGTTTCAGTTACAAGTTCAGAAATGTCGCTTGATAACATTCTTGAGCTTATCACAGGTGTCACAGTTTCAAGAAAAATAGATTACACTGCCACAATAAAACAGGACGGTTTCCCCGACATCACCAAAGACGGTGAAGAGACCATCACCGTTTCTGTGTGTGATTTTTATCCTGTTGATAAGAATGATGGGAAACCATGTGAAAAATTAAAAGACTGTAACGGTTGCGATGAAAAGGACACTGATCCTGAGTGCAAAAAAATGATATGCAACTCTGATCAAAAATGCGAGGTTGTTGATCCTGAATTTAATGATGAAGGGGTCAGACTTACCATCGTGAATGTCATAAAGTTCTGCAAAATGGGTGAAAAAGCAAAAAAGGAGCAGATCGATTTCTGCAAAATAAATGAACTTACAATGGAAGAAAGAAAAAGCTGCACACATGTAATGGTCAGACACGAGAACACTTCAATTTCGATCATGCTTGCTGAAGTTAAGGAACTCAAGGATTACAAGCAGTTCCTTGATAAAATTTATTCAGCGACGCTTAATGACATAACTTTTACCATCCTTGAAAAGCCGGATGTCCCTCTTGAAAACAACAGCTTTGTTCTGGAAGCGGAGCTGTTTGCCCAGCCGGTTGACACCTTTCTGCCTGATGGAACCAAATGTGTCACCTCACTCGATGAAGGATGTGTCGCTCAAGGAGTAAATTACGAAGGTGAAATTGAAAATTATTTCAGTGAAGAAAATGATGCTGACGGCAACAGTATAAAAGCAAAATATCTTGTCGGAGTTTTCGGTACGAGTACTTTCAGTGACGGAGAATTACTGGAACTCTTATATACTTACGAAGGGAAGGATATTCTGCAGAAATCGATAAAACACCTTGATTTCCAGATAGGGGCGAAAAGTTATTATCTCTTTTTCCCGGGTGCGCAAAGACCGACTGGAAAACTTACCGCTGATATAAAAGCAAAACTGTTATTTAATGTTGAACCACTTTAAATTAGATCCGGAGCATATCAATGAACACTCATTTTGTATGGAACGCAGATCCAGTCATTGCCGTATTAGGCACTCTTCAGCTTAGATATTACGGCATTTTTTTTGCATCTACGATACTTATCGGTTTTTTCCTCATGAGAAGAATCCTCAGAATGTACGGCTACAAAGATAAAATGGCAGATGATTTTCTTGTCTGGGGAGTGCTCGGAGTGGTTATCGGGGCAAGACTCGTTCACTGCTTTTTCTATGAGCCTGATTTTTATTTGTCAAATCCTATTGAGATACTGAAGGTGCATAAAGGTGGTGTTGCAAGTCATGGTGCGACGATAGGACTTATCACCGCTGTTCTTCTTTTTATCAGAAAATACAAGATAAAATTCTTTGAGCTTTCTGACGGAATAGTTTTTGCTGCAGGGGTTGGGGCGACACTTGTGCGACTCGGAAACCTTTTTAACAGCGAGATCGTCGGAAGAGAGACAACAGCGTCATGGGGATGGAAATTCATCCGTAACAGCACCGATTCACATATTGCAAAAAACCTCGCAACAGGCAAATGCGACATATCAAGCATGGACTGTCTTATTCAGTACTGGCCTGTCAGACATCCGTCACAGCTTTATGAAGCGGCAGGCGGACTGACAATACTTCTCATCATGCTTGCGGTATCATTCATTTTCAAAGACCTTAAAAAACCGGGGATCTATGTCGGAATATTCCTCACAGGTTATTTTACATTCAGATTCTTTGTTGAATTTTTCAAGGAACATCAGGTGTTTATGGATGCGAGTCTTGATATGGGGCAGTATCTGAGCTTTCCGTTCATAATTTTCGGTCTTTTTGCTTTTTATTACGCTTTCAAAATATATAAAGATGATCCCGGAGTTAAAAATGTTAAAAAATAGACAGTTATTTACTGTTGCGGTAACTTTAATTCTGTTTTTTTCAAATCTGCACGCATCTCCGCTCATAATCAAAGGTGTTGACGGAACATGGCTTCCGGTACTTGCATCATCGTGGAGTGAAAAAAGTGGTGGAGTAATGCTCAAGCCGGCTGAAGGGGTTGATCTGTTAAAACTCAGAAAAAAGCTTACAGACATGTTCCCTGACATGACAATAGAGATAATAAACAGAAACCTGTTCTTTCCGTCAACGAATATTGATGCACTGTTTGGCATACTGAACAATGTCGATGTGGGCATATCGGTTAAAACCGAGATATATTCCAAGGAAACGCTTGAAAAGCCTGTCAGGAAAACGGCGGATGAGTTTTCTCTCCTTAAAGATGAGCTTATCGAAGCCGCGGTTGAAAATGTAAAATTTGAACCCGCAAAAGGGAAGCTTTTTCTTGATGTTACAATAACAAAAAGGGCGAAAAAAGGAGATTTTTCAAAGCTTTACGGAAAACAGAGACTGACGGTCACATTTAAGATGACAAACGATTCGGCTGATACCGAAGATGAAAAGAATAAATATTTTAGCCCGCTTCTTTTTGCAAAAAAAGGGACAAAAATATCTTTTATTCCTCAGGCATTGGAGCTTGACAGAACCGTAACCATTGCCCGCTTTATGATGGGTAACTGATCTATGAGCATGAAAAAACTTTTTTTTGAAACTCTGGGCTGTCCGAAAAACCGCGTTGATTCAGAACTGATGATCGCAAATCTCATTAATAACGGGTGGGAAATAACAGCGGATTACGGTGAAGCCGATCTGATAATTCTTAACACCTGCAGTTTTATAGCTGACGCAAGAGATGAGTCGGTCAGCCGTTTCTTTGAACTTCACGCATCTTTGAAAAAAGGTGCAAAGATAGGTATTGCCGGATGTCTGCCTCAGCTCTATCCGGATATGAAGACTATGCTTAACGAAGCTGATTTTGTGATTGGTATTGATAACATATCGGATATTTCATCAACTCTTGAAAAAGGATCTCCTTTGAAAATAAAACCGTCTGAATTTATTTACAATTCAGGAATGGAAAGGGTTCTCACATATTCTCTGTACACTGCCTATGTAAAAATTGCAGACGGCTGTGAAAATTTCTGCTCGTACTGTTCTATTCCGTTCATTCGCGGAAAGTACCGTGAAAGAAGCGTTTCCGATATAGTGAGCGAAGTGGAAAACCTTGTTGCAAACGGGGTTAAGGAAGTTGTGCTTATATCTCAGGATACGACAAAATTCGGTTTTATGAACGGCTCGAAACTCAGCGAACTTTTGAAAGAGATCAATTCGGTCGTCGGAGATTTCAAGATCAGGGTGATGTATCTCTATCCGGGAAAAGTTGACAGATCGCTTCTTGAAACGATGAAAAAACTCAAAAAAGTGGTCAATTATCTTGAAATTCCGGTTCAGCATATAAGTGACACTGTTCTTAAGGAGATGAACCGAACCTACAGCGGAAACGATGTCATAAAACTGATCAATGAAATAAAAGATGTTTTCGGTGACAGCTATGCACTGAGGACAACATTCATCTCTTCGTTCCCTGCTGAAAAAAGAAAAGATCACGAATTTCTCAAGAACTTTATTGAATCAGGTCATTTTGATTATTCAGGTGCTTTCAGATATTCAAAAGAGGAGTTCACAAAAGCAGGGAAAATGAAGTCTATCCCTAAAATTGAGGCAGACAGAAGGTTCGCAGAAATTGAAAGATCGGCTCATATTGCAATGGAAAAACGGCTTGACAGGTTTGTCGGACTTGAAATGGAAGTTCTTTACGAAGGGCTTGACCCGGAATTAAATGTTCCCGTCGGCAGAGGCTGGCATCAGGCACCTGAAATTGACGGTATCACCATACTCACAAATGTCGAAAATGAAAAGCCCGGCAAGTATTATAAATGCCGTCTTGTTTCTCGCGAAGGCGTTGATTTCATTGGAGAAATTTTATAGCTTATTTTCTTTGATCTTTCTGCTGACTTCCTGTTCGATTTCTTCTCTTTCTTTGACAAGGATGTTGAATATTTCAGGGTCGAGTTTGCCGGCGGTGACTTCTTTTTCTATTATTGAGAGTGCAATTTCGGGCGGTATCGCTTTTTTGTATGGTCTGTCTTTGGCGGTGAGCGCATCGTAAATATCAACTATTCCAAGTATTCTTTCAATAATTCCGAGGTCTTTCGCACTTTTTTTGAAAGGATATCCCGATCCGTCAAGTTTTTCATGATGAGATGAAGCAATTTCCGGCACATTTTTAAGGTGTTGAGGCCAGTCGATAGCATTAAGAAGTTCATGGCTGTAGATAACATGCTTTTCCATGTCGGCCCTTTCAGATTCATTGAATGTCCCGCTTTTTATTTTAAGGAAATCAAGCTCTTCAGCAGTAAGTACCGGAACTGTCATTCCACCGATCTCAAAAGTCAAACCGCCTGCTTTTTCAATTAACAGCTTTTCTTCATCGGTATGAGGTCTCGGTATGTTAAGCCCGTCGATCTTTTCAACAATTTCCTTCACAACGGCGACATCTTCACCTCTGTTTTTTATAGAAGCAATGATAAACCGCATCCTCCATTTTATCGCCTCAATCTGCTCGGAATATATCCGTCCCTGTTTCATCAGTATCTTTTCGCGAACCCCGACTTTTCCAAAATCATGAAGAAGTGCGGCAGTTTCAGCCGTTTTAACAGTATATCTGTCAACGGTTTCGTTTTTCACAATGTCCGGTCTGGATGCAACTCTTTTTAAAAGTGCAAGAGTATAAGCGGCAACCCTTAACGAATGACCTTTTGTTGCAGGATCTCTCTGTTCTATAGCTTTGACTGAAGAGATTATCATGTTATTCAGGAGTGTTTCGGTTTCAAGAAGAAGATTATTGTTCTCAACTGAAACCGCGGCAAGGGTGGAAAGACTCATCAGCATCATTTCGTCAAAATCACTGAAAGGGATCTCAGTTTTCGACCTTTCATCGATCTTGTTTATAAGCTGGACGGCCCCGACAACTTCACCGGTCGTAGTTTTCATCGGGACAGTGATTATTGAGACAGTTTTATAGTTGAGCTTCTTATCGATTTCTTTATTAAACTGATACGGAGCATCTTCGGAAATGTTGTAAGCATCAGGAATGTTTAGCGGTTCTCCGTTATAGCAGACATATCCCACAAGACTCTGCCTGTTGAAGGGGATCTCTTTCTTTTCGATCATTTTTGAATCGAAACGACTGTTCTGTGAAGAGATGAAGAAGATCTTGTCCCTTTCTCTGCTCATAAGATAAAGAGTGCCGGCTTCTGCACCTGTCGCTTTTCTTAAGAATGTGAGAATTGAGCTGTAGAGATTGTCAGGTTCCTTTTCAACTGTAAGACTGATACCTATCTGCAGATTTTCAATTATTCTGTCATAAAGAGATGAAGTAGTTTCAACAAGCGAAATGATGCATTCAAGGGAAAAACGGGTGATCTTTTCTCCGTCAACCCTGAATTTGAAGTGATCTATCTGCTCAAAATCACAATCGAAAGAAATGATTATTGTTGCATAGCTGTTTTTTGCCGCAATTGAATCAGACCTGTAATCCGATTCATATATTATGAGAAAATAATCCTGTTTGTCCGATATGATCTTTTCATCAAGTTCTTTTAAAGATTCGTAACAGACAGCTTTCTTGCCCGAAATGGATGTGATTTTAAGAAATGAAGGAATGTAGACAGTTTCTATCAATACTACTCCTCTTTCAGCAATTCTAAAACTCCGTCAGCTTCAAAAATAAATTTTTCAGCAAGATCACTATTGAAATCAGTTAGATTATTCGTCAAAACCGATTTTTTCTCAAGAAAAAAGATAAGTTCGAAAAGTTGATCTTTTGAAATATTCTGAATTTCTGTTGAAAGATCCGTGAACAGTTTTTCAACAAGTTCAGTGTGTGTAGCAGTTTTTCCGAAAAGATCAGACCTTTGTTTCATCACCTCTAAAAGTTTTTTAAGAAGTACAAACTTTTCATAAAAGAATTTTTTCAAAAGCGTCACAAACCAGTCAGGATAACTTGAAACATCAACTGGTCCTTCAGGTTTCAACTGACGGTTGTATCCCATTATCGCTATTTCAAGATATTCGCTTATGAAAGGATGGGTTTGCGAACCTTCAAAAAGGAGACAGAAGAAAGGGGCGAAAGCAAAAGTCACTGAGTTTTTATAGAATGAAAATTCAGAAACGGCTTCCGGTGAAAGCGAAAAAAGCTCTTTTTTGGGAGGTACAAGCCGGATGTCACCTTTCTTTACAAGTTTTCTTAACAGTTTTGAACAGTTTACATCAAGATTTTCGAGCGACATGGAAGTCTGTATGTATGAGAGTTTCTTAAGCTCGTTATTGATGAATTCCATCCTTTCAACTATCTGACTTGATGAGAGTTGGTTGAAACTTAAAAAAAGGGTTGAAAAGATGGAAGAGAAACTTATGACAGATGATTTTTCCTGAATTTCAGCAATACGGTATGCGGTTTCTGCGGAAAACTTGCTGCTGAGGTATACCGGACGGGCGAAACGGATATATACGGGGCCGTAACTGACTTTGAAAAGATTTCCTATCCTTTGAAAGAAATTGTCTGATTCAGGGGTCTTGCCGTCAGTCCGCTCTTTTTTGTATTCCTCGATCTCTTTTAATTTTTCGTATGTTATGGAAACAGGAACGACATAAAGTTTTCTTGATGTGGATTTTGCCGTTTCCGAAAGCATTTTAAGCATTCCCATTCTCGGAGATCTGACCATTCCGCTTCTTGATCTTCCTCCTTCGATAAAGAACTCAATATTGTATCCGGCTGAAATTATCTGTTTCAGATAGCTTTTCAAGACATCTTTATATAAGTTATCATCCTTCATTGTTCTTTTAATGAAAAAAGCTCCCATTTTCCGTAATATGAGCGAAAGAGGAAAGAAGTCGAGATTGTCTCCTGATGCCACAAGAGGAACGGTAACTTTCTCTTTATAAAGAACATAGTTGAGTATCAGATAATCGAAATAACTTTTATGAGTAGGAACAAGGATCATATTTGCTCCGTGCATTGCACAAAGTCTTCTTAAAAGCTTTATCTCTTCATCGGAATAGTGAAATCTTGAAAAAACATTCTTAAAGAGTCTTCCTGTGGCAGAGGTATATATTTCAGCAAGGACAGGACTGTATCTGGCAGACATGGAATCCATGATCTTTAATGCTTTTTTTTTATCTTCGTCCGATTCAAGCGTAAGATCTAGCAGAGCGTCATTTTTAAGATCAAGCCAGTTTTTAAGAGATGCACCCACAACATTAAGTTTGGATGCCTCCATTTTTTTGTAAAGTTTTCTGATGAACACTTCAGGAGTGCTGTCAATAGATGTGACAACAGGATGATCTATCCTTAATGTGAGCTTTCTTCTTTTTATTAAAAGTAGCAGAAGTTCCTTTGATGTTGACCACAGATTATATTTACCGATATATTTTTCGATCCATTCCGATCTGCTTTTTTTGTTGAGGTCCTTGTTCCACAGCGTTATTACAGGAACGATCTTCGCCTCTTTGAACTTTATCTTGTGAAACACTTTTATGAACACTGGATCTATTGCAAGTTCTTCAGGTGAGTCGACAGGAATATAAAGGGATTCAATCTGGTTTTCTTTGATCAGAGTCTTTTTTATAAGTGAAAGGAACATTATCCAAAGATCTCTGTGTTTTCTGAAAAAGATCGTTCTGGGTCCGAAAGAGTGGGTGGGAACCGCAATGTTGTTGTCTATCATGAAGCCGCACAGGAGAAACTGCTCTATTCTGCTTTTTCTTCCTGAAATATAGACGGTTACGGTTTTTTTATCCTGAGGAGTCTCCTTCAGAAAATCCATGTCGGGTATTTCCGGATCCGCTTTTTTGAATATCATCCTGAAAATGTGTTTGTGAAGAAAGTTTGAAAATGAAGGGGAAAACTTTCTAAGAAAAAAGAATCTTTCTATATCCATCCATTTCTCTACATTGAGCCAAGAACAATGCTGCTTTCGCCACACTTTTCAGCATTAATTTTAACAGCTTCTCTCAGATATTCAAAAGCCGCCTGCAGTTTGTCAGGATCGTCGTAATGAACAGTGTAGAGAAGATCTCCGCCGCTTACCTTATCGTTACATTTTTTATTGAAGACAAATCCGGCACCGTAATTAATGCTGTCTTCTTTTCTAAGTCTTCCTCCTCCAAGTTGAACCAAAGCTTTGCCGAAAGAAAGAGCATCAATTTTCTCAATAAATCCGGATGCATCTGCAAAGATCTCTTTCTTTTGTTTTGAGGAAGGAAGAATTTTTTCCGGTTTGTCGATGACTCGACTGTCACCCCCCTGAAGTTCAACTGTTTTTCTGAACCTTTCGGCAACAGTCCCGCTCTTAAGTTTAACAAGTGCTGTCTTTTCACCTTCTTCGATGGAACTGCACATTTTGAAGGTCATCATCAAAGTTGCCGCCATCCTCAGAACAAGTTCCGTAACCTGCGGAACATATCTCCCTTTCATCACTTCGATTGATTCCATGATTTCAAGAGAGTTGCCGGTTGTAAGCCCGAGGGGCTCATTCATATCTGTAAAAAGGATATCAACTTTTGTATTGAACCTTGCTCCTATATCTTTCATTGTTGAAGCAAGCATTCTGCCCGATTCCATGGTTTTCATAAAAGCACCGTTGCCAATCTTTATGTCGAGAATGAGTCCGTTTATTCCCTCAGCCAGTTTTTTGCTCATTATTGATGAAGCGATAAGAGGGATTGACTCAACTGTTCCGGTGACATCCCTTAAAGCATAAAGCTTTTTATCCAAAGGTGCTATCTGCGGAGTCTGGCCGATAAGCAGCATTCTGTTTTTATTGATTATTTCGTTAAACCGGTCTTTCTCTATGTTTACTGAAAATCCAGGAATTGATTCAAGTTTATCAAGGGTTCCGCCTGTGTGTCCAAGTCCTCTGCCCGATATCATCGGAACGCAGAACCCAAGTTCAGCTAACAAAGGTGCAAGCGGGATTGATATTTTGTCGCCGACACCACCGGTCGAGTGCTTATCAACAACAGGTCCGTCAATATGTGAAAAATCAAGAACTTCTCCGCTGAAAAGCATTTTCTCAACCCAGACCTTAAGTTCATCTTCATTAAGTCCGTTGAAAAATATTGCCATCATCATTGCAGACATCTGATAATCGCTCAATCCGCCGTTGAGATAACTTTCCAGAAAGTATGAAATATCTTCACGGCTTAATATTCTGCTGTCTCTTTTGTCAGCAATGATGTCATAGAAAAGACGCATCAGTTAAGCCCTTTTTTAAGTTTTGTAAGCTCAATCTCCTTTTTTCTGACCTTGTATCCGAAAAGAAAAGGTCCGACAAAAAGACCAAGCAGCATAAAACCTGAATTAAACTTGGTAAATATCCAGTATTTCTCAGTTATCAGCGCAAGTCCCGCCCAGAAGAATATGTCAACTTCATTAAAATAAAGGATGGAAAAAAATGCTTTTCCAAGCCACTTTATCCAGTCAGTGAAAGATCTTTGAGGAGGGGGTGTCCAGATATAACCCTGTTCCTGATCCGCTGCATATTCGTTAAGTTGGGATTTGTGGAATTTCTCAGATATTTTTATGTCTACAAGAACTCTTTCCGCAACCCATTTTGAATATCCGGTGATGTAAATGCATGAAACGGCAAGAAGCGGTATTATCAGGTCCGACATATCACCTGTCTTGATGTACCCGCGGTATCCCATAGCCCAGAACATGATGGTCATGGTAACTGCATCGGTCGCCTTATCATAGAAGAATCCGAATTTTGATGCGGTGTTACGGTATCTTGCTATCGTTCCGTCCATATTATCAAGAATGAGACCGAGATTTACAAGCACTGCACCCGCAATGCCTCCCCGGTAGCTCATGTCAAAAGCTATGAAAGCGACACCTGCAATCTTTGTAATGACACTCAGAAATGTTACTCTGTTGGGTGTCACCCATTTTTTTTCGATTAAAGGAAGGAGAAACAGGATTGTCAAAGGTCTGGCAAATACCATTGCCCAGAAATCGGCACTCTGAAAGTTTCTGAGTTTCATCCATCTATGTTTAAGTGTCATTGTTATCTCCAATGTATTTATCAATAAAAAAATAAAAAAACCTATATATTTTAGACCTGATACCTTTAAAGTCAAAAAAGTGGGAATTATATAAGATTACGGATATAATAGTCCGGTTTTTTTATGGAGAAAATTATGAAAAGAAATGTTCTCATCATTGTTTCGGGATTAATGTTCATGCTGCTCAATAGTGCCTGCAGTACATCTGTAAAATTTGCCTATAATCAGGCGGACTGGCTTATATTAAAGCAGATCAGTGATTTTGCCTGTCTTGAAAAAAAACAGAAAAACACCCTTGAAGGTGAGATCAAGGGGTTTATGAGCTGGCACAGATCAGATGAACTTCCTGTTTATGCAGCAAGCATAAATGATTTTGCCGGATCTTTGGAAAAAGGACCGGTTACAAAAGAAAGTTTTGATAAAATGTTTGTATTCATTGAGTCAACCCAGAAAAAAACAGCGGACAAAATAAAAAATTTCGGGATAGATTTTGTTATGGACCTTTCTTCTGAACAGATAAGCTGTTCTCTTGAGAAGTTTGAAAAAAGTGCTCGCGAAAGAAAGAAAGAGCTTGAGATGGATAGAGATAAATACATGAAAAAACAGAAGAAAGAGATGATAAAGCAGGCAAAGTCATTTCTCGGTTCTGTCACAGATGAGCAGGTTGCCATGATAGATACCGTTCTTGCTCCGCAGGAAGAGGAAAAGCTCGCTGAGGCGGCATCAGAAAGAAAAAAGGAATATATGAAAACAGTTCTTTTCATGCCTAAGTCCGATGAAAAGAAGAAAAAGCTTCTTGAGCTTATTGATGATCCTTATGCGTTTTATAATGAAACTGAAAAAGAGCTTATGAAAAAAAGAAGAGAGCGGTCAAAAGATGGATTCTGGAAACTTTCACAGACTCTTACAGAAAAACAAAGGATATATCTTGCCAAAGAACTTAGAAAATATTCAAAGGCATTCTTGGAACTTTCACAGGAAAAATAGGATTATTTTATTTCCCTGACACATCTTACAAAATATCCAACCCCGTCACATCCACAAAATTCACAGGATCATTTTCTGCATAAACATAGAAGTTGCTGCTTCCATTAAACCCTAACGGTTCCTTACTCGTCCACCGTCCGACCATGGGGTCATAATCCCTTGCTCCGAAGCGGATGAGTCCTGTGTCACGATCTTGTAATCCGCCTGCATAACCGAAGAGGACGGGTGTCCAGTTTTCAGCTAAATCTTCATCAATAATCAGTCCAAACTCATCATAATCTGTTCTCTGCATCACTGTGCCGGTGTGTGTATCAACGACCATTCTGACTGAACCTCGGTGATCTGTGATGAATCTGTATTTCCTGCCGTCTTTGATCATGTATTCAGGGACATTGACTCTTGACCCATAGACATATTCCTCAACCACACGGTCTTCATCGTTCAGCCGTGCAATAGGTGAGAGCTGACCGCTGTAAAGAAGTTTGTATTCGTAGTTTCCATTTTTCATCTTCGCTATCCTACGATTGAGTGCGTCGGAAGTATAACTTAAAAATCCCAGTACCAGTACATGTATATAACAAAAAATAAAGCTAAAAAGTTTCCCATAAGAAAAAGAGTCATTTGCACTTTCATCAATCCTTTTATAGAGCAAGTCTTAGAAAAAAAACCGATTTTGGTGAAAGACAAGATTGTAATTAAGGCCTGTAAAACTATTGCTGAGGTGAAAACATGGAATGAGTTTATTTTTAAAACAAAAACTACAAAAACCAACAGCATATAAAGGATAAGGAGTGGTATAACGGAGTATTTCACTTCACTTTTAAACACAACATTGTAAAGAGACACGACCGGTGTAATTAAATATTCTCTCATTTTTTTATTAAACATTATTTCTGCCTCGTAAAAGCATGCCCCATATCCATACCAACAGAAACGCCGATGCTGAATCCTACAGTGCCGGTAAGACCATGCGAAACACCACTGGTATTTCCATTATAGTAATCCAAAGAAGAAATTTTTCCATTAGATCCTTCTATAACTCCTCCAGCAGCATATCCTGCATTAGCACTAGCAGAGTAGATAAGTGCAAGACCAGTACCCGCATCAACAGAAAATCCGCCCCAAGTCGTTTCGCAGACTTTACTATCTTTTTCTACTAAATGATCCACATTTGGTTCAGATCTGGGACCACCTTTAGGTTCAAAAATAACCCCGATACCAAGTCCAACTCCAAGTCTTTCAAGACTAAAAAAGTCAACTCCATTTTTACTACCGAACTTTATTGTTGCACCGTATTTAGCATAAAATGAAATAGTAACTGCCCACAACCCATTCACATCCACAAAATTCACCGGATCATTTTCAGCATAAACATAGAAGTTGCTCGCCCCATTAAACCCTAACGGTTCCTTACTTGTCCACCTTCCTACCATTGGGTCGTAATCCCTTGCTCCGAAGCGGATAAGTCCTGTGTCACGATCCTGTAATCCGCCTGCATAACCGAAAAGGACGGGTGTCCAGTTTTCAGCAATATCCTCATCAATAATCATTCCAAACTCATCATAATCTGTTCGCTGCATCACTGTGCCGGTATGTGTATCAACGACCATTCTGACTGAACCACGGTGATCTGTGATGAATCTGTATTTCCTGCCGTCTTTGATCATGTATTCAGGGACATTGACTCTTGACCCATAGACATATTCCTCAACCACACGGTCTTCATCGTTCAGCCGTGCAATAGGTGAGAGCTGACCGCTGTAAAGAAGTTTGTATTCGTAGTTTCCATTTTTCATCTTCGCTATCCTACGATTGAGTGCGTCAGAAGTATATCGTATTTCATCATTATTTGGAAGATTTACTTTGAGAAGGTTGCCGAACTTTCACAGAAAAAATGATCAGTTTTTATATTCCTTTATCGCCGCGGCGAGTCTTTTCACCCCTTCAATGATAAATTCATCATCACAGAATGAAAAATTTATTCTCATGGTATTTGTTCCGCTTCCGTCACAGTGAAAAACCTGTCCGATTACAAATGCTACATTGTTTTCAACAGCTTTCAGGAAAAGTTTCTGAGCATCCATGTGTTCAGGAAGATATACAAAAAGGAAAAGTCCCCCTTCCGGATTTGTCCATTTGACATAATCGGGCATATATTTTTCAAAGCTCTGCATCATTACTTCCTTTTTCTTGCCGTAAAGTCTGATGGTGCTTTTCAGGTTCTTTTCAAAATACCCTTTTTCCATGTATCTTGCGGCAATTCTCTGAACAAAAGCAGGTGTGCAAAGATCAACAGACTGTTTTGTGGTGACAAATTTATCAATTATTGCAGGATGTGCGATGATCCATCCGATCCTGAATCCGGGAACGAATATCTTTGAAAATGTTCCAAGGGTGATGGTCGTTCCCATTTCGTCAAGCTGATATATCGTTTTCTGCGGCTGACCTTCAAATCTCAGTTCGCGGTAGGGACTGTCTTCAACAATGAGGACTTCATATTTGTGAGCTATGTCAATGATCTCTTTTCTTCTTGACTCGGGCATTGTTATCCCTGACGGATTCTGAAAATCTGGAATTACATAGATGAACTTCGGTTTTTTTCCAAGAGCTGAAAGCTCAGCCATTTTCTTTTCAAGTGCTACGGGGCACATTCCCGATTCATCAGATTTTATCCCTTCCATATCGGCCCCGAAAGCATTGAATGCCTGAAGTCCGCCAAGATAGCTTGGAAGTTCAACGATAACTTTGTCTCCTTCATTGATGAAAACTCTTCCCAGAAAGTCAAGTGCCTGCTGACTTGAAGTGGTTATCACAAGATTTTCCTTTGTGATGTTAAGACCCATCGACTGGTATCTTTTGGTAAGTTGTTCACGAAGCAGGTCATCTCCCTCTGTTGTTCCGTACTGAAGAGCGATGTTCGCCTCTTTTGTCAGCACTTCATGCGTTATTTCGTCAAGTTCAGCAGAAGGGAATGTGCATGGAGCGGGAAGTCCGCCGGCAAATGAGATGAGCCCCGGTTTGTTGGTGAGTTTAAGAAGCTCTCTTATCGCCGATTTTTTAGCCCTTTTAGTCATTTTTGAAAAAGACTTTTCAAGATCATGATACATATTTTCCTCCAAAATTAAACATCAACACCGTTATTATTAAAACTTACTAATAATAGGAAAGCAAGGAATTTTTTGTTATCTGAAAAATGCTATTTAATCACCCAGATATCTTTGGAAAATTCAAATTCGGCTTTTTCTTCAACTGTTTCAGGCTTAATGTATTGTCTATCAGCTAATGGCTTGAAAATATTATATATTTCTCCGCCGCAGACGGTTTTGACCTGATATGTTGCATTGGCAAATTTACCTTTGTTGACAATAGAAACGAACTTATCAAATTCTGTTTTGCAAACTTCGACGGAGCACCTGTTGTTGTCACATTTAAAGATATTTTTTCCCTCAGGTGTCGCCTCAAACATTGGCATTTTCTTTCCTGCCGCTTCAACAAAGACATCTTCTTTAAGTGTAAGAAACTTTCCCGTGGCGATCTTTTTGTAAACTGGAAGATAGGCGGGATCTGTCATAGCGCCAAGATAGAAAGAAACGCTTCTGCCAGGCATTTTTGAAAGCCGCTCCTTTACAAGCTTTTCGGCTTCTTCAGGTTTAAGAGATGTGTCTGTGCAGGAAGCAATGAACACGATGATGAGCACCATAAAAAAAACTGAAAGATTTTTCATTTTTACCTCAAAAGTTCAAAAATTCCGGAAAATTAAACCATAATAGTGGAATTTTGCAAAAAAAAATAAAACGGGCAGAAAACTTGCCGATATTTTAAATATATCGTATATTAGAAAAAGTTGATGGAGGGGATCAGATGAAAAAACAGCTGCTTGTAATAATCGCCGGATTGTTACTGTCCATTGATCTTTCTGCGCAACTTGTGGTTGCAAGTCCGGCAACTGATGCTGCGATCGAAGCACAGACAATTTTGATGTCAAATCTTGCGATAAAGCAGCAAATACAGGATTATCAGTATTATGTTGAATACATTTCACAGTTTGTTGAGATAATCGCTTCGATCAAGAACACAACTTCGACTATCAGGGACATTTCAAAAATGGGAAGGGAGTTGAAAGAAAGATCGGCTGACGAATGGCTTGCAGATGTTGAAAAACACATTAACGAAGTGATGCCTGAATATTCTGAACTCAAAAATGAAATGACGGGCATGGTTAAGAACGGACATGAAATGATAAAAGGAAAGTACTCTGATTATGTTTCAAAATGGGGTGGTGAAACAAAGAATTATCACGAATCGCTTTTGAAAAATTATGAAAATCATGTGATGTTCCCCGAACTTTATCCGGCTGCACAAAAGATGAAAGATGATTTTACAAAAGGGGAAAGTGCAAAAAAGGTGATCCACAAGGCGTGGATCGAATCTGGGCTTGAATATGAAATGAAAAACGACATTGTCAGGAAGAACACATTCAAAAATTATTACGATGAATATTTAAAACAGGCAAAATCGAATGATAACATTGAAGCACTCGGACTTGCAAACCTTATGCAGTCTCAATACATTTCTGTTGAACTGCTTGAAAATATTAAGAAAAACAGCGATCTTGCGATCATGAAGGAACAGTTTCTAAAAGATATGTCTGATGCCTATCTTGAAGTGAAAAAGAAACTCGAAAGCGAAGAGAAAAAACGGAATAAACCATCTGAAATATTCGGATTGAAAGAGAAAAAATGATTTTCCTCATTTCATTTTTAATGCTTGGTCAGATACACATTCCAACTGCGAACATGATAAATGAGAAATACTCAGCAATTATTGAAAAGTCTGTCGCAAAATACCCATACATAAATAAAGCAGGGCAGAAAGTTAAAATAACCCCGACCCTTGTTAAAGCGATAATTTATCAGGAATCCCGCGGCAATCCTGAGGCGAAAAGCCACGCCGGAGCATATGGACTGACACAGATAATGCCTCAAACTGCAAAACTGCTCAAATGCGAATACGGCAAACTGAACAACCCGGAACTTGCCATTGACTGCTCGGTCAAATTCCTTGCGGCACTTCTCACATACAATAAAGGCGATCTTATTAAGTCACTATCCGGCTATAACGGTGGAACCCATTCAACCGAAACAAAGGCGACAACAAAAGAAGGACTTCTCGCAGGGAGAATATACGATCACCCTGAAACAAAGCAGTATGTCGTGAGTGTTCTTAAGTGGTTTGAATGGTTTAAGAAAAAATAAACTACAAAGATCCATAAATAAAAGCGAAAATTGATTAGATTTAAAAAAAACACAGCCATCCCATAGGTTAAATAAAAAAACGCAGAAAAGTTGAAAAAGA
>CAZVWR010000016.1:13095-53542 GCA_964630905.1 uncultured Spirochaetales bacterium | reverse complement strand
TCTCAATTAGTGTAAGTTGGCTTAACTAACTGTCCACTTTTTTCTGAAGGGTTCAGACAGCTCTTTTATTCTCACTCATTTCTTCAGCAATTATTTTCTTGATTTCATTTGCTCTATTGTTAATAAAGGCACTTTTCGAGACCTTTTTTTTCAAGTTAAAAGAAAAAGCTGAGAATGAAAACCATATTATAATTGAAAAGAAAATTGATTTGGAAGTCAGTGATGAAAAAAGCAAAATTGAATTCTCAGAATTAATTACCTGGATTGAAAAGAATGATGATGATCATGACGGGATAGATTATTTCAACACTGAACAAAGATTTAAACATTTTATCATTGATAACATAAAAAAGCATAAAAATTTCATTCTTTTTGGAGAGTTCGGAATTGGTAAAACCTGGCTAATTGAAAGAGCTAAAAAACAATTAGAGGACGAATACATTTTTTGTCGTATAGATAGCTGGGGTAGAAATCTGGGAATTCTTTCTCAACAAATACTGTCAAAAATGATTTATGAAGCATCAAAATATATTGATGTGACACATTTGAGCTGTGTTCCAGAGAAATATCAGGGTGCTCTCGCAAAAACAGGCTCTTTTTTTGATCTTCTTATCAATTTAGGTATTAGCTCTTATGATCCTGAGAAAATAATTGATAGATTGGATGACACGCTTTTTCTAATAAATAAAAAACTTGTTCTTGTAGTAGAAGACATTGATAGAATTATGATGAGTAAACATGCGGCAGCCCAAGTCCAACCTCTTTTTGATAGACTAAAAAATGCAAATAACATCCGTTACATATTATCAGTATTCCGTCCTATAGAAGGGCTTGATGTTGAAAAACTTTTCAACACCAGAAATGATGTTTTTCTTAATAATGATGAAATCATCAATACTTATAAAATTCTTGCACATTGTCTAATTAGAACTTTCAATGAAAACAAAATGATTTATCCATATGGCATTGAAAATATTGAAGGAATCATAGATAAGAATTATTTAGGAAGCGAAGTTGATAAGATGGAACCTACCTTTATCTACAGTTCAAATATTGTTAAAACACCTAGAGCTATAAAAAGAGTTTTCAAAGAAATTCTAGATACATGGAAGATACTATGTGGTGAAATCGAAATTGAAGACCTCATATCATTGATTTCAATCAAACATTCAAATTATGAGTTGTATACCAGCCTTATTAATGAAGAGATTTATGACAACAAAATAATAAAATTAGAAAAAAAGTACAAGACTGAAAATGAAAATGAAAAAAAGCTTCTGCATATATTATTTGAAAATATCAAAAATAAGCGACAGCCGATCCTTGTAAAACCCAACCTGGATAAATTTCTTCTTTTAAAAAAAGAACCCTTTACTGACCAAGATCTTTTAAAATTAGGGAATGAATACTTTCTCAAACAAAAAAATTCCAGAGAAGTGGCAGAAATAATTGATGAGAAAAATCTTTATGAAAGAGTGCTACCTCTTTGGGAAAAATACATTTATCGTGATAAAGAATCTGATAATTCCAAAGTCAATGAAACATCGCAAGAAATGTATGAAATAACAAAAGTCCTTATTTTTGAGATTTTTGACATTATATTTAACAAAAAAGATCAATCAGACCATTTCTTAGCGTTCAATTTAATTTCTAAAATTCTGAAAATTACATTGAACAGCAAAGAGAATATAAATGAAAGAGAACTTGAAATAAACAAAAAACTCTTTGACTATCATAAAACAACGAACGGTTTATCAAAGGTGATATCTTTTTATTTTCTCTATTCAAACATTTGTTTTGTAAACGCTCTGAATTTTATAGAAATATTTAGAGATGAAAACAGTAAAGACCCTTCTGTTATTCAGGAAATAATTAAAAATGAGAATTTCGACACTATATTTGAATTTTTATTTCACCTGCCTGTTTTAAGAAGAAGCGAATCAGACCAAAGTGAGCACACAATAGGGGTACATCTGGATGGCAATGGTATTTTTTCATTTGATAGAAGCATTATCGGTTGGTTTTTGGATTGTATTTTAGATCTGGCAGAAAATGGAAACGAAAAAGCAAGACTTATTCTTTTTAGAATTGTTGTTAAACAAATTGATGTTTTAAGGGAAACATTTGTCGGCAAAATTAATTACTCTGACGATGCAATCAACGATCGTGCCAGATTCTCTCAAAAATTTGAAGAACTTATCAAAATGCTTTATCCCGAGTCATTTATTAAATTTCAAAGATTCCTAAAGAATAATATTTCAGATCAAATCATTAAAGATATTCTTGAAGTTTACATATCTCCTTTTTATCAAAGTGATAAAATCAGAAATACTTTTTCCGAAATTAATGTAGCAATTCCTTCAATTGAAAATAAAAATATGCAAATAGAATTCAGTAGTTGGTTTAATAATAAGGGGTTTGAATATTTGGACGATAGGCTAATTAGAAGTGATATTACTTTTGGATACCCTGACAGAGAATCGCTTGAACAGAGGGTTCGTGATGCAAGCACAACTCTATTTAAAAACAAAGATTTTAAAGAAATTAAATCAGATATGATGTTTAGAGATAAAAAAAATGAAATTGTGGCAATTTGTAGGGCGATTTTTGTCACAACGGAATATATTGATGAAGAAAAAGAAAATAAAGTAATTAGCGAACTCTTCATTTTTATTAATGAATTAAGAGAACGCAGAATTAAACCGACTCTTTATATTGGGATCAACGATGAGAAAATTGCAAATAAGTGGATTGGGAAAGGGTTTCTTTCAAAAGAGAATTCCGACTATGAAAGCTTTTTTGGTTATAAGACTCATTTTGTTGTATCAAAATTGTCAGAATACAACTGGGTTATACACAACATTCCTGAACCAGAAGAAATAACAAACCAAGATTTGGAACCAAATATTGAACCAGAAAAACAATAATTTTTAATCCTGTTAAAAGAGGGCGCCATATCTACATATGTTTTTGTTGTAAAATCATTTCTCAACTCTTTGAATTAAAACGACTTTTCTTCAATTTTCCGCTGACAAGATAAGTGGACATTAATGGTAAATAAATAACACGATGGTCTGGATGCGGATTTTAAGAAACTTTGTATTCTCTGATTGATTCTGCGATGATATTCAGTTTTTCGGGTGTGAAGTCATTTTTATAAAATATTTTGAAAAGTTCGGCTATCAGATCTCTTTCACTCATTTCGGGGTGCTTTTCACGAAGCTGATCCAGAATAATGGTTCTTGAAAGCTCTGTCAGTTCAAGCCATCTCTCAATTTTTTCGGCGTCAGATCTTTTATTAATGATCTCAAGCTGTTTTTTTAAAATATGTTTCGGGGTGTCATTCATTGTCAAGCAACCCGAAAGTTTGTAAATTAAGCGCTTCACACCATTTTTTTATATACCCGATTTTCTTTTCAGAATTATCCAGAAGATTCCTGATGTCGTTCATCTGTTTTTCACTCTGGTAATCCTGAATCCACATTATTTTTGCAATTATCAGATCATTAAGATCAATTATCCGGAAATCTTTTCCGCTCCCCTTTTTAATCTTTCTGTTTTTGAAAGCAAGCTTGGAATATTCAGAATTTTTTCTGATGATAAAATCAATCTTAAATCCAGTCTGATTGTGGATGACATTGAACATCCCTTTGCGCCTGACTTCACTTCTCACAGTATCTTTATCAATATAACTATCAGGAAATATGGCAACAAATGCATCGATTTTTTCTTCTTCAAGTTCGATGACAATATCAACATCAAGAGTCATTCTCGGAATACAATAAAAATTCAGAGCTATGCTTCCCGAGATCATATATTCAACTGAATTCTGTTCAAGTCTATCACAAACATCGTGAATGAATTTGTTAATATCAGGATTCATTTGCCCTTCCATAAATTAATGCTCCGAAATGATGATACCTTCATACCTTTTTTTTTCAATTAAAATGAAATGGAATTTTTCTTCCAAAACCAGCCATAAATAAAAATAACTTAAAACAAATAAAAATGTTGCTTTTGTAAAAAGTTTGTGGTAAAAAGTGGAATCAAATGGTTAGAGAGTGGTGACAAATGGTTACAAAAGCTTTTTTTCACGGCAGAAAAGATTACAGACTTGACCCGAAGGGGAGAATTCCTTTCCCGTCTTTGTGGTATGCACCTCTGGGACTTGAAAACTGCAACAGGGTTGTGGTTGCCAAGGGTCTTTCAGAGGAGAAGTATCTTGAGATCTTTTCGGTTGAGAGCTGGACGGAGCAGATGAAAATAATCGATGAGTCTCCGATCGGACCGGCGAGGAACAAAATGCTCAAGTGGTATGTTGCAACTGCTGAGACGGTGGAGCTCGATAATCAGAACAGGCTCAGGCTCTCAAAGAACCTCCTTGATTATGCAGATATCAAAAAAGATGTCGTTCTGGCAGGAAGCATAGAAACAGCACAGATATGGGCAAAAGAGGTCTTTGACGCTTCACTTGTAATGGACGATAACGATTTTGATATGATGTATAACTTCATGAATGATGCAAGGAAGAAAATAAGGGAAAAAGGGTAAAAATGAGCTTTGTCCACAGGCCGGTACTTCTGAATGAGGTCATTGAATCATTTAATGTTGAAAATCCCCGTTCATACCTTGATCTTACTGCAGGCGGCGGCGGACACGCGATGGCGATTATAAATAAATATCCTTCAATGAAAGCGGTTCTTCTTGACAGAGATCCTGATGCAGTAAGTCATCTGAAGGAGAAATTTGCAGGGATGGATAATGTGACTGTCGCAAAGGCGGATTCAGGTGAGCTGGATAAAATACTTTTCCTTATGAAAATTGATGAAGTCGATCTGATATTAGCCGACCTCGGTGTCAGCAGCCACCAGTTCGATACTGCTAAAAGGGGGTTCTCAATACAGAAAGACGGCCCTTTTGACATGAGAATGGACTCTGAGAGCGGAATGACCGCCCTTGAATACATCAAAAGAACTGATGAATCGGAAATAAAGAACATTTTAAGTGTCTATGCACAGGAAAGAGAAGCCGGCAAAGTTGCCAGAGTTCTTAAAAAATGTGCCGAAGAGGGGATGACATCAACATCCGAGTTTGCAAATGCAGTAAGAGGTGTCAAAAGATACGGAAAACAGGGCATCGACCCTTCCACACAGGTCTTCATGGCTTTAAGAATGGCTGTGAACGATGAAATCGGTCAGCTTGAAAAAATGCTCAGAAAAGGGTTTCCCAGACTTTCATCAGAAGGGATAATGGGAATTATTACCTTCCATTCCACAGAGGACCGGGTTGTAAAGAACTTCTTCAAGGATAGAAAGAACAATGTTCCTTATTATATTAATGATAATGACAAAGTTCCATATTCCTTCTCCCCTGTAACAATTTGCGGACCTTTATCTGCAAGTGAAGATGAGATAAGGGAGAATCCGAGGGCAAGAAGTGCTAAACTGAGACTTATTTCAAAAGGTTTGATCAATAATTAAGATGAGGTGTGTCATGACAGGGTTTGTACATGTTGAAGGGGAAAAGGCTGAAAGATCAAAAAAGGCGATTTTCAGCGTAAGAAAGGCGAGGACAAAAATGATGCTTTTTTCAAAAGATGTGGTAGTCTTCATTCTTATGGTTTGTGTCGCGGGTTCACTGATGCTTTTCAACAGCTATCTCAAAGCGTTCAGAAACAGTCAGAATGTCGATATTGTCAAGCGCATCGAAATAAAAAGAGAACTGATCCTGAAGAAAAACGAGATAAACGGGGCATATCTTAAAATGAGCTCCTCTGCCGAACTGATGAAAAAAGCCGATGAACTTCAACTGAGCGTCGTGACACTTGATAAAGTCATGCATATCCAATAGCGGAGTGCTTTATGCCAAGAGAGAGTAAATTATATCTGTTCTTTGCAGTATTTATATCTCTGGCATTTATCCTTTTAATCTACAGAGCCTACATAATACAGATAATCAGGCATGAAAAACTTCAGGAATATTCCACCAATGATGAAGTGGTTAAGATCATTAAGGGGAAAAGGGGCACTATTTATGACAGGAACGGAGAACCGCTTGCTGTAAGCGAACCGAAGATAGACATCGCCGTTGATTCAAAGAACATAATCGAAAAAGATGAAATGGCGGTGATCATTTCAAAATCATTAAAACTTGATATCAAAAAAGTTCACGAAATACTTAACAGGAACGGACATTTTTATTATCTTTTGAAGAATGCAGAATACGATAGTGTTAAAGGTCTGAAAGAGCAGAAGAACAGTGTGAGAAAAAAATTAAAGGAAATGAAAGCTTCAAAGGAGTTCGACAAGGAACTTCAGGATAAATATCTTAATATGCTGAGAGATTTTGGTTTTATTATTTATCTTGAAGGTTATCAGAGAACATATCCACAGGGAAAAATGCTTGCCAATGTCCTCGGTTTTGTCCAGAAAAATGATGATGTCGGGCTTGAAGGGATAGAAATGAGCTATGACAAATTCCTCGCAGGGCAGGAAAAAAAGCTTAGAAGACTCACCATACCCAGTACCGGAGAGAGCACTCTTGAGATAGATAAAGAGCTTGATGAATCGAAAAGTGCCGACATTCATCTTACAATTGATTCCAGAATTCAGTTTATAGCAGAAGAAGAACTGGCAAAAATGATGGGTAAGACAAAAGCGAACTGGGGCGGAGTTGTTGTGATGGAGCCGTCCACAGGAAAGATCCTCGCAATGGCAAATTATCCTACTTATGAGCCTGATAAATACTTTAAATATTCACCGAAAGAGCGGAGAAATTATACAATCGCCAATCTCTTTGAGCCGGGATCGACATTCAAAGTGTTTTCAATACTCGCGGTGCTTAATGAAAATCTTGCAAAACCCGGTGAGATGATATTCGGCGAAAACGGAAGGTTCTCATTCGGGAGAAGATGGGTCAGAGATTCCCATCCCCATGAATGGATGACCATTAGAGACATCGTAATAAACTCAAGCAATATCGGAACCATAAAGCTTGCAGACCGTCTTTCAAGGGAACAGCTGTATGATTATTTCACTGCATTCGGTTTCGGAACAAAGACGAAGATCAATCTCCCCGGTGAATCGTTTAAGCCGATAAGACCTGCCGAAAAGTGGTATCCGATAGATAAAGGCAACATTTCATTCGGTCAGGGCATTTCTGTAAATATGGTACAGATGGCAAGGGCATATGCATCAATTTATAATGGAGGTGTTCTCTGGCAGCCTGTGATAGTGGACAAAATAGTGAATCCGGTTAATGAAAAGATCCTTTTTCAGACAGTTCCTGAGCCTAAAAGGATAAATTTCAAGTTCAGCTCCGATAAAAGAATGGTGAGTATGCTTGAGGGTGTTGTTGAAGAGGGTACAGCAAAGAGTGCAATGCTTGAGGGAATAAAGGCGGGAGGCAAAACCGGAACATCTCAGATATATGATTTTACTGCGAAAAAATACTCATGGGACAATGTTGTGTGTTCTTTTATAGGAGCCGTCCCGAGCAATGATCCGGCTTTTGTAATAATGGTTGTAATTGAACAGCCTGAAGGTCGCGAGTTCGGAGGAACTGTAGCGGCGCCGGTATTTAAGAATGTTGCCGCAAGATCGCTTCCTCTTTACGGCATATATGTTGATAAAAAAGCGAAAGACCGGAGCATCATTCCTGACATGCCTGGAAAAGATATCACAGGTATTGCAGTTGAAGCTTCTTCTGAAAAGGATGAAGGAGAAGCCGGGGCGATGGATTTCATAAAGATCCCGAATTTTATGAAGAGTGACTCAACAAAAGCTTTGCAGACCGCAAATAAGGCCGGACTTGATGTTCTTTTTTCAGGCGATCCTTCCAGAAAGATCGTCAACCAGTATCCGGCACCCGGTGAATTCGTTCCGTTCGGTACTGTAATTATGCTTGAAACCGAGGAGCCCAGGACAAATGAAAACGACTGATCTCATTAAAATTATTTCAAGCTTTGTTGAATCTGATGTGTCTTTTGCAGATGAAAGGGAGCTTAGCAGGATAACTGCTGATTCAAGAGAAGTGGACCAGAACACACTCTTTTTCTGCATAAAAGGTTCAAAAGCTGACGGACACGATTTTGCTGAACAGGTCATAAAAAAGAATGCAGGTCTTGTCGTAGGTGAAAAAGATCTGAAAATAGAAAGATATGTGAGAGTTAATTCTGTAAAAAAAGTGCTTAAGCTCATCTCGCCTCTGTTTTACAACTACCCGGACAGAAGGATGAAAATGGTTGCTGTTACCGGAACTAACGGCAAAACATCGATAACATTCATGATAGAGAATATGCTGGAAGGCATTTTCAGATGCGGAGTAATAGGAACTCTCGGTTACAGATACGGCGGTCAGACTGTCGAAGCACCTAATACCACACCTCTTAACTGGAAATGGTATTCACTTCTTAATGAAATGGAGAAAGTTTCAACACAGGTCGTTATTTCTGAAGTAAGCAGTCACGCAATAGAAGAGGAAAGGATAGAGAAAACGCTTTTTGATGTTGCGGTATTTACAAATCTGACAAGGGATCATCTCGATTTTCACGGTGATATTGAAAATTATTTTCAGGCAAAGAAAAAGCTTTTCACAAAACACCTGAAAAAAGGGGCGACAGCTGTAATAAACTATGATGATAATTATGGAAAAAGACTTTATGAAGAGATAAACGATTCTGTTAAATGCATAAGAATATCAATGTCCTGTCCTGATGCAGAGCTTGGTGTGTCAATTAAAAAGCTCGACAGCAGCGGAAGTACCGTCAATATTTTGTTCAAAGGGGTTGAAAAAACTGTCAAGATCCCTCTTCTTGGAAAACACAATATCTATAACGCACTCTGTGCTTTCGGAGTATGTTCGGTTCTGGCAGGTCATGAACAGGCTTTTGAATTCATAGAAAAAAGGGTTTCTGTCCCCGGCCGTCTTGAACAGATCGGAGGTGAATCAATATTTGTGGATTATGCACATTCGCCTGATGCACTTGAAAATATTCTTAAAACCGTCAGGGAACTCAAAATATTCAGAAAGATCATAACTGTTTTCGGAGCAGGCGGCGACAGGGACAGAGGGAAAAGGCCATTAATGGGTGAAGTCGCTTCAAGATACAGTGACATTGTCATATTAACTGACGATAATCCAAGAAGTGAAGATCCGGAAAATATAATCAGAGACATTCTGGCAGGTTGCAACTCCTTTAACAGTGTGATCGAAGTTATCAGCGACAGGTCTGCTGCTATCAGAAAAGCGGTTTTTATAAAAACAGAGGAAGATGTTTTGATAGTTGCAGGCAAAGGGGCGGAGAATTATCAGATCACTCATGAAGGTAAGAGATTTTTTTCAGATAGAGAGGAGATCGAAAAATATCTAAAGGAGTTGCACGATGTTCACAACAGCACTGATTGAAAAAGGATTAAAACAGATTGGAGTCGAAAAAGAGCTTCAACCCGGGATTATTTCAAATGTTTCAATAGACTCAAGGAGTTGCAGTAACAACTCCTTTTTTTTTGCTTTTAAAGGTGAAAATGTCGACGGACACGATTTCATTCCTGCACTTCTTGAAAAAGGGGTTCTTTGTGCAGGTGAAAAGGATCTGCCGGATAACGATCTTTATATAAAAGTGCCTGATGTTCTTGAGTTTTTAAGTGTACTGGCAAAGGAAAGAAGAAAGCTTTTTAAAGGAAAAGTTTTTGCAATAACAGGGTCAAGCGGAAAAACCTCAACAAGACAGCTCGTTGTGTCGATATTGCAGCTTTTGTCAAAAAATGTCCATGCGACAAGCGGAAATCTCAATAATCACATAGGGATGCCGCTTGTAATACTGAACACTCCGATTAATGTTGACTCTCTTGTCCTTGAAATGGGGATGAACCATGCTGGAGAGATAGCCCGTCTTACTGAAATTGCCGACCCCGATCTTTCGGTAATTACAAACATCGGAACGGCTCATATCGGGAATTTCAAATCTCAGGATGAGCTGGCTCTTGCAAAACTTGAGATATTTCAATATTCAAAAGGGGTTATTGTTGCAGACACCGGGAATGATTTTATCAGAAAATGGGTTGGAAGTAACAGATCAGAGAGAAAAATAGTTGAATATTCATCAGCTGATTCTGAAAATATAGCTCCTGAGTTTGATTATCTGGAAAAGTATATGATCGAAAATCTTTATACTGCATCGGTAATGGTTAAGGCATCGGAAGGGGTTATTCCTGACCTCGGGAAGGTTGTGAAAAATGCCAGATTCCCTTCGATGAGGGGTGAAATAAGGAAGGTGGGAAACAGGACATTTGTTGTGGACTGTTATAACGCAAACCCCGGATCAATGAAAAGTTCCATTGAAAATTTCTACGAAAAATACAGCAGAAAAAGCAGTTCTGAAACATACCTGATTCTGGGCAGTATGTTCGAACTTGGGGAATTTTCAAAAAAAATGCACGAAGAACTTGTAAATTATTTAAAAAATCTTAACCTATTAAAAAGGGTTTTTTTGATAGGTTGCGAGTTCGAAAAAATAAGACCCGGTTTTTTGAATGAAAAAAAGGTGCTCTTTCTGGGGGATATTGAAGATGTTGTACAATATATTCCCAAAGAGGGAATTTTTCTGTTGAAGGGCTCCAGAGGGAACAGAATGGAGAAGATTTTCGATCTGTTTGAAAAAATCGGAGGGGTTGATTGAAAGCGTTAGTTATCGGACTGGGGGTTTCGGGCACATCATCTGCTAAGTTTCTAAAAAAGTTCGGAAATGAAGTTTCAATTTATGATGACAACAGAGGTGTGCTGGATAAATTTTCTGAAACATACCCGGTTTACAGCAGGGATGAATTTTACGACACTGCGATAATAAGTCCGGGAGTTCCGTCAGATCATCCTGTAGTTATGGAACTCAGAGCCAAGGGTACGGAAGTTGTCGGCGAAATGGAGCTTGCAGGAAGGTATCTGAGCAATGAGAAAGTAATCGCTGTTACCGGTACCAATGGTAAATCAACAACAGTTTCAGTTGTTTGCGATATGCTGAAGGAGGCTGGGTACAAGGCTTTCCTTTGCGGTAACATCGGAGAACCTGTGATAGAGGGAGTAAACAAGAATTTTGATTTTCTGGTGATAGAGATAAGTTCATTTCAGCTTGAAACGCTCAAAAGCATCCGGCCTGATGTTTCTATGATACTGAATGTGACTCCGGATCACCTCGACAGATACACCAGTTACGAACATTATCTTCTTACAAAAGTCGAACTTGCAAAACTTACAAAGCCGGACGGTCTTGTTATCCTCAACGGAGGAGATGAAGCACTTGTTGCGGCTTGCAGACCTGTAAATGCCGTCAAAAGATACTTTTCGGTAAAAGGGACGGATGACATTTCATACAGGAACGGAAGTATTTATTTTGGCAACAGCGAACTGAAAATTGATGATCTTCATCTGCAAGGTCTTCATAATGTTGAGAATATAATGGCTTCAGTACTCGGAGTTTCACCTTATATAGACGATGTGAATGTGTTGAGAAGATGCCTTAAGAGCTTCAAGCCGCTTGCCCACCGGACTGAATTCGTTGATGAATTCAAGGGTGTTGTTTTCATTGATGATTCTAAAGGAACAAACGTCGGTGCCGTAGAAATGTCGCTGGCAGGTTTTGAAGACGGTAAAGTGGTTCTCATTCTTGGCGGTGTTGATAAGGGCGGCAGTTATGAACCATTGAGGATACTTGCTGAAAAGAAGTGTAAGGGCGTTGTTCTGATAGGTGAAGCAAAAGATAAAATAAAGAGCTATTTCCAGGGATTTAAAGGTCTTGAACAGGCGGACTCGATGAAAGAAGCTGTTGAAAAAAGCTTTGTGCTTGCAAAAAATGACGGCATTGTACTTCTTTCTCCAGCATGTTCAAGCTATGACTGGTATAAGAATTACAAGGAAAGGGGTAATGATTTCAGGAACAGAGTTTCTGAATTGAAAAGAGGTCTTGATCAGTGACAAGGGCGCTTAAACTTTATTTTTCCATTTTTTTTCTTCTTGTTGTTTTCGGCATGGTAATGGTGTTCAATATCCGTCTTTTCAATGTCCCTTCGATCCAGAATGCACTGCTGCCTCTTCTCAAAGGACTTGCTATGAATCTTGTGATAGCATCTGCCGGTTTCACTGCAAGCTATCTTGTTAATCTCGAAGCTATAAGGTCATGGATAAAGTATCTCCTTATTTTTACAATACTTATTCTTATTTCAACATATATAATCGGAACTGAGATAAACGGTTCTAAAAGATGGATAGATCTCCATTTTATGATGATACAGCCTGCTGAATTTGCTAAGATAACTGTTGTTCTTTATCTTTCAGAGGTTATTTGCAATAAAAGAGACAGGATCGGAATACTCAAGGAACTGGTATATCCCTTTACTGTTGTGCTCGTAGTGGTGTCTCTCATTGCATTTGAAGATCTCGGGACAGGAGCGATAATATTCAGCGTTGCAATTTTCATCCTCCTTATGGCAGGAATGAGGGTTAAATATTTTGCAGTCCTTATCGTTCTTGCTCTTGCCGGAGCCACATTCCTTGTATTCATGAAACCTTACAGGCTTGACAGGATCAAAGCTTCTTTCGATCCATGGCAGTATCGTAAAAACATCGGATATCAGCAGGTTCAGGGTGAAGTTTCTCTGGGCAGAGGCGGTGTTGCGGGAGTCGGTTTCGGAAATTCCCAGAAAAAGCTCCGCTACCTTCCTGAAGCTCACACCGATTTCATATTTGCCATCATAGGCGAAGAGTTCGGATTTATTGGGGTAACGATACTCATAATATTATTTTTATTGATGTTTATAACCGGCAGCTATTTTGCACTTACAGTTCACAACAGATTCGGATTCTATCTTATCTCCGGATTCGTGGTAATGCTTGCTCTCCAAACCCTCATCAATCTTGGTGTTGTTACATCCTGTCTGCCGAACAAGGGTGTGCCTCTTCCGTTCATAAGTTACGGAGGAAGTGCTCTGCTTGCGTATTCGATGATGGTGGGGTTTGTTTTAAACGCGGTAACAGCCGATAACCGTTACAGCAGTTAGGAGGTGAAGCATGGAAAAGATGGGGACAAGGTTTATCATTCTGGTTGCCGGAGTGAACAAGAAGGAAAGACTTAAACCGGCTCTCGCTGTTTCCGAAATTCTAAGAAAGTGGGGGATTATGTCGGTCTTTGCATTTCCGGATGATTCTCCTTTCATAAAAACGGTTACTGAAAAAGGTTATGAAACGGTTACAGTTGACCATTTTCCTGAAAATAAAGGTTTCATCGGAAATCTTCTCAGGTCGCTGAAAAGGAAATCAAGTCTTAAAAACTCGATGAAGACCCTTTCTACAAAGCATATCCAGGCTATTCTTACCGTAGGCGGCATTACAGCTGTACCGATTATGGATGCTGCTGTTAAAATGAACCTGAAAATATTCATGCTGGAACCGAATGCAGTCCTGTCAGACTGTAATATGCAATTTGTTTCTTCTGCCCACAGGGTGTATCTCCCTTTTGCCGAAATGCTTAACAGTGCACCGAAGTCAAAATCGCTTGTCACCGGAATACCTGTTGAAAAAGATGTTATGACGGCTGAGAAGAGGAATATTCCGACAAACAAAAAACTTCTTGTAATTTTTACATGCAGAAAGGATTCTTACTCGATAAATGAACTTGTACGGACGATGTTCAGAAAATATCCTGAAATGAGAAAAGAGTTCTTCATACTTCAGGAAACGGGTGAAAAGGATGTTGCATCAATACAGCGTTTCTATGATGAAGTTCAGGTTGAAGCCCTCTGTTACATGCAGTATGAGAACAGAGGTAAATATTATAAAACAGCCGATGTTGTCATTTCAAGACCCACAGCCGATGTTGTCTCGGAGCTTCTCGCTATGCACAAGCCCGGAATCTTCCTCCCCATTTCTGAACATTATGACATTTATCAGAAACACAATGCAAAAATGATCGCCAGAAAAGAGATCGGATATGTCGTTGAGGACGGTGGGAGCATGCCTATGAGGGTCAAGAAACTCTATTCTGCATTGAACGCATTCCTTGTCGGAAATGCAAAAATAAAGCAGAATATTGATAAACTTGATTATGAAAAAGCGACAATGAAAGTTGCTGAAGATATTGAAAAGAACCTTTCGGGGAAGGTGTAGAAGGATGCATGTCCATTTTATGGGAATAGGTGGAAGCGGTGTTAGCGGTCTCGCGCTGATGGCACTTAGAATGGGGTATGAAGTGAGCGGTTGCGATGAAAAGATCAGCCCTTATTTTAAAATGGTGGAATCCAGAGGGATCAGATGTTATTCAGGTCACTCTTCAGACCACATTAAAGGAGTTGATCTTGTTGTAAGATCAAGTGCCGTTCCGATGGATTCAGAAGAGATAAGATGTGCTTTAAAAAAGGGGATAGAGGTCATCTCAAGAGGAACCTTTCTTTCAAAAATGATGGAAGGAAAAGATGTTATAGGGGTCGCAGGAAGCCACGGCAAGACATCTACTACATGGATGATATATCACATTTTGAAGAAAGCCGGATTGAACCCGTCTGTTTATGCCGGAGGAAAGAGTGGCGGAATTTCAAACATCTCAGAAGGTTCGCCATATATAATCGAACTGGATGAAAGCGACGGATCGATGTTTGAAACAAGACCGGGGACGCTTTTGATAAATAATCTGGAATTTGAACATGCAGATTTTTATTCAAACCCTGAAGAAATGCTTAACAGTTTTGAAAGGTATCTTCTTTCGTGGGAACCAGAAACTTTAATAATAGGAAGAGGCTACGATCTAAGCGATTCTCTTTTTTCGATGTTCTCCCCGTCATCTTTTCCGACCGTTAAAGAGTTGAAAGAGTGTGAGTCTTTTGAGAATATTGCGAGCCTTGATTTCTATTGTAAAAATGAAAAATTGTGGCTTCTTTCTGATAATATTGAAATTTATGCCGGATCTTTAAGGGAGCCGGCGCATATTCTTCAGAACAGATCTGCCGCTCTTCTTGCCGCACTGAGTTTTCTTAAAAAAATAAATGTGACACTGCCTAAGATAGATTTTGAAAAACTTTGGAATGAGATCCCGGTTGTAGACAGGAGATTTCAGGTCGTAGGAAATTACAAGGGTGTTGACTTGATAGACGATTATGCACATCACCCTTCTGAGATCAGGGCACTGGTGGAGCAGGCTGAACTTAAATATGGAAATTTCTGTCTTATTTTCCAGCCTCACAGGATCTCAAGGTTTACAGTTTTTTATGATAAATTCCTTGAAGTTCTTAAGTATGTTGAACCTTTGATAGTGCTTCCGGTCTATAAGGCGGGAGAATCAATGAAAGGTGCGGATTCGCAGAGTTTTTACAAAGAACTGAAAAAGAACGGAAGTGAAGTGTATTATTTTAATTCTGTTGATGAAGCAGGTGTTTTCATTCAAAATAATATTGAAAAACTTCATGTTTCTGCAGTAATTGCTGCGGGAGCAGGTGATTTGAACAGAGTTTTTGAACTTGTCGGAGTGAAATGAAACTTAAAAAGAATGCACTGTTTGGAAATTTACTTTCAATAAAGGTAAAAGATGCCGGGTGTGATCTTTATTTTCCTGAATCAATTGACGATATTGTCAGATTTACTCATGAATTCAAAGATTTCCATGTTCTGTCAGGAGGAAGCAATATAATCGCGGGACATGTTTTAAAACCTGTACTTTACATGGGCGGAATGATCGGGACAAGTGATACGGAAGATGTCAGTGAACATGCGGTAAAAACTTTCATGCCGGCCGGTGTTCCCATAAGCAGTCTTATAAATTATTCCATGAAGAACGGTCTAAGCGGAGTTGAATTCATGGCAGGAATTCCCGGTACTCTCGGCGGAGCTGTGATGGGTAATGCGACGCCGGCTGATTATTCATGGGATGATGTAGCAGGATCTCTCTACTATGTGAAGAACGGTGCTGTGTCTGTTCTTGTTCCTCAGTTCAGTTACCGCTCTCTTGACAATCCGCCCGAAGGGAATTTTGTTGTACTTGGTGTAGATCTGGTACTTATAAAGGATTCTGTTGAAAATGTAAGAAAAAGGGTAATGTACCATCTTTCAAGGAGAATTAAGATAAAAGGTCACAGTGCCGGGTCATTGTTTAAAAACCCTGAAGGTGAAAAAGCTGGAATACTTCTTGAGAAAGCCGGAATGAAAGGTTTTTATATCAATGATGCAGGACTCAGTGAAGACCATGCGAATATTGTTGTTAATAAAGGGAATGCTGTTTTCGATGATTTCTGTGTGTTGAAAGATACAGCTATAGGAAAAGTCAAAGAGATGTTTGGAATAACACTATGTCCGGAGGTGAAGTTCTGGTATGAATAAGCTGAACAAGAACACAAAGATCGCAGTGATAGCAGGCGGCATGAGCGATGAGAGGAGTGTCAGTCTGGAAACCGGCGGAATGATACACAAGGCCTTGATAGAGGGCGGGTATGTCAATACTGTTTTTATTGATGCAGGATTTGATCTTGATCTTAAGATCAGGGAGTTTTCTCCTGAAGTTGTTGTTAACGGGCTTCATGGAAAATACGGTGAGGACGGAACTGTTCAGGGTCTTCTAGAGATGATGAAGATACCTTATACAAATTCAGGCGTCAGTGCAAGTGCTGCAGGAATGGACAAAATAATATGCCGTGCAGTTATGAAAGAACTCGGCATCAAGGTTGCAGAAGGGACGGTTTTTACAGCTGAGAAAGAAATGAGACATCCAATAGATCTGCCTTTGGTGATAAAAGACCCTGTAAATGGTTCAAGCAGAGGAGTTTTCATAATTAAAGATATTACAGCATGGGAAAAAACAGTTGATGAGCTGATCATTGGTAAAAAATATCTGTGTGAAAGATTTTTCAAGGGGAGAGAGATAAATGTCGCGGTTCTTATGAATGAGGTCCTTGGCGATGTCGAGATCATTCCTGCGAATGAATTCTACGATTTTGAAAGCAAGTATCTGAGCGATCAGACAAAATATATAGTAGATCCTGATTATAATGAAAAAGTTAGCAGGGATATATGGAGGGCGGCACAGCTCCTTCATACGGCACTTGGTTGCAAAGGGGTTTCAAGAAGCGATTTCATTGTGAACGGCGATGATTATGTAATGCTTGAGATTAACACTCTCCCCGGAATGACATCACATTCGCTTGTTCCGATGATAGCAAAGAAAAGGGGTTTGAGCTATTTAAGCCTGTTGGAACTGTTAATAAATGAGGCACTTGGCTGATGGAAAGATTTAAGAAAATAGTTTCTACACTGTTTTATTCAACAGTTCTCTATTTTCTTACATTTATATTTGTTGCGTTTTTTACCCTTTCTGCTCAGGCATTGCGTGAATGGAAGGAGAGTGATATGGTAAGGGTTTCCAGTGAGAAAGCTGAAATAAGCGGCAACAGCATGCTTTCAACAAAGGAGGTTATTCTTATTTCCGGCCTTGAGAATGAAATGAGCTGGTTCGATCTTGATGAAAGTAAGATGGAGGCATATCTCCTTTCGAGCGGATGGGTTAAAAATGCCTTCGTGAAGAAAATATTCCCTGATTCAGTAAAGATAGTGATAGAGGAGTTTGTTCCGGCAATAGTTGTCAACAGCAGACGGTCATCAGATTCCCCGAATGATAAAAAAGATGTTTCCACCCTGTGGTTTGCCGATTCTGAAGGGATTGTTTTCAAAAGGACATTTCCCGGTGAAGCTACTGCCTCACTCCCTTTTTTCCATATAGACAATGATTCTCTGGGCGAAAAACTCAGGGGCGAGAAAATTGTCACAGCTGTAATGATCTCAAAAGCGTGGAACGATCATGGATCGATGTGCAGGATCAAAAGTATCAAGTTTGACATTCCATCAGGGTTTTCTGCCGATTGTGAAGCTTCTGATTCAATGACGACATATCTCTCTTTCGGCAATGATTTCTCAAATGACGAAATATCTGCAATGCAGGAAATGTTCTCTAATATATCAGGGCGACTTTCTTCAGAGAACAAATGGGCAGGAGAATACATATTTGAGAAAACTGAAAAGGATAAAAAAATAAGGGTAATAGTAGGAAAAGTATTCAAGAATGTAAATAGGGGGAGTAATGCCTAAGAATGACAGTGTGATCGTTGCCCTTGATGTGGGCACAAAAAAGGTTACAACGCTTGTAGCCAAAGTCGAGAACGATAAAAAAGTTCAGTTTATCGGCAAAGGTGTAGCAAAGAACGAAAACGGCATAATTGCCGGGAGCGTTGTAAACATGGAAGCTACTACGAGGGCTATCCATGAATCAGTTACTGAAGCTGAAAAGATCGCTGATATCCACATCAAATCGGTTTATATAGGGCTTTCCGGAGAACATGTCTCATCCATGAACAGTCATGGTGTCGTTACGGTCAGAGGCAGAGAAGTTGCCCAGACAGACATAGACAGGGTCATCGAGCAGGCAAGAAATGTAAGTCTTCCGAGTGACAGACAGATCATAAATGTCGAGATAGGTGAATTTGTTGTTGATGATCAGGCAGGTATCAGAAATCCTAAAGGAATGGCTGGAAGAAGGCTTGAAGTCAAAGTTCACATTCTTACTTCATCCACGGCAATGCTCAGAAACCTTGCAAAGTCGGTTGAAGATGCAGGTCTTCATGTTGAAGATGTTCTTGTCAACGGTATTGCCGGGAGCTGGGCTGTTCTTGAGGAAGATGAAAAACAGCTCGGTGTCGCACTAATAGACATCGGTGACGGCACTACAGACATAACGGTTTATCATAAAGGTGATCCTGTTTATACAACGGTTATCCCTATGGGCGGAAGGTATGTAACAACAGATATCAGTTATGCTATGAGAATACCTCCCGTGGAGGCTGAAAGGATAAAATGCAGATACGGAAGTGCCAGACCTGATTATGTTTCAAGCGATGAAGAAATTGAGGTGAGCACTATCGGAACAGAAGAAAAGAAAGTGAAAAAAGTTCATTTTCTTGCAAGTGTTCTTGCTCCGAGAGTTGAAGAAATATTGATGGCGGCAAGGAAGAGACTTAATGAAGAGATGAAGGAAAGTCTTATCCAGACAAACATTGTTCTTACAGGCGGGACAGCGGAGCTGAAGGATATTCAGTTTCTGGCAAAAGATGTTTTTGAACAACCCGTCCGTATCGGAAGACCTAAAATAAATGAGGCAAGCAGCGGTTTCAAGGATGTTCTGAGCTCCCCTGCCTTTTCCACGGCGGTTGGTATCATCAACTACTTTGCCGAAAGAGGCAAAATGAAGTTCCGTGACAGGAACGGCGGATTTTTCAGCAAACTCGGTGATTTTTTTAGAAGATTTTTTGAATAAAGGAGGCTTACATGTCGGGGATACTGAACAGCATGGTTGTCAAGATCGGGGTAATGGGTGTCGGCGGCGGAGGTTGCAATGCCGTCGAGATGATGTGTGAGGAGAGGGACAGGATAAACAGCGGAGCTGACGGAAGGAATTACTCCGTTTTCAACAATGTCCTGATAATTGCGGCTAATACCGATGTGCAGGCTCTTGAAGGAAATCAGGCTGCTGAAAAACTTCAGCTTGGGCCTAATCTTACAAAGGGTCAGGGTGCAGGAGGTGTGCCTGAGATAGGAAAAAAGGCGGCGGAAGAGAGCAAGATCGACATCGCAACTGTAATTGACGGTCTCGACATGCTCTTCATAACTGCAGGCATGGGTGGCGGAACTGGTACAGGTGCCGCGGCGGTTGTTGCTGAAGTTGCAAGGAACTCAGGGATACTCACCGTTGGAATAGTGACGAAGCCTTTTGATTTTGAAGCGAGGAGAAAGCAGAGATATGCAATGGAAGGAATGGAGGCATTGAAAAACAATGTCGATACACTTGTTGTGATCCCGAATCAGCGTCTGCTTGATATAGCCGAAGACAGCGATATGGCGATTGATATGTTTAAAAAACCCAATGAAGTTCTTATTTATGCCGTCAGAAATCTTTCAGAGCTTATAACCAACAAATCTTTCATCAATGTTGACTTCGCCGATGTAAGACAGACCATGACAAATATGGGACTTGCAATGTTCGGTTTCGGCAGTGCAACCGGAGAGAATGCGGCGATCAACGCTGTAAAGGAGGCTCTTAACAACCCGCTTCTTGCCGATTTTACAATATCGGGATCAAAGAAAATGCTTGTCCATTTCGGCGGAGCTCCTACACCTATGAAGGAATTTGCAAGTGCCGCTAAATACCTGACAGATCAGCTGCACGAAGAAGGTGATGTGATCTGGGGTGCTTCTGTTGATGAAAAAGCTGATAAGGTATATGCACTTATCGTTGCCGAAGCGACTGAGGATACAATAAGCACGATAGAGCCTCCCAAAAACATGAAAAAAGTTGAAGCATCGGATCAGGGCCGACTCTTTGAAGTGACCGAAAAACCTGCTGAAGCTCAGGAACAGAAGTCTGATTTTGTAGAAATGGAGGAGATCGAGGTCGATGTTCTCGCCCCTGCTGCACAGAACGCAGGCAGCGAAAACAATGATGAAGAGGTTTTCAAAATAGACAAAGATAAAATTTCAGCCTCTAAAGTTTTTGATGATGAGATAGTGGTCACAGAGAGCAAGTACAACCCTGATGACACCACCATTCCGGCATATCTCCGCTATCTTAACCGCAACAAACAGAACGAACAATCGGTTACGGAAAAGAAGCTTGACAGAATACAGTCTTCTAAAAACAAATAAACCGTGACAGAGAAACCTCTTTTAGTCTATCCGGATAGAACGGATATTGCCGTTTCAAACCTCGCTGTACACTGGTTTTTCAACGCTTTTAATGAATTTGAACCTGACCTTTTAACATCAGACAGCAAAGTTGGAATATTTCACAAAAGAGAGATCAATAAAACGCCATTTGTTTTTGTATCACTTTCTTACGGACCTGATATTATTACTTTTGCAAATATACTTAAAAACAACAGGATTCCGCTGTTGAAGAAAGAGCGGGAGAATGGAATGTTCCCGATCTTCATCTGCGGAGGGATCGCGGCACTTTTAAACCCCGAACCGCTCACTCTTATTTTTGATGCTGTATTTCTTGGCGAAGGGGAATGCATGAAGGGTGACATTGTGAAGATGCTTTCGATGAAGACAAGAGAAGATGTTCTGGATTGTATAAACACTCTTGAATATGCAATGACTGATGTGAAAAGGAACGCAAGTCAGATTATTGCACCGGCAGGTTCATTCTTTGTCGCTTCAAATAAAGTTCTTCACGGGTTTGGAAATTGTTTCGGTTCCAGGGCTATCGTTGAAATGAACAGGGGATGCACATCAAGATGCAGGTTCTGTGCCGCAAGTTATGCCTACAGGATTTTCAGAGAGCCTGACGGAAAAAAGCTCATGGATTTTGTTAGAAAAACTGTTGAACGGAAAGAAGGAGTCGCTCTGATGGGGACATCGCTTGCCGATGTAAGCAGTTTTGACGAAATTCTTGAAATATGTGCGGTATCCGGTTGCACGGTCTCGCTATCGTCACTGAAAATAACTGAAATAAATGAAAAACGGGCCGAACTCCTGAAAAAATGCGGTGTGAGGACCGTTACTGTCGCAGTGGAAAGTGCAGATCCCGATACAAGAAAAAAGATATTGAAGAACATAACAGATACTGACATTTTCAATGCGATGGAGATATTGAAAAAATACCATTTGAAGGCAAAAATTTATTTGATTACCGGTTTTCCTGAAACGGATCTGCAAAAAGAGGCGGAAGCGGTCATTGAACTTCTTAAAGAACTTGATCAGCGCAATCTGCTTAATGATGTGACAATTTCTGTTGCACCGCTTTCCCCGAAACCGTTGACACCTTTGCAGGATGCCAAGTTCATTGATAAGAAACAATATAAGGACTATATGATCGCTTTGAAAAAGGGCTGTTCAGTTTTCGGGAAAAGAATAAAACTCGATTTTTTCTCATACCGTGAAAGTGAAATAGATTATAAGACTGGTTTTCTTAAAGGGGTCGATTTTATAGATCTGATAAATGAAAACATTGAAAAGGGCGATGTGTAATGGCAGAAAAGATCATCGTTTTCAGTCAAAATGACAGCTTAGGCAGATATTGTAAAGTAACATTCGAACTGTTATCTGCAGCAGGATCGTTGGCAGAGAACAGAGGTCTTTCTGTGACTGCGGTTTCATTCAACGGTCACTCAGAAGGAAGCGATGCACTTTTTACTTCCGGAGCCGATGAAGTAATTGATGCAAACTGGTCTGAAAACGGTGATATATTTGAACTTGAGTCAATGACGCATGTCGCTTCTGAAATTATCAGAAAGCTTGAGCCTGTGATAGTTCTATTCGGTGCGACAGATCTTGGCAGGGTGCTTGCTCCTAAAGTTGCGGCAAATGTAAGATGCGGAATAACAGCAGACTGCACCGGCTTTGAATTCAATAAAGATGAAAAGCTCGTTCAGATAAGACCGGCTCTGGGTGGAAACATTCTTGCCCATATCATATCGCCCGAAAGACTGCCGCAGATGGCTACTGTAAGACCCGGCGTTTTCAAAGTGAAGGAGTTTTTTAATAATGAAAGACCGGTCGAAAAGATGTTCTTTGAAATACCAAAGAAAAGGCAGACTGTTATTGAAAACAGCAGAGTGTTAAACATATCAGCAGGATGTGAAAAAATTGAGGATGCAAAGATCATTGTTGCAGTCGGAAACGGGGTAAGATCAAAAGAACTGCTTAAAAAAATTGATGAATTTGCAAAAAGTATCGGCGGAGTGTGTGCCTGTTCAAGAAGAGTTGTCGAAGCGGGCTGGATGGAGCACAGCAGGCAGGTGGGGCAGTCGGGAAAGACAATATCTCCGGAAGTTTATATTGCAATAGGGATAAGCGGTGCAGTTCAGCATCTTGCAGGGATGAAGACTTCAATGAAGATAATTGCTGTAAATACTGACGCAAATGCAGAAATATTCTCAGTCGCCCACACAGGGTTTGTCATGGATGCAGGAATTTGGATCGAAAAAGCTTCAGAATTTTTAAAAAAAAGGTTTTGAAATGGATGTATTGAAGAATATTTTTTTCAGAGATGTTCAACCGTCTGACAGGTATCTGGCTGATGAAAGCAGAATGCAGGGGGGTGAAGCTTCAAAAGTATTCTTTCCTGAAAATAGCATTGAAGTAGCCGAAATCCTTAAATATTCCTCGTCAAACAAAATCCCTGTCACAGTTTATGCGCAAGGAACGGGTATCACCGGTGCTTCAGTTCCTCTGGGCGGAGTGGTAATATCGCTTGAAAGAATAAATAAAATCGGCGAGATAGAGCTTGATGCTGAATCGGGAGAGCACTTTGTAAAAGCGGCAGCATGTGCGACTCTTAACGGAATAAAGGAGAAATTAAACGGCACTGAGTTAATTTATCCCGTAGATCCGACTGAAATGAGCGCTTCAATAGGGGGAACGGTCGCAACAAACGCCAGCGGAGCTCTGTCATTCAGGTACGGTCCGACAAGAAAATGGGTAAGATCTATTGAAGTTGTGCTTATTGATGGATCAATTCACAAAATTGTCAGAGGTGAAACCTTTGCGGATGATTCAGGGTCATTTAATGTTTTCGGAAAGAGTTTCAAGATTCCTGACTTTACAATGCCAAAGTGCAAGAATGCCGCAGGTCTTTTCAGTGAAGAGGGGATGGACATCATTGACCTTTTTATAGGTTCAGAGGGGATACTCGGTGTAATTACGGAAGTAGAGATATGGCTTGCTCAAAAGCACGCTTCTATAAGTACTGTAAAGTTTTTTGATACTGAAACTGAAGCACTTGACTTTACGGTGCACCTTAAAAAAGACAAAGATATAAAGCCTGATTTTTTTGAGTATTTTAACAGTTCAGGCCTTGAGATGATAAGAAAAAAAGCAGAGTCAGACCCTAATTCCATCTCTATGCCAAAGATAAGTGACAATGCACAGGCCGCCCTGTTTTTTGATATTGAGATTAAAGATAACAACATAAATGCCGCCTTTTCCAGACTGCTCTCTTTAAATGTTGACTGGACATCTTCCTGGTGTGCATGGGAGAACATCGAAAAGGAAAGGATCAGGAATTTCAGACACGCGCTTCCTGAAACCGTTAATGAATATATTGCCGGTGTTAAAAAGAAAGATCCGTCCATTCATAAACTCGGGACCGATTTTGCGGTCAGTGATGAAAGGTTCGGTGAGTTGATGGATTTCTATGATTCAGTCCTGAATAGAAGCGGCCTTAAATATGTCTGTTTCGGTCATATAGGGGATAATCATCTGCATATAAATTTTCTTCCGTCAAATTATGAAGAACTGGAAAAAGGGAAGGAAATTTATAAGGTTATAGCAGAAAGAGTGATAGAATTTAAAGGGAGTGTTTCGGCTGAACACGGGATAGGCAAGCTCAAGCACAGATACCTCGAAATGATGTACGGCACAGATGGAATAGAGGAGATGAGAAGGATAAAAAGTGTTTTTGACCCCCATTTTCTTCTAAACAGGGGGAACATGTTCCCTTGCGGGGAATTATGATGAATATTGCAGTTCTGATAAAACAGGTTCCCCGTACTGAGAAGATAAAGATAGACCGTGAGAACGGAACTTTGATAAGAACCGGGGTCGAATCCATTTTGAACCCTTATTGCGAATATGCCCTTGATATGGCAGTTTCAATAAAGAATAGGTTGAAAGATGTTAAGATCACTGTTTTTACGATGGGACCTGATTCTGCGGAACTTGTTTTAAGAAGGGCTCTTTCGCTCGGGGCTGATGAAGCAGTTCTGATAAGTGACAGGGCGTTTTCAGGTTCTGACTGCTGGGCTACGGCATACACATTGTCAAAGGGGATTGGACATCAGCTCAAAGATCCAGATCTGATAATTTGCGGGAAACAGGCGATAGATGGTGACACAGCACAGGTTCCGGGAGAGATTTCAGAGATCATGTACATGCCGCTTCTGCCGTATGTATATGAAATAATTGATATAAATGAATCTATCAAAGTTAAGTGCGAAATAGGTGACAATATCCTTGAACTGTCATCAAAGCTTCCGGTAGTAATAACAGCTGGGAACGGTTCCAACATTAGAAGGATCCCTTCAGTCAAAGAGGCGGCAATGGCATATTCATCTGATATTGTGCGTCTTGACAACAGCAGTATAAAATGTGATCTGACTCAGACCGGGTTGAAAGGAAGCCCCACAAGAGTCGTAAAAATTGAGACCGTTACAGCAAAAGGGAAATGTGAGTTCCATAACGAGGAAAATCTTGACAAAGGATTGAATAAGTTGTTGGATTTTATCAGCATTGTAAAAGGAGACAAGGTATGAGAAAAATTGAATTTATCGATTTGAAAGCTCAGTATGCCGCATATAAGAAAGAGATTGATTCTGCAATTGAAAAAGTGTGTCTGGAATCGGCATTCATAATGGGACAGCAGGTCGGAGAGTTTGAGAACAGACTTTCTGGATTTACAGGTTCCCCTTATTCAATCTCCTGTTCAAGCGGGACTGATGCTCTTCTTTTAGCTTTAATGGCGATAGGCATTAAAGAAGGAGATGAAGTTATTACAACTCCGTTCACTTTCATTGCAACCGCAGAAGTCATATCGCTTCTTGGGGCGAAACCTGTTTTTGCTGATATTGATGAAAAGACATATAACCTTGATCCTGCAAAGATAAATGAAAAGATAACTCAAAAGACAAAAGCGATAGTTCCGGTATGTCTTTACGGGCAGGTTGCCGATATGGATGAAATTAATGCGATAGCCGCAAAGCACGGTATTTATGTAATTGAAGATGCCTGTCAGAGTTTCGGAGCTGAGTACAAAGGGAAAAAAAGCTGTAATCTTTCAAAGCTCAGCTGCACCAGTTTTTTTCCTTCTAAACCCCTTGGCTGTTACGGTGACGGCGGAGCAGTTTTCACAAGTGATCCGGAGCTTGCTGAAAAGCTGAAAAGTCTCAGAGTTCACGGTCAGACTCAAAGATATTATCACAAATACATCGGGATAAACGGCCGTCTTGACACAATTCAGGCGGCAATACTTAATGTGAAAATGAACCATCTTAAAGAAGAGCTCGCGAAACGGGTCGAAGTTGCTAAATACTATTCAAAAAAGCTTGCCGGACACCCCGGAATGGTTCTCCCTCAAGTAAAAAAGGACAGAACATCAGTTTATGCACAGTATTCGATAAGGGTTAAGAACAGAGACGGTTTTGCAGCAAAACTTAATTCTGCAGGAATACCTACAGCCGTTCATTATCCTAGACCCCTCCACCTTCAGGAGGCTTATTCTGATCTGGGGCTTAAAAAAGGGGATTTTCCTGTATCAGAAGCGGTCAGCAACGAGATCGTAAGCATTCCGATGTCGCCGTTCCTGACAAAGGAAGATCAGGACTATGTAATTGAAAACATTATAAAAATTTTATAAGGATCAATAAATGAAGATAGGACTTGTTTCTAACATGTATCCTTCAGAAAATGATAAGAAATACGGGATCTTTGTTAAAGGGCTTGTTGATTCAATGTCAAAAAAAGGGGTTGAGTTCAGCTTCACAGCAGTTATAAAAGGAAAACAAAATGGAAGATGGCAAAAGATATGGGCATATCTCAAACTTTATTCCTCAGCTGTTTTCAATCTTCTTTTTAAAGAGTGCGATATCGTTTTTCTTCATTATCCTCTTCATCTTTCTCCGCTGATATATATGATGAACATCTTTATGATCAAGCCACTCGTTATCAATTTTCACGGAACAGACATGAACCCTCAGTCACAAGGACTTCAAGTGCTTGAAAAAATTCTTAAAAGATCGCTTGAAAATGTTAAAATAATTGTCGTTCCTTCAAGTTTCATGAAAAAAGAAGTTGTGAAAAAGTACCGAATCCCTGAAGAAAAGGTATTTATTTCTCCTTCGGGAGGCGTCGATTTTGACAAGTTCAGGTCATTTGACGACAATCCTGTAGCGGTAAAACCTTATCTGGCTGGTTATGTCTCGAGATTGACTAAAGAAAAAGGGTGTGATGTTTTTGTTGAAGCTGTTGAAGTTCTTAACAAAAAAGGTGAACTCAACGGCAGGAAATTCCTTATTGCAGGAACAGGAGCAATGCAGAATGAAATTAGTGAAATGATAAAGACCGCAGGTTTATCTGAAGTTATTGATATTAAAAATATAAATGATCAGTCAATGCTGCCGGAGTTTTTCAATAATATGGAAGTTTTTGTTTTTCCATCATTAAGCGAAAGTCTGGGACTTGTGGGATTGGAAGCAATGGCCTGCGGAACACCTGTAATCGGATCAGAAATCGGAGGAATATCAGATTATCTTGTTGACGGAGAGAATGGATATTATTTTAAATTAGGTGATCCATCAGATCTGGCAGAAAAAATAAGACAATTCATATTGTTATCAAGAATTGAGAAAATGAGGTTTAAAGAAAACGCAAAAGATACTGCCACAAAGTTTGAAAGGGAAAGGGTAGTTATTAATTTAATCAGAAGATTTGAAGATATTCTTTTATTAAGGGAGGCAAGATGAAAACACTGAAAATACTCGGGGCTCAATGTCTTGCTGTTGAAAGTGTTGAACAGATAAAGGAACATATATCCGGTCTTATTGACAAAGGGCAGGGCGGCTACAGCATTGCCATAAATGCTGAAAAGATAATGATGTACAGCAGAAGTCCTCAAATGAAAGAGGTCATTGATAATTCGATCCTTCCGACACCTGACGGAGCAGGGGCAGTACTCGGGATGAAATGGCTTCACGGTATCAGGTGTATAAAACTCGATCTCCCTAAAACGATATTTGAACTTGCAGATAAAAAAAATTACCGTATTTTTATTTTCGGGTCAAAAGAGGATGTCAATAAAGAAGCCGTTGAAGTTCTTAATAAAAAATATCCCGGAATAATAATTGCCGGAAGAAGGAACGGATATTTTGACAATGATGAGGAGGTCGTTGGATTAATTAAGAATTCAAGTCCTCAGATAGTTGTGACGGCACTTGGTTCACCTAAACAGGAGCTTTTGTTCAGAAAAATGACCGTTGCAATGCCGGGAACCCTTTTTATAGGTTGTGGCGGAGCACTTGATGCACTCACAGGAAAAGTGAAAAGAGCTCCTGCATTTTTTGTCAACAATAATCTTGAATGGTTTTACAGACTTATCCAGTCACCCTCAAGAATAAAAAGACAGTGGATACTACCGGTCTTTGTATTGAAACTATTCTTTGCAAGATTCTTGAAATAATAACCATTTAATGATAAAAGACTAACGAAGTTTTAATGTTCAGGAGATACTTTGAAAATACTTACTGTTATTGGTGCAAGACCTCAATTCGTTAAAGCGGCGGCTGTTTCAAGGGAATTCAGAAAGCATAAGGGGATAAAAGAGACAATTGTTCACACTGGTCAGCATTTTGACAAATCGATGTCAGATGTGTTTTTTGAGGAAATGGATATTCCTAAGCCTGATTTCAATCTTAATATTCACGGGCTTTCACATGGTGCAATGACTGGTCAGATGATGGAAAAGCTTGATACAATATTAATAAATGTCAGACCCGATTTTGTTCTTGTTTACGGTGACACAAATTCAACTCTTGCAGGAGCTCTGTGTGCTTCAAAACTTCATTTCAAAGTTGCTCATGTCGAAGCGGGGCTTAGAAGTTTTAATATGCTTATGCCTGAAGAGATAAACAGAATAATTGTTGACAGAATATCAAACATTCTTTTCTGCCCGACAGATACCGCTGTCATAAATCTAAAGGAAGAGAATTTCTTCAGTTTCGGCACCAAGATAGTAAAAACGGGTGATGTTATGTATGACGCCGCCCTTTTTTATGCACAGAAGAGCGCAAAGAAAAGTCTTATAGTGATAGACAGAGCACTAAGAGCAAATGATTTTGTTCTTGCCACCATCCACAGAGCAGAGAACACCGATGACAATATCCGGCTTTCTTCAATTGTAAGGGCATTGAATAAGATCGCCGAAAAACAGCGTGTAATTCTTCCTCTCCACCCAAGAACAAAGAAAATAATTCAGCAGAACGGGCTTTCCCTGAAATTTGATGTCATAGATCCTGTCGGTTATTTTGACATGCTTGAGCTCCTCAAAAACTGTGCAGTTGTAATGACAGACAGCGGCGGAGTTCAGAAAGAGGCATATTTTTTTAAAAAACCGTGTATTACGCTCAGAGATGAAACCGAGTGGACCGAACTTGTTGAAGAGGGGTTCAATGAAGTTGTAGGAAGCGATCACGATAAAATAATTGATGCCTACAATAGAATACCTGAAAGAAAATGTGATTACGATAAAAAGCTTTACGGCAATGGAAATGCTTCTGCACTGATAGCGGAAGCTTTGAAGAAATATGATTGAATTAAAGCCAATTTATTTTTTTTATCTCACCAGCATAGTCATACTTGTCTTTTATTAATTTAGAAATCACCTGTTTATAGAGTTTTTGATATTTTATCACAAATGGAGAAGATGAAGGTGAAAATAGAAGTTGAGTCGGAATGGTAGAATATTTAGGTGCGACCTCTTTCCATATTTGATGAACTGTTTTAAATGAGAGTGTATCGCCTACATTGGCTGAGAATATGTTTTCAAATAAAGGAATATATGTAAATGGTGGTGCGACAGTAAAGAACTGGGAATTCATAACTATTCCGCCATTTGATGTCAGCCTGGCGCCTCTTCCATGTGCAAATTCATAATATAAAACTTTGTGATATTCATCAAGATTCATGCTTTTTGTTTTGCTCCAGAAATCATTTATTAACAGGTCTTTTTCAAAATCGTTTAGTAAGCGGTATCTTGATTTAAGAATCTTCTCAGCAGAGAATTTGCAAGTTAACCTGGGGAATATTTTTAAGAAATGGCCAAAAAATCCTGAACTGACATTTAAAAAACTTCCTCTTTGAAGCACTCCACCTAAAAAAGCATCGTATGTAACATAAGCATTGCTTCCAAAATAGTTTCGCACATGTCTGTAAATTGGTAGAAGAGACACTATCGGCGAGAAGCATACGCCCGAGAAAATGTCATTAACAACAGGAATATTGTTTTTGTAAAATTTCATTTCCATAATGGAAAATCCATAATATTTCTCAAACTCATTCTTAAATTTTTCTGCCACAGGTCTGTCTGAAGATTCTGCTGGTCCGTAAGTATAACCGAATTTCATCTTTGAAGCCGCCAGCACAAGGCGACTGTCAAGTCCACCACTTAAGGCGAGCACTCTTGTTTCGTAATCCCAATAATTAACGAACTGATTTATTTGCTCGACAATCTTTTCAGGTTTGAATGATTTTAACTCAGGACGGTAGTATGTTTCGAAGACATTTTGTGAGAAAATCGTTGCAGCATCTATTCTTTTTATATCATCAAAAAGTGTCATATCACCAAACAAATGTCCGAGCTTGTTTATGATTGAACTTGCTGTTTTGGAAATGGTTTTTTCCCCTCCTAAAAAATATGGGGAAGGAGCTATTTCAAAAATATTGTTTTCTTTTCTGTAATAGTGATTGGATATCCCGAAAGGATCACTAATAATATGGCTGCCATTTTTGTTCTTTAAAACTATTATAAACAATCCACCGGAAATTTCTTTCAAAACTTCTTTTCCAATCTCTGAAAAATCATTAGATAGTTTAGCGAGGTTATTCTTTTCATTTTTATATATAAACCATCCATAGCAGGCACAAAAGATTTGCTTTTCTCTGTTTATGTAGGTTGGTGTTTCTTTCCATTCAAAAGGGTCACTTATTATAAAACTGTTAGCTCCAATTTCCAATGGAATATTGTCAATTCTATAGGGGCATTCAATTTTGTTAACAAATTCAAGAGCTTTGCTTTTGTCACAATTTAAATAGAGACCTTTCATAATTCTTTCCTGAATATAAAGTTGTTTTTTTCTTTCAAGAGCATCCACAGGGTTAACAGGATAATTGGTATCAATATAATTATTCTGCTGATAAAACTAAAATCATAAACAAAAAACGATGTCAATCCGATTAAAAGAATCAGTAAAATGAGAAGTAAATCGTGTTTTAAAAAATTTTTGTTAAGAATATTTTTTTGACAGAAGATTCTATATGAGAGAAATAGTACAAGTTCAACAAGCAACGCTGCTCCAATTAAACCGTTGAGTCTAAAAAAAGGAATTAGTGCAAAGTTGATTCCAATACTAAAAAAGAAAATAAAGAATGATATATAAAATCTGAATCTAGTGAAATTTGAAGAAGCTACTACGGCTAAATATGGGCGAAGTGAAAAACGGAAAGCAATTTTAATGGTAAGAATTGACAAGAAAAAACTTGATTCAACAAAGTCCGGTCCAAAAAGAACACCAGAAATTTCTTTAGAAAAAAGAGCAATTAAAAGTGTGACTGCAAATGATGATATAAAGCTAATTTTGAGAACAGAGGATATTTTTTCGAACATAGATCCAGTGTTGTTTTCTGAGAAATCTTTTGTAATTGATGGATAGTAATTTTTAAAAAAGATTTCTGGAATTATAAGCGTTGCCATAATAATATTTGCATAAGATGAATACACACCAATGTCTTCTAAAGAGTTAGCGGACATGTGTTTCATAATTATTACTCCAACTCTTCCGTAAACAAGTGCAAAAAAACTGTAAAAGGTGTAACTCCATGAGTCAGCAACGAATAAACGCATTTTTTTTAAAGACAATTTATCCATTAATGGAAGAATCTTTGTATCGGTTCTTGATAATAGGATAGTGAAAAGAACAATTATCTTGGAAATAAGCAGCGCAAGATAGAAAACCAAGAGACTTCTAATTGCAAATGTGCCAATGACCGCAAGCAAAATAAGAGACAATTTTTCAATAATGATATAGTATGAAAACTTAAGAAATTGCTTATTGCAGAAGAAGCCTGACTTTATAACGGTAAAAATAGATTCCAGGAAAAAAGAACAAAAAAGAATAATAAAAAAGATGTCACTAATAAAAAAGAAAATGAACGGAGCAAGAACAGAGTATGCAAAAATTTTTACAAAGAAAACATTTAAAACATTGTCTTTATATGATTCATTAGTGAAAAATTTAACTTCATAGATGTTTCCTCCAAAATCCAGAAGCAAGTATAAAATATTAGCAATGACAAAATAGTATGAGAAATATCCGAGTGATTCTTTGCCGAAATTATATGCGAGGAGAGAATAAAGTATGAAGCTAGCAAATTTTTCTATAAATGAACTGACGGTTAAAAACATAATATTTTTCATGTGTGTTCTTGTTTGTTACAGGATGGAAGTAAATTTATAAACAAGGCAAATAATGCTCCGTTATATGAATTCATTATTATTCCCATTGAAGCAGAATAAAAAAGAACAAGTATAAGTATTGATTGATAATATCTTTTGTGATATTCAGGACTGTCAGTATCCGATATTTTTTTCTCGATATTTTTATAGATCATAAAAAACAAGTAAATGAATAAGGCTAATCCCAAAAAACCGAACTCTCCAAGAATGGATGCAATGTTGCTGTCATAAATCCCAGTCATTTCTATAAAAAAGTCCATTTTATCGAGTCCTAGTTTTGAGTAAACGGGACTTCCTTCGGACAAAACTGTTCCAAAAGATGCGGCCCCGGTACCTATAGGAAAATTATCAACGGCCAATTCGATTCCATAATATATCATTATTCCTCTGATATAACTGCTGTTTTCCATATCGACTGTGTCTTGGAAATTTCGGGCAGTTATCTTATAGAATTCTGTGTCTTTTAGTAGCAAATACGACAATGATATGCTTAGAAAAGCAAGAATAATAAGAAAATATTTAATATAGAAGTTCCGTTTGCTTTTGAAAATAAAAAGAAACGCAATAGGAATAACAACAAGAACCGATCTTGACCCTGTAAAAAAAGTTAACGATAAAAAAATTACAGAATATAAAAAAAACTTTTTCAGATCAGGTTTGTTGTTAATAATGAAAAAAAAGTATAGAAAATATAATGAGAGTGTTACTGCAACATGATTAACTTCTAATTGAAATCCGTATGCTCTGACAAAACCATACCTGTAAATAGTATTGAGATTGAAAAAGGTGGTAAAATTTTGCTGTAGACTAAATGACACAAAAAGCCCGAGGATCGTTATAAAAATAACAACATTCAGGGTTTTTTTTGCGAGAAGAGGTTTCTTTTCAAAAATTATTTCAAACAGATAGTAAAAGAAAAAAAGTTTCAGGTGAATAAATGTTTGCAGAATAATTTTGTAGAGAGGTGCATTTTTATTAACAAGGGATATGGATATTAGAAAAATGACCGAGCTAAAAAGAAGAGCATGATTTTTATTTATTCTTCTTGTTTTTATGGTTTTTATTGCTACAAAAATGGAAAAAAGAAGTGTCATTATTTCATCAGAATATGTAATGATTAAAGAATTTAAGAAAAATCCTGTGATTTTCTGGAAAAAAATAAAAAATATTAGGACAAATAGTATGAGAAAATTAATAATATTTTTTTTTGAGTCACTCATCAATGATTATTGCAGAAATTGTTTTACACTCTGATCTGTCAATCGCTTCTCTTATTTCAACAAGTTTTTGGACTTGAGTTTTTTTACTGTGAGCGAGAATGATGAAAAGATCAAAAAAGTTAAAAAATGATGGGTCTGCTATTTCATTTCCCAATTCAGAGAAAATCAGAGATGTTTTTCCGTTGAAACTGTCAAATAAATTTGATGCAGCCTTATTGATAAAAAACTGGTTTAAACCTCCGGATGAGCACAATATGACTTCATTTTCATTAATCGTCTTTATTTCATTTATGGTCTTCCCTTCAGTTGCTTCTTTAACAACATTTATCAAAATGTTTTCTTTAATTATCTTTTCATCAATTCCGGTAAGAGATTCGATCTCAGGAACCAGAGAATATATTGCGATCTTTTTAACAGTTTTTTCATGAAGTCGGCTTATCCCCAGAGCTGATCTTATTATCTGATTTGAATCTTTAGAGTTGATGGACACATGCGGAATTCTTAATATTGAGCAGATTTCTTTTGCAGAAACAACATTCTTCCTGAAAAATTCAAGAATTATTATGTAAGAAAAGCTTATAAAAAGGGACAGTACAAGAATAATCAGTGCAGACACAGATAATCTCGGCGAGATCTTTCTGGTTTCAGCAGTAGGTTCGTCAAGTATTCGTATGGTTGACATATTCATTTCAATATTTATGCCGGCTTCATAAAATTTTTGAGCAAGAAATGCATATAATTTTTCAGTTATCAATACATCTCTTTGCAACGCGGCAATGTTCATTAGATTTTTAGGCAGGTTTTCAATAGTAGAGAAAATAAGTGCAGATTGTTTTTTCAGCAGTTCAATGCTTCTTGCGTAATTGCCGCTGGTTTTGCCTAAAAGTATTTTCAGATTGTTTTTTGCCTGTTTAATGTCAGATCTGATTTTATCAACTTCAGGATGGTTGTCCGTAAATCTGGCAGACAAAGAGATCTCTTTTGCAACAAGTTGATTGTGTGCATGTACCGTTGTTTGAACAGACAGATCGTCAATTATAACAGGAGCTGGAACGGGTGACAAACTTTCTGTATCAATGGAGTCGTTATATTTATTTACGATCTCTTCCTGAAGTTTAAGTATAGCGATCTCTTTTTCAACCTCGACATTCCTTTTCATGATTTCGGTAAACTGTAGATCGGGAAGCACAGTCTGATTTTCTTTTTGATATTTTGCCAGTTCATTGCTTTTTGCATCAAGATCCTTTTTGATGTCCAGAAGCATTTTCTGAACAAATTTCTGTTGTTCGTCAGCATCACCTGATTTCCAGCTAACTTTTGTAGAAATGTACTTTAAGTTTAAAAGCTCAAGAACCAGTTTGGTTTTATAAGGATCCGGTGTCAAAATGCCTGCCTGAAAAACATTACTGCTTTTGCTGTCTCCAAGCGGAGTTATTTCGAGACTGCCGGAGAAATCTTCACGCGTTTTAATAAAAGATCTGTATTTTACTTCAAATCTGGTGTTATTATGAATATCTCCAAGTTTCGAAACTAAAAGAATTCCATCAAGGAAAGAGCATTCTGAATCAAAAGAACAATGCAGTTCTGTTCCGTTTGCTTCAATAATAAATCCGTTCTCTTCGGTATATATTTCAAAATCCATTCCTTGAATCTTTTGAGGAATTTTAACAATATTGAGCGATCCCTGAACGGTTTTGTTTCCTAAAAGAAGATTTAAGTAATAACTGAAGAGAAAATTATACTTTTTCTCAACAACATACTGTAAATTCAATTCATTTATTACAGCGTCAAGCACTTTTCTGCTTTTTATGATCTCTATTTCGTTGGCAATTTTCTGGCTCTGACCCCCAAGAAGCATTGCTTCCGGAGAAATGTTCATGGAATCGTCTTTTTCTTCAATTATAATTGATGCGTTGACACTGTATTTAGGCTCAAAAAAAGCCAGAAACAACAGGAAAATGAATGCTGTTGCTGCTGTAATCTTTAAAAAAAGCTGAAGGTTTCTTTTAAAAAGATCAATAATTATATCAAATCTTATTTCTTCCATCTATTATCACCTAATGTGTGGACTGTATGATCAAAAAACGCCAGACAATAGCATAGTCATTGGATTTGGTCAACTTTTTAAGGTTTTGCTTTTACTGCAGAATTATCTCGATTATCAAACCATTGATATCTTCTATCTTTCCTGTTCCCTCAATGTTTTTATAGATACCTTTTCTGATGTAGTGGTCTCTTACCGGTGCTGTTTTCCTGTTGTATTCTTCAAAACGGGCTCTGACGGTTTCAGGATTGTCGTCGATCCTTCCTTCTATTTCAGCTCTTTTCAGAAGCCGTTTTACTGCTTCGTCGGGGGAGAGTGTTAGTTCGATAAAAATGGTGATCTCCAATCCCAGTTCCTTCAGAATATCTTCAAGTATTTCAGCCTGTTTCACTGTTCTTGGATAACCGTCGAAGAGAAACCCTGGAGAATTGAGGTGTTTCTTCAATGCATGAATAAAAATTTCAGAGACGGTGGTATCGTCAAGCAGAAGGCCTTTGCTGATAAGGGTCTCCGCTTTAATTCCTACCGCACTCTTTTCAGCGATCTCCTTTCTGATGAGATCACCCGTTGAAATGTGAATGAGACCGAGTTTTTCAGACAGTATTTTGCACTGTGTACCCTTACCGGCTCCGGGTGCACCGAATATCACAATGTTTTTCATTTCTCCTCCTGTTTAAAAAAGATCATGGTTATTATAACATCTTGGAAAAGGTTTGCTAAAATTTTTTTTACTGATTGATTTTTAAACCGTGAGTGATATTATAAAGCCATGAAAAACGGTAGAACGCTGGCACTTTTCGATTTTGATGGCACAATAACAAAGAAGGATACTTTTCTTGATTTTTTCATGTTTGTTTACGGTCCATGGAAAATTGCAGGCATCGCTTTAAAGATAGCTCCGTTTATAATTCTCCACTTTCTGAAAATATATTCAGGTAAGAAATTGAAAGAGTTGTTTTTTGCATACCTGATAAAAGGGTGGAGCAGAGAAAGATTTGTGCAGGAAGCCACTAACTACTATGAAAAAAGATTGAAAAAGATCATAAAAACATCAGCATTGAACGAAATTAAAAAACTTAAAAACGAAGGGGTGCAGATAGTTGTTGTGACAGCTTCGGCCGAAGAATGGGTTGTCCCTTTTACGGATGATATGGAAATTGATATCATTGCCACAGAGCTGGAAATCGCGGAAGGTCTGTATACAGGAAATATTAAAGGTAAAAACTGTCGTGGAGATGAAAAAGTAAAAAGGATAGACGAAAAATATGATACGGCGCTTTTTGATAGAGTTTTTGCGTATGGCGATTCATCCGGTGATAAAGAGATGCTCGATATGGCAACTGAAGGATTTTACAGGAATTTTAAATAATCAGAGTGATTACTGCATTAAATTTGAAAACGGTATCTCTTTCTGATATATTCACCCGTATGTTTTTTTCATGGTGCTGGAAACATAATGGTAAAAAGTAAAGATGAGATCTTAGAATCTTTGAAAAAAAGGATCAAAGAGCTCGAAGATCAGCTTTCAAACATTGAGAATTCTGTCAGGGACGAATATCTTCACTCAAAGGAATGGGTTAAATGTGCTCTTGAAAAGCTTGTCTATTTTGCAGCGATAGAGCTTCAGCCTGCCTCACTTGAGATATTTAACCAGAAGGTTGTGAACTTTCTCGGAGATGATTTCTTCGGTTACAGCTATTGCGGGTTCTTTATCTATGACCAGAACTCCGGCAGGTGGGAGATCCTCTCTCAGAAAGGGGATTGCACAGTTGATATTTCGTCAATGCCTGAATTTAAAGGAAGCATGGTTATGGAGGAAGATAAGGAGATATATCATTTTTTTGATATTTCCAGAAACAGCTATCTCATCCATGTTTCACTCGTGGGTAACGATAAGAAGTTTTCTGAACATGACTTTTCCTTTATCTCGCTTTTTGTCGTTCTTGCGACATCATTTTACAGTATGAAAGTGCTTGACAAGGAAGTTCAGGACAAAATGATAGAAAACTCTAATATGAGGAGTTCGGCAAGGATCGTAACCGGTCTTAAGGACAACACGATAACCCTCGAGGACGCTTTTATAGAGCTGATACAGAATCTCAATATAGAGGCATTCGTGATAGCAAGAAAGTCTTTGGAAAGCGGAGATCTTAAAATAGTTCTTTCCGACGGTACTGATGCAAGGAACTGGGACTCTTTCCTGAAAACGGTCTATGACAGTGAAGAACATGCAGGGGAGGAGTGGCTGCTTCTTCCGATGTTTGATGATATGGCGACCGTATATGGTGTTTCGGCTTTCAGGCTTTCCCACAATCTGAGCATCAGAAATGTCCAGGAGAGAATACTTGAAACAGTAATTCATCAGTTTACGGAAACACTTTCAAATAAAAAACTTCATAAGGACTCAATAACGGATGAGCTCACCGGGGCTTTCAACAGAAGATATATTATGAAAATACTTGATGACAGATTCAGCAGATGCATTTCAAATCCTGAAGCAAAGCTTTCTGTTGCAATGGTGGATATTGACAATTTTAAAAGTGTTAATGATACATACGGTCATCTGGCAGGTGATGCAGTTCTTAAAAAGGTTGTCGAGGCTTTTAACAAAACCTTGAGGGAAGTTGATATAATAGGCAGATACGGCGGAGAAGAGTTTCTCATAATAATTTCTACAAAGAGCCATGTCGCCGCAAAAGTATGTGAAAGAATAAGAGAGGCGGTCAAATCAATGAAAATAGAGTGGAACGGCAGGGATCTGTGGGTAACAATATCAATAGGATTCGTTGCATACTGCCCTGAAATACAGACAGTTGAGGAAATGGTTGCTTTGTCGGACATTTGTCTTTATGAAGCAAAAAAATCGGGAAAGAACAGAGTTGTTGAATATAAATGGAATGAGAGGTGAGTTTTGAAGATCAGGATGATTTTTACAATTATTGTGTTTAACCTCATTTTTTTCAACACAAGTGCACAGGATACTGCGGGATACAACAACCAGCTTCTTTTTGCTGTTCAGGCACTGAATATTGAAAAGGCCCGGCAGGCTATCAGGAACGGTGCAAATGTAAATGCGATAGATGATGACGGCTGGCCTCTTTTTATTTCTGCTGTTAACAGCGATAATGAGGGGATGATAAATCTTTTTCTAAGAAGCGGAGTTAAAGTCGATATTGCAGGACCTGACGGTAAAACGGCATTAATGCACACACTAAGTTCCAAAAATATTAAAGCTGCAGGCTGGCTGATAAATTCAGGCGCTTCACTTAAATCAAAAGATGCTAATGGAAAGACCGTCCTGATGTATGCCGCTGAAGCAGAGGCAGAGGCTATAGTGGATAAAGCGATAAAAGCTAAAGCTGACATTTATGCCAGAGATAAGAAAGGGTGGAATGCATTGAATTACGCAATGGCGGGAAGGAACAAAAAGATAATAAAAAATCTTGGTCAGTATGAAACAAAACCGACAGATTTCCTTATTGCGGTGGAAAACGGTGACACAGTAAAGGCGAGAACACTCTTAAGACAGGGAATGGACCCCAACTATAAGAATGAGACTGGTGAGCCGATGATATTCATTGCAATTAGAAATGACAACAGAATGATGCTGAAGCTTCTTCTCGAGTTCAATGCGGATGTTAATTTTAAAAATAGCAAAGGATATACAATACTTATGTACTGTCTTGCAAGTGGCAAAATTGAGCTGGCACAGGAGCTTTTAAAGTACGGAGCACTTGCAGATTTCAATTTTAAATATGCTGAAGGCAAGACTGCGATGATGATAGCGATCCTTTCAAAGGACAGGCGGTTCATGACCTCAGTTGTAAAGTTCAAACAGGATTTCAATATAAGAGATGATTACGGCAATACCGCCCTGATGTATGCGGCAGGGATGGGACTGGGTGATCTTGTGAAGACTCTTCTTGAAAAAGGTGCTGATAAAAATATAAAAAGAAAAGACGGTAGAACAGCTTGTGATATAGCAAAGGCAAAAGGATATACATATATAGCCAAGATCCTTGAATGATTAAAGATTTTTGAGAATAGATTCTATTTCCAGACGATCCTGTGCATCAGGTTTCAGTTCAATATATTTCTGATAATGTTTTTTAGCTTCACCTTTTCTACCCATATCATTATAAGATTCGCCAAGGCCAAGATGGGCATCGGCGTAATCGGGTTTTATAGAGAGAACTTTCTTAAATATACCGACGGCTTGTGAGCTGTTGCCGTTATCAAGCATTTTCCAACCTTTTTTGCAAAGGGATTCGATATTATTCCCCGATTTGGGAGACGCTTTTTTAACGACAGGTTTTTCAGCTTCAGGTTGAGGAACCTGAACATTTTCCTTCACAGGTTCAGGCTCTGGTTCGGGCTCTGGTTCGGGTTCTGGTTCGGGTTCTTTTTTCTGCTCCGGCACAGGTTCAGGTTCAGGAGAAGCTTCCTTTTCAGGTGCAGGTGTTTCTTCAATCTTTTCCTCTTGTACCGCAACAATCCTTTTCTCATCAGGTTTATTAAGAAAAAACATTAAAACAGCTACAATTATTCCGGCAACAATTAAAAGAATTATGATTATTTTAAGTTTTCCGGATCTTTTAATATAGGGTTCATCATCACCGTCAAAGAAAGAGGGGTCAAATTCCATCTGTTCATTTTCTTTTTTCGGTGAAGGAGTTACCTTAACTTGATCCTCGGGGCTTAGAGTCGGTGTCATTTTGTATTCATATTTTGGTTCCGGTTCCTTAACAGGTTCCGGTTCAGGTTCCTTAACAGGTTCCGGCTCTGGTTCCTTAACAGGTTCCGGTTCAGGTTCCTTAACTGGTTCCGGCTCTGGTTCCTTAACTGGTTCCGGCTCTGGTTCCTTAACTGGTTCCGGCTCTGGTTCCT
>CAZVWR010000016.1:0-12995 GCA_964630905.1 uncultured Spirochaetales bacterium | reverse complement strand
TAACTGGTTCCGGCTCTAGTTCCTTAACTGGTTCCGGTTCTGGTTCCGGTTCAGGTTCAGGTTCTGGTTCAGGAGAAACCAGAAGAAAGAACGGTTTCAGTATTTCAATATTGAAAAGTTTTTCCCAGTCTTTACCGTTTTTTGAAAACCCATCTTCCCTCGATATTTCCTTTAAAACGATTTTTTGCTGCAACTGTGCAAGAGATTTGATGATCAGAATAGTGCCGTCAGTTTTTTTAATTAGAAGATCACTGAAAAAACTTTCATCAAAAACAACAGACATGAAAAATTGTCCTCCGAAATTCTTAAATATCGTTGAAATAATAAGAAAAACTTAAAATATGTCAATATTAATGAATTATTTAAAGCTGATGTCGCAAAACGACAGATGTATTAAAAAAGATACAGAATGAAATAGAGTAAATATTGAAATTTGTCAATGAATACAAAAAATAAAGGTTTTTTTTAAAAGGCTATTGACAAACAAAAAATAAACAGTTATAACTTTTCATGTTCAATTCTAATGCTGCTTTAAATGAGGGGCGCATAATGGAAGGCAAAGTGGCACAGGCAACCGTTGAGGTTGTATCTTTAGATTAATTTCTTCTCAACTTTTTCTTTCTTTGTTCAGAACCTGCCTTGCCCCTCAATCTTTTTTTGAATTTCTATGGTGAATTTATTTCGGAAGATTTTTAAACATTTCCTGAATTGAACCGACGGAGCCGAGAATTCCGCTTGCTTCGTAAGGCATATAGACGACCTTGTTGTCTTTTCCGGATGTCATTGCGGACAGAGCTTCAATATACTTGAGTGCGACGAGATACTGTGCCGGATCCATTTTGGTCTCTTTTATTGCATCGGCTATCTGCCTGATAGCTTCAGCTTCAGCCTGAGCTACCCTTATCTTAGCCTGAGCATGACCTTCAGCTTCAAGGATGTTCGATTCCTTCATACCTTCGGCATAGTTGATATTTTTCTGTTTTTCACCCTCAGACTCAAGGATCTTGGATTGTTTGTCTCCCTCAGCGGTAAGAATGGCCGCTCTTTTGTCTCTTTCTGCACGCATCTGCTTTTCCATCGCATTTTTGATGTCCTGCGGCGGATTGATGTCCTGAATTTCGACACGGTTGACCTTTACGCCCCATTTGTCCGTAGCTTCATCAAGTATATCTGTCATTTTTGAGTTTATCTCATCCCTGCTTGACAATGTGTGGTCAAGGTCCATGTTGCCGATGATGTTTCTTAGTGTGGTTTTTGCAAGTTTTTCAATGGCGTCGGGAAGGTTTGAAATCTCATACATGGCTTTAAACGGATCTGTTATCTGATAATACAGGATCGCATCAATCTCAATAACAACATTATCTTTCGTAATAACATTCTGTTTGGGAAAATCATGAACAGCTTCTCTCATATCGATCAGACTGACTCTGGATGTAACGGTCATTTTTCTTCCGTCATACATCTGACGCATTGTTTTGATGTCCATTTCTCTTGGCTTGTCAATTATCGGGATTATCAGGTTGAACCCGCTCTGAAGGGTCTTGTGATATTTACCGAGTCTTTCGATAACGATAACCATTGCCTGGGGAACGATTCTTACTCCTTTAACAAGGATAACCACGGCAAAGATGCCGACAATGATCCAGAAAGTGATTATTCCACCTGTCATTTTCCACTCCATTCTTTTTTGTTATTAATTCTGAGAAGCACTTGATTTTACTATTACTTTCGCTCCATCAACGGATGCTACTGTTACAAAGTCCCCTTCATTGAAGCTTTCTGAACGGTTTTCAGATACAGCTGTCCATACTTCGCTCCCTATCTTGACCTTTCCATTCTTTTCCTGAGTTATTTTTTTAACTACAGGCACTTTTTTTCCTATCAACGCATCAACATTTGCCGCTTTTTTCTCATTGCTGTTATAGATGTATTTATAGGCGAGAGGTCTGAAAAAAACGCCTGCTATAACTGAAACAAATGAAAAGACTGCAATCTGGATCTCAGTTCCGCCGCCTAATAAAGCTGAAAGAGATGCTCCGATAGCACCGACACCCAGCATTGCCATCCAGAAGCTTGGAAGAAAAATTTCAAAAATGAAACATATTACAGCGATAATTCCCCAAAGGATCCAGATATCTATTGTAGAAAAATCCATGGTGCCTCCTGTTTATATAAGTTCAGTTCCGTTTAAAACAATTTTGATTTCGAATGGGGCGACTTTTTTTGCCATTGTTGAAATTCCGCAATAATTTTCCTGAGAAAGCTTCACAGCTCTTTTAAGTTTTACCGGATCAACATTTCCTTCAACATTATAGGTCATTAGAAAATTCTTAAAGATCTTAGGATGTTCTTCGGTCAGGTCGCCTTCTACTGAAACGGTAAATACTGACGGCATTGCAGAGTGCATTTTCTCAAGAATGCCAATTACATCAATGGCCGTACAACCCGCAATTGACTGAAGGAAAAGGTGCTTGGGAGTCGGACCTTCAACCTTAATAATGTTCCTTTCGCTGTTTTTATCATTGAATCCTTCAAATACCGTGGTCTCTTTCCAGATAACGCCTGCTTTCATGAACTTTCTCCATTGAAATTTGACAATCTGGATTATATCAAAATAAAAATCTGTTGCAAGTGTAATAAAAAAGAAATGAGGTTGTTACTAAAACCCTGTTCTAAGCTCAATGAAAAAAATTTGGATAGCTAAAAAAGTTGACCTTTCCTGTGGAATGAGTATAAATCATTTGCTCGGATAGCGGTTTATTAATTTACCAGATAGGGGGAAAAGATGAAGAAGATTTTAGTTGTTATGGTTGCAGTTTTTATCGCATCAATGTTTGTTGCAAGCTGTGGAAGCTCAGAAGAGAAGAAGGGGACCGGAAGTGCAGTAAAGAACGAACTTGAAGGTGCTCCTGACTGGGTTCTTGGCAATGAGAACAATTCAAAACAGATCTGTGGAGTAGGAAGTGCCGCAGGAACAAGAAATGCATCGTTAGCAAGAACTGCTGCAATGGGTAGAGGCAGAACAGAAATAGCAAGAACTCTTCAGGTTCAGGTAAAATCAATGCTGAAGGATTATCAGTCAACAACAACCGGCGGAGAAGCTTTCGGTCAGGCGGCAAACGACGAGCAGCACATTGAAGATGTTTCAAAACAGATCACTGATACAACACTTAGCGGTTCAGAACTTAGAAAGACATGGATCTCAAATCCCGGAACTCTCTATGTTCTTATGTGTATCGACCTTGTAAAATTCAAAGATGCTTTAAACAATATGTCTCAGCTTAACGAACAGGTTAGAGCTGCTGTTGTTGAAAGAGCAGACAAGGCTTTCGAAGCTCTTGACAAGGAAACTTCAAAATAGTTCTTTTTCTTTAAGAATGTATAAGGGGGGGCTTTGTGCCCTCCTTTTTTTTATTAATATTATTCTGTTTGACAAATATATATTGATTTATATAATTTAATTGTGTTGGATACTTATTATGTCGGGGCATAGCAATGAAGTTTGAAAAAATGTTTATTCTGCTGGTTTTGTTTCTGTTCTCTCAAGTTGTTTTTATCTCATGTATTCAGGAAGAGGCTGATGAGTGTATTACAGCTTTTGACTGTCCTGACGGCTTTTTCTGTATTGATGGAATGTGCTATCCGCCTGAAAGCTCTGCCGACAACGGCAACACAAATGATTCTTCAGAAGTTCCAGATCCTGATAACGGTTCAACTGAAACTGATTCAAACACTATTTCTGATGATGGTGATCCTGATGGCAATGTCGTGCCGGACGAAACACCTGATGAAGGACCGGTATGCACCGAAGACACCTGCAGCGGCTTTGGAACCTGTGAAATCGTTGATGGTAAACCGAAATGCACATGTGATGAATTCCACAAGGGAGCAGACTGCTCTGAATGTGTTCCGGGTTATCACATGGAAGCACTTGATGATGATGAGAATGGAGATGGAAATTACAGTTGCGTCAAAAATGTTGCCTGTACTCCGGATCCTTGCAACGGGGGTCAGTGTACAGACAAGGATATGACTGTCACCTGCAAATGCACAACAGGATATACCGGCAGATGGTGCACTGACTGTGACACAGGATATCTGAAAAGCACAGTTGACCAGAAATGTAAACCTGATTGTGATCACGGAACATATAGCTGTACAGGAACAAAAGTCTGCGGAGTGGATCCTGCTAAAAACGAAGCTGGGTGTGTGTGTGCTCAATATTATTCAGGAACTGATTGTGCTGTCTGTGATGGTGTCCATTTTTGTAATAGTCACGGAACATGTAGTGCTCCAAGTGGTGGACCAATATGTTCATGTACAGGCAACTGGACAGGAAACGACTGTTCACAATGTTTAGAAGGATATATTTTTCAGGGTGGCAATTGTATTCAAAATTGCAGTTCAACCTGTGGAAACATTTTCAGTTACGGAAGTTGTCAGTTTACCGGATCTAAAATGGAATGTGTTTGTGATCCAGGATGGACAAGTCCTCCGGCATTTTTAATTACTCCGCTTACCCCTGAATGTAGTGTGTGCGATACAGCAAATCCACCTGCAGGTGGATGTCCTGAATGACAGACAAACTTTCAAATAAATATGACCGTATAATTGATCAACTTATTGAATTATTTAAGAAAACCGATGATGCTGATGCAAGAATGGCAACCATTTGTGCATTGCTTTACCACAAATTTGAAAAAAATTTCTGGGTCGGTTTCTATTTTCTTAAAAACGGTGAACTCACAGTAAAATGTTATCAGGGGCCTCTTGCATGTCAGGTTCTTGCAAAAGATAAAGGTGTGTGTTGGGCTTCAATCAACAGAAAGGAAAGTATCATTGTCCCTGATGTCGAAAAATTTCCGGGACATATTGCCTGCGATTCCAGAAGCAGATCCGAAATAGTCATACCTGTAAAAGATGCAGGTGAAAATATACTCGGTGTTCTTGATATTGATTCTGACAAACTTGATTCCTACTGCGAAACAGACCTTGCCGCACTTGAAAAAATCATAAAATTAATTTTTAAATAGGTAAAAGATGAGAGAATTTAAGGTCTTAGGCTTGGTTTTTGCATTGTTGTTTTTAGTCATTTCCTGTGAAAACAAAGAAAAAGATGCTGTTGAATGCATCACGGCATTTGACTGTGAAGAGGGGTGGCTGTGTCTTGAAGGGAAGTGTGTTGATCCAAACGCCGGGGCGGATGAGGACAGCAGTGTAATCTTACCTGATGATGGAGCAATTCCCGATCCGGATACAGTTGCAGAAGATAAAGATGTGAATCAAGATATTGATTTAATAGAGGAAACGGATGATGAATCTGTTGTTCTGCCTGATATTGATATGGAAGAACATCCTGATACGGTTCATGATCCTGATATTATTCCTGATATTGAAGTTGATGAAGACACCGTTGATGAGGATGTAATAATTCCTGTCTGCGGGGACGGTATTCCTGAAGGATTGGAGGAATGTGATCTCGGAACATTATTAAATACCGGCGCGTACGGTGGGTGTAAGTCTGATTGTACTCTTGCAATAAGGTGCGGAGACGGGTTGAAGAACGGGACTGAGTTCTGTGACAGTGGTGATAACAACGGACTTTACGGTTTCTGCAAGAGTGACTGCACCGGACCTGGTGAAAGGTGCAATGACGGGATAATCAATGGACCTGAGTTTTGTGATGATGGCAGCATCAATAACGGAAAATACGGGTATTGCAATGCGTTTTGCACCGCTCTTGGACTGAGGTGCGGTGACGGTTATATAAACGGCCCAGTCGGAGGTCCGGTAGAAGAATGCGACAAAGGGACGGATAACGGCAAGACAGCATGTGTGTATGGTCAGCTGAGCTGTAAGGTATGTGACACTCTGTGCATTGAGCATGACGGCACGGTTGAATATTGCGGAGACGATGTTAAGAACGGGACAGAGGATTGTGATGACGGTTTGGATAACGGGAAATACGGATACTGTAATTCGACCTGTACGGGAATAAACAATTGCGGAGACAGCGTTGTAACAGCACCTGAAGTTTGTGACAAGAACACTATTGCGTGCAATGCAATAAGCGGGATGGGATATAATAACACTGTTACAGTTGATTGTAACGGGATTTGTGATGGCTGGTTGACAGCTTCCTGTACCTGTGCTTCAGGCTATGAGAAGGACGGAACACAGAAATGTGTTGACACAAATGAATGTGAGGCAGGCAACGAACTTCTTAACAACTGTCATGATAATGCGGACTGTCACAATACATCGGGTTCATATTACTGCACATGTAAGACTAATTACAGTGGAGACGGAGTGGCAAACTGTACACCGGACACGAAAGTGAATCAGGTTTGTACGGGACTTCCTGCTAACGGATTCTGGAACACGGCGACATCGATCAACCAGACCTGGAACGGAACTGTGTGGTATCCGCCTGTATCCGGTACATACAATGAGACATCGAGTACGACTGAATGCCGTTTTGCATGCAACATCAACTACGGTTGGAACGGGAGCACATGTGCGGCGGACACCAGGACTAATCAGTCATGTACGGGACTTCCATCGAATGCGGTGTGGAATACGGCATCGAGCATAATTCAGACATGGAACGGTGCTAACTGGCTTCCAACTACTGCGGGATCATACAACACGACATCGAGCACGACGGAATGCAGATACAAATGCGACACCAATTACAGCTGGAACAGCAGTGCATGTGTTGCTGACACGAAAACGAACCAGGCGTGTACGGGTCTGCCGGTGAATGGAGCGTGGAACACGGTATCACACATAAGCCAGACCTGGAACGGGAGTATCTGGTATCCTTCAACAACCGGAGCATATAATACTACATCGAGTACGACTGAATGCCGTTTTGTTTGCGGCACTAATTATACATGGAACGGCTTAACATGTGCGGCGGACACAAAACCAGCTCAGAACTGCACGGGACTTCCATCGAATGCTGTCTGGAATACGGCATCGAGCATAACTCAGACATGGAACGGCACGGCCTGGGTTCCGTCGACGGCCGGAGCATATAATATGACCTCAAGCACGACAGAATGCAGATACAAATGTGACACCAATTACAGTTGGAACAGCAGTGCATGTGTTGCTGACACCAGAACAAATCAGAGCTGTACCGGACTTCCGACGAATGCGTCATGGAATACGGTCGCGACAATAACGCAGACATGGAACGGCGGGGCATGGGTTCCTTCGACGGCAGGTGGGTATAATGAAACCTCAAGCACGACGGAATGCAGATACAAATGCGGCACGAACTACACATGGAACGGGAGTATCTGTGTTGCTGACACCAGATATGATCAGGCATGTACGGGTCTGCCATCCAATGCGGTGTGGAACACAGTATCGAGTATCAACCAGACATGGAACGGGAGCACCTGGCTCCCGACATTGACCGGCACATATAATGAAACCGGCAGCACATCGGAATGCAGATATAAATGTGCTGTTGATTATCACTGGGAAGGCGGCTCATGTATATCGAACACCCGTACCGGCCAGACATGCAGTGCAAAACCTGCGAATACTGACTGGAATACGGTTTCGAGCATAAGCCAGACATGGAACGGGAGCACATGGGTCCCTTCAACGACGAGCGTATATAACGAAACATCAAGCACAACGGAGTGCAGATACAAATGTTCATCTGACTATCACCTGGATGGAGGGTCTTGTGTGTCGAATACGAGAACAGGTCAGGCATGTACAGGCAATCCTGCAAATTCTGATTGGAATACCGCAACAAGTATAACACAGACATGGAACGGTTCGGCGTGGACACCGTCAACCGTTGGAACATATAACACAACCGGCAGCACGACAGAGTGCTATTTTCAGTGTAAGGCGAATTATAACTGGAACAATCCTAATTGTGTTGCTGCAACACAGACGGCAAGCTGTTCTGCGAAACCTGCCAACACAGACTGGAACGACAGCGGAAAGAACGGAACATATACCCAGACATGGAACGGCACTACATGGGCACCGACAACTTCGACGACATATAACACAACTGCCGGAGATTGCCGATATATCTGTTCAAGCGGCTATCACTGGGAAACATCGACATGTGTTTCAAATACGAGAACAGATCAGGCATGCAGTGCGAAACCCTCCAATACCGACTGGAACACGGTATCGAGTATAACCCAGACCTGGAGCGGGGGAGTCTGGAGTCCGACAACGACGAGTGCGTACAATGAAACGGGAAGTACAACTAATTGCTATTACAAGTGTTCAAGCGGATATCACCTTGACGGCGGAGCATGTATATCAGACACAAGGAGCGGTCAGGCATGCAGTGCAAAACCTGCAAATACCGACTGGAATACGGTTTCAAGCATAACGCAGACCTGGAGCGGCGGAGTCTGGAGTCCTGCAACGACGAGTTCGTACAATGAAACAGGAAGCACGGCAGAATGCAGATATAAATGTTCAAGTGATTTCTACTGGAAAAGTTCCAGTTCCACATGTGTTGAATGTACAGATAATACCCACTGCAGTGATGAACCCGGAGAACTTTACTGTAATACAGCGAATAATACCTGTGTGCAGTGCCTTGTTGACGGAGATTGCTCAGCAGGATATGTCTGCAATTCAAGTAAGCAGTGTGAGGTTTATAATCCATGCGGCGGAACAGGATGGACATACAATTCCTCAACCGGAAAGTGTTATAAATATGTTTCCACAGTGGCTACCTGGACTGCGGCAAGAGATGCCTGTGCAGGAGAAAGTGCAAGACTGGTTGATTTATCAAATGCAACGGAAAATCAATATGTTGCGTCATTGATGCCTGACAATGGACACGCTTGGATAGGACTCAATGATTATCCTGTTGCTGTTACGGCAAATGGTGGTAATCCGACCTGCGGCACTCCTGAAGCAGCTGATGGAACAAGAGGAAGTGTTTTTTACGGGACAACTTCGAATGCTGGTTCCAGCATAGCCGATACATGTAATGGCAGTAACCAGACAAACAAAGAAGAATACTTCAGACTTATCCCAGCAAGTGGACGTGGTGGTGACTGGCGCATCAAAGCATATCAGGCCGATTCGGATGCCTTCGATATATCCATTATCGTTGACCAGAATTGTTCTACTGGTAATAATGGTTGCGTTGATTCTGCAGGTAACTGCGTTGTTGAATCTCTGACTATTTCTTTAAATGCACTAGGCGTCTACTATGTATATGTTGATTCTTCTCTTCACAGTGGCGACTATGTTATTGATTTGATTCCTCCGGCATCCTTATTGCCTGCCGGTATTGCCAGGGCATTCCGCTGGGATGGGTTAATTCTTACTTGGAGCAACACATCTTTTACCAATTTTCTTTCAGGAGAGCCAAACTTTAACAGTGCCTCAACTAATGCATGCGATTCAAGCAAGGAACGATACAGAACTGTCCGCTGTGTCGCTCAGCAGAAATATTCAGGGGCAGCAAACGGTGCAACATGGTATGATGATCCGTGCACATTGACGAAACCGTATGTATGTGAAAAATAATTTTGCAGGGGATGAATATGCGTAACATCTTAATTTTCTTAGTATTTGCTGTTTTCTTTGTTTCGTGTTCGAATGAAGATCCGTTTGAATGTATCACGGCATTTGACTGTGATGAAGGGTTTGTCTGTATTGACGGATATTGTGTGGATGACGGCATCGGCGATACCGGCAATTCAGGAAACACAGGCGACAGCGGCAATTCAGGCGATACTGGTGACAGTGGCAATTCAGGAAACAGCGGCGATACAGCGATCCCCGATGAAGATACAGTTATTGTTGATAATGAAACCCCTGATATTGTAAACGATGAAATTATTGAACACGATGATGATGTGAATCCTGAGCAAGATGAAGATGTTATCCCTGATGAAGATAATGCCATAACATGTGACTCCGGTTATGAAAGTAACGGTACGACTTGCGTTGACATAAATGAATGCGTCAAAGGAACTCACAATTGTCATGTGAATGCTGACTGTGCAAACACAGAAGGGAGTTTTACCTGCACATGCAAAACTAATTACAGCGGCAACGGAGTGTCATGTACTCCTGACACAAAAACAAATCAGGCATGTTCAGGACTTCCTGAGAATGCTCAGTGGAATACAGCGGCAGTTATCAACCAGACATGGAACGGATCTGACTGGATTCCTTCGACGACCGGGACATACAATGTTGATGCCAGTGTTACAGAATGCAGATTCGTATGTAAAACAAACTTCGGATGGAACGGTACTGCATGCACGGCAAATTTAAGATATGATCAGGCATGCACAGGACTTCCCTCAAATGCATCATGGAATACTGCTTCGAGTATAACTCAGGCATGGAACGGAAGCACATGGGTTCCGACAACGACTGGTGTTTACAATGAAACGGCAAGTGATGCAGAGTGCAGATACAAATGCAACGCCGATTATCACTGGGATATATCAAGCTGTGTATCAAATACGAGAACGAATCAAACCTGTACGGGACTTCCGGCAAATGCTGAGTGGAACACTGTTTCAAACATAACACAGACATGGAACGGAAGCACATGGATCCCATCAACAGCGGCAACATACAATGAAACGCCGAGTTCCATAGACTGCCGTTACAAATGCAATGCAGATTACCATTTCGAAGGTTCGGCATGCATTTCAAATACAAGGACAGCATCATGCACAGGTCTTCCTGCAAATGCTTCATGGAATACGGCATCCAGTATAACCCAGACTTGGAACGGCTCAGCATGGACACCATTAACCGCAGGAACATATAACACAACAGGAAGTGCGACAGAGTGCAGATATCAGTGTTCAGCAAACTTCTACTGGTATAATTCAGCATGTGTTCAGTGTTATGATAATGCTCACTGTAATACCGGTGCAGGAGAAATTTGCTCGAATAACCAGTGCACGGTTCCTATCCCTGCTAATTCATGTGCAAATGGCTCTGAAAACAGAAGAGGATGTGGTAATGCAAGAGTTATTGGAAGAAGTATTGCAAAGACCACATCAGGTTTTACAATGAATGCTGATACATGCAGTGCGAGCAATGACCACGATCTTCCATCCACTGATGATTGTTGGGATGCTAATGCAGATCATTCATACAAAATATATTTAAGAGCCGGAGAAACAGCAGCAATTCAGTTAACAACAGGAGATCCGTGCAGTTATTCGGTAAGTGATTGGGATGCTACATTAAAATTATATACAAATCTCACAGTTTGTAACAATGAAAACAAGAATGAGTATGATTACTGCCAAAAATATATTACATCTATGCATAGCAAAAGTTTCACAGCAACAGTAGATACATGGCTTTATATCATCGTTGACGGATCAAGTGCCTTTGATGATGAAGGTGACTACACTCTTAATGTAAAATTGCAGAATTGTGTAACGGCGGGTTGCAACTGTCCATAAATGTTTTTAAATAAAACGGAGTTAACTATGCGTAAGATTTTGATTTCATTGGCTTTTGTTTTTGTTTTTGCCGGATGCGGAGTTGAGGACGATATTGAATGTACAGATTCGATTGACTGTCCCGGTACTCAGGTCTGTATTGACGGAGTTTGTGTAGATGACACAGGAAATAGTGGCAACACTGGTAATTCCGGAGATACAGGAAATTCGGGGAACAGCGGCAATAGCGGCAACTCTGGAGATTCAGGTGATACCGGTAATAGTGGCAACACAGGAAACTCAGGAAATAGCGGTGATTCTGGAAATACAGGAACTGGTGCAGTTTGCGGAAACGGAACAAAAGAAACCGGTGAGGCGTGTGATGACGGCTCGGATAACGGAAAATACGGTTTCTGCAAATCTGATTGCTCAGGTCAGGGTGAAAGTTGCGGAGACGAGATCGTTCAGACAGAACACGAAGTTTGTGATGCAAACAGGTTAAAATGTAATGAAATCGAAGGGATGGGATATGTCAACGATGCCGAAGTTCTATGCACGACTTTTTGTGATGCATGGATAACAACAGACTGCAAATGTGCCGCAGGGTTTGAAAAAGACGCAGATGGAAAGTGCATTGACATTGATGAATGTGTTAAGGAAACTGATAACTGTGCCGCTGAAGGCTCAGAATGTACTAATACGGAAGGATCTTTCACCTGTGCCTGTGCCGACAACTATGACGGAGACGGGACAGCGTGTACTTTCTGCGATCAGAACGATAAATGCGGAGCCGGTTGTTCCGCCTGTTCGGGTGACACACTTTACTGTATGGATAACGGTGACAAGACTTCACAATGTGTTGAGTGTTTTGATGCGTCTCAATGTGATACGGTTGCTGAAGAGTTCTGCACATCTAACCATGTATGCAGCCTTTGCCCTCTTCCCTTGACAATTGCAACATGGGACAGCGGTGATGAAGGGTGGACATCATCTCATTGTGCCTGGGCAAGGGATGAGGCAGGCGGCTTTATGAAATACTGGTCTAATACAGGAACGTCCTGCCATAAGACCGGTTACACACACTACATCACCGGCGCCACATTGTTAAAGCTGTCAAATTGTGCGTCTGCAAAAGTTGGTTTCAGAGTAATGTTCTCAGATGATCAGTACTCAAACGATGTAGATAAATCTGAAAGACTTGTTCTGCAATGTTCAGGTGATGACGGAGGAACATGGTATGACATGAAACCATCAAGCTGGCCGAACAACCAGAGTTCATGCGGCAACTATTACTGTGACGGAAGTGAAACATCAGGCAGATCCTTTTCATGGACTGATCAGGAGATAGCAATGCCTGCAGAATGTCTCACTACACTGCCTAAGATTCGTTTTAAAGCATGGGGCTCTGACAACTGGAGGATAAATTACTGGGGAGTTGATTCTGTAAGTATAAAATAAAATTGGGATCAAAAATTTATTGACAACTTGTCTCAATTCATTATATTCCACTCTGCTGAGCGGGAATAACTCAGTGGTAGAGTGCAACCTTGCCAAGGTTGACGTCGCGGG
>CAZVWR010000015.1:0-55553 GCA_964630905.1 uncultured Spirochaetales bacterium | reverse complement strand
ACTACGTTCGGGACGTAGGAGTCGCTGGTTCGAACCCAGTCATCCCGACCATTTTGGTTCTCAATTTGAAAAAAGCTTTTCTAATCTTACTCCTCTTAATAATTTTACTGTCAGCATCAATAATTTATCTTTTCAGAGATTACAGCATTTCTTACGGCTGTGTCGTTATTGCTTCAGGATTTAAAAATACTTCCCAGATGAATTTGTTAATTTCCAGTCTTGATAATAAAACTGCTGAAAAGTGTACAGACCCTTTTGTGATCGATATGTCAAAACTTAATGAAAACAGCAAAATAGTTAGAGAAATAAATGATATAAAGTTTTTCTTGGATATAGTTATCCCTGAAAAAAAGGAAGATGATTCAATTGTTGACAAAGATGACCCGAACCCTTCTGTGAAAGAAAACACAAATGAAACTCCGGTACAGTCACAAGTGATCGAGAGTGCTGAAGATAGTGACATAGCAGTTTATCTGATAAAAGATGACAGATTAGAAGGGGTTTCTGTTGACGAAATTGAAGATGCTGTAGTAAATATACAGTCTGCTGCCGGGAAAGTTGATCTTATAATAACCGGGAATGCCGAAGTTTCAAAAGAAAAAATAATTAAAAACAGCACGCAACTTATTAATATTGCTGGGCCTGAAAGTTTCTCCGTTGTTACATTCTCTGTGATATTGCAGGGTAACGGTGAAAAAGTGGTTTCACTTTTTTCCAGAGATGATTTCGGAACACTTTTCTGACAATTTTGACTTGAATATGTTTTTAGTCCATAATACCGCCCGGATGTTGATAATTTTATCAGAGGATGAATGAAAGAGAAAGAGGGAAGTTCATCAGTTTCAAAATTCATTGAATTGTACCAGCTGAAAATAAGTAAGTGGCTTAGAGAAGACAGAATAGACCACGCACTCATAATATTTTTCATTTTTTCCCTTCTCATAGCATATCTTACTGTACCTGATTCAATGAAAATAAATTATCCGACCTCAATAAAGGATGTCGGAAATGTCCTGAAATATTCGGTAAGGGCCAATAGGGATTATATCATAACCAACGAGGAGAGGACTAAGCAGAACAGACTGCTGGCGGAAAAAGATGTCTCTTTGGTTTATGTCGCGTCTGAATCTGAAAATTCTTCAAAGACCATTAAAACGGCATTCGGACACATGAGGGAGAGTGCAAAAGAGCATCTTGAAAAGACTATTTCCGCAATGAATACAGGAATTCCTGATGAATATATAAAACTTGCTGCGAACTCTGTTTCTCTGCTTCCTAAAAATCAGAAAGAAACGACATTTTTAAGGAATGAGCTTTTCAGCCACTTTGAAAGGGAAAGGGATGCTTTTCACAAAATACTCGGTTTCCCTGTCAGCAGCGAGATATTTACAATACTTTCGAGCAATTTTTTCTCTTCTTTTATTGAAAAGTCTATTGAAGACATTATGTCAAGACTTAATACTTACTATGTTTCAAGAGATGGAATTCCTTCTGATTATGGGCTGCCCCATGTTTCAATAAAAAAAGGGGAAGCGGTCATAAATGTTCCGGTTGCAAAGATCATAACCGGATCAACTCTCCGCGAAGAGATCAGACACACTCAGATAATTCTTCAGCACGACAGGGAATTTACAGAAACAGGCATGAACATGATGGCTGAACTCGTTTTCTGGGTTTTGAAGGATAACATTTCGTACAGTGCATCGTTGACTGAAGAGAGTAAGCTCGCTGCATGGAACAATGCTCCGAAAGAAGAGTTCAAGATAAAGAACGGTGAAATTATCAAAAGAGCGGGAGAGGTTCTTACAAAAAGAGATATTATGATCTTTCAGGAAATGGCTAAGCAGACCTCAAGCAGATCGCTTCCTGTCATTTACCTTCAGAATCTTATCTACATCATGATATTGAGCACGATACTTCTATTCTCGTTTAAAAAAACAGTAAGCAAGTTCAGTTCAAAAAATAAAGATATTCTTCTGATATGTATCCAGACACTTTTTTCAATAATGATATTTGAACTAATTGTAAGCCTTTCCATACCATTCAGCAACTGGATGGGAAGCATCGATGCAAGAATATTCTATTTTCTGATGCCTGTGCCGTTTGTCATTGCAACTGTAAGGCTTCTTGTAAACAGTGAAACGGCAATTTACTTTCTAATATTTACCATAGCACTTTTCCTTCTTATTTTTCCTGACAATTTTTATTTTCCTGTTTTTTATCTTGTGGGATCGCTTTTTTATATGTTTCTTGTAACTCATATTGAAAAGAGGGGAAATATTATAAAAGTGAGTTTTTTCCTTTCGCTTTTTTTAATGATGATGACACTGCTTATATTCCTTATGGACCAGACACTTCCTTTTGACAATCTTCCAAGAGCACTGCTTCTTACATTCCTTGGATCAATGCTTTCAGGAATGCTTATCATGGCAATCATACCGGTGTACGAATGGCTTTTCGGATATACAACAGAAATCACATTCCTTGAGTATTCGACGCTGAACCATCCTCTGATGAAGAGAATGGCGGTTCACGCAAACGGCACATATCAGCACAGTCTGACGCTCGGGTCAATTGTTGAAGTTGCCGCAAGAGAGATAGGCTTGAGTTCTCTTGCATGCAAGGTCATGGCATATTTCCATGATATCGGAAAACTCGAAAGACCCGAATATTTCACTGAAAATCAGGCGGGAAAGAACATTCACGATGAGCTCCCGTCACACAGTATGTCTGCAATGGTTATCATCAACCATGTCAAGCAGGGGCTTGAACTTGCAAAGAAATACAGGCTTGGTGAAAAGATCGAGGATGCGGTAAGCCAGCATCATGGTACAACTCTGGTAGAATATTTTTACAAGCAGGCAAAGAAAGGGGACAAGGATGTAAGCGAATCAACCTACAGATATCCCGGTCCAAAGCCTGCATCAAGGGAAGCGGCACTTCTTATGGTTGCAGACAGTTGCGAGGCGGCAGTGCGGAGCATTCCTGAGAAAAATTATCAGAAAATATCAGATACAGTGATAAAAGTAATTGCAGGTAAACTCGCTGACGGACAGCTTTCTGAATGTAACATGACATTGAAAGACCTCAAAAAGATAGAGCTGAGCATCATAAAGACCCTTTCCGGAATTTACCACGCAAGAATAGAATACCCCGATCAGAAATAAGCAGATATGAAAATCTCTTTATCAATTCAGCAGAAAAGCCGGTTCAATATAAACAGGGCGGAAATAAAAAATGCTGTAAAAAAGACCCTTGCGCATAACGGCAGAAAGATATCTGATCCTTACGAAATATCAGTCGTTTTCACAGGGAGGGACGAGATCAGGGAAATGAACAGAGAATACAGAAATATAGACAGGGCGACAGATGTCATATCATTCGCATTTTCAGAAGGTGAAGGTTCTCAGTTCGCTCCTTTTCTTCTGGGTGACATTTTCATCTGCCCTGAAGTTGTCGCAGATCATGCAGTAAAATTCAGAACTACATTTGAAAATGAACTGATATTTGTAGTTGTACACGGCATTCTTCATCTTCTCGGTTTTGACCACAACAGAAAAAGTGACCGTGAAGAAATGCGTGAAGCGGAAGATATTGTAATGAAAGAACTTGTAAGAAACTGGAATGGACGCTGTGAAAAGTAAGATAATTAAATTAGCTGTCGCATCGATACTCTTTATAATGTGCTTTGCGCTGAGTTTTCCTTTTGTAATACCGGGAGATCCTCAACCTGTCTACATTCACCGACTTATCGGATGGATATTTATTTTCCCAGCTATGCCACTGTTTTTATATGTCATTGAATCTTTTGAGAAATTAAGACACAAAATAGGGATGCTATATCTCATCTGTGTTCCGGCGAATGCTTTTGTTTTCTACTGGGCCTATTACTCAATACATGTCTACGGCGGAGTTCCGAAGTTTTATACTATACTTCTTGTTATCATAATGTTCACAGCCCTTTCCACTTTCTGGCTTTTTTTCCTGCTTATTTACGAATTTCTCAAAAAAGACGGGCACATAGCTCCATGGAAAGTTGCGGCTTCGTGGGTAACGGCAGAAACAGTGAGAACTTTCTTTCCGGTCGATTTCTACTGGTCATGTTTCGGTCATTCACAGTACAACAATAAGCTCACACTGCAATGGGCCTCAATAGGAGCGATATATTTTCTTTCATTCATGATAGTGTGGATTTCAGTTTATATTTTTGCAGGATTAAGAGGTGAAAAGAACTGGAAAGAAGGGATAATTCTCCTAGTATCTGTAACAATATTAATAACTTATTCTGTTGTAAGAATCGAAAATTTTAAAAAACTTGAACCGGTTAAAGAAGTAAAGGTTGCAATAATGCAGCCTGCAATCAATCAGTTTGACATAAACTCAAAGGAAAAGAACCTTGAGGATATCATCGCGGTTTTTACAAGTCAGATAAACAGTTTTGATAAAGATACCGATCTTCTTGTCTGGCACGAAGCGGCGATACCTGTGAGAGTTCCTGTCGGATTTGATAACTTCAGATATTTGTGGACAAAATATTTTCCTGATGCATACAGGTTTGATAATCAGATAGTCGGCCTTGATATGATAGACCGGGACAAAAGGGAGTTCTATAATTCGGCAGGTTTTGTGAAAGGGGACCGGATCGAAAAAATTTACAGGAAAATAAAGCTTGCTCCATTTGGGGAATACCTTCCTATGAGCGATTTTCTTCACAGCATCGGTCTTTCGACGATCGTTCCCAACAGTGTCGGCACTTTCATGAGGGGAACAGAACACACCGTTTTTGATTTTGGAAAGTTCAAGGCATCAATTTTGATCTGTTATGACGGAACATTCAGTGAAAATGTGAGAGATTTTGTCAGGAATGGTGCGGAACTTCTTGTAAATATTTCAAACGATGCTTGGTTCGGTTTTTCAAGTGAGATCACTCAGCATGGAAGTTTTTATCCATTCAGAGCAGTTGAGTCTGGCAGAACGATAATCCGTGCAAGCAATGTCGGAATAAGTGAAGTGATACTTCCTGACGGTACAAGAGAAAATCAGACAAACCTTTTCGAGCGCACTTCAATTAATAGAAAAATCCCATTATATCAATATGATACGATCTATCTTAAATACGGGAATTGGTTTTTGTATCTTGTGCTCATTATCACATTTGGCATGATATTTATGCGGTTTACGGAGATCCGGTCTGCAAAAGTTCCGAATGTTGAGCAGAAAGAGGAAATTAAAAGTAAAAGAGCGGGGAGAAATAAAAATAAAACAAAAAAGTGAGGTTTCATGATGAAAAAACTTACAATGTTTCTTATCCCTTTGTTTTTAATGTTAAGCTGTTCAGTAAGTGACGAAGATATTGCGACAGATGACATTAACGGGCATGATGACAACTCCCTAAGTAGCGATGAAGCAGATGAATCCGGCACAGAAACCGATAATGAGATTGAATTGCCGGATGACAGTGCCGTTGATGACTTCCAGAATCAGGATCAGAATCAGATACCAGATGAAGAACAGCCGGACGAAGAGCAGGGGATAACTCTTCAGGAAGTTCAGCAGCTTTATTCGGTTGATAAGATTGACTCGATCGATATGTTTTGGAAAAGTCCGACGATGAGTGGTTTTGAAAAGACAGTTATCGTAAGAAAAACAGGTGATTATCCTGCTGATATAAATGATGGTACAACAATTTATGAAGCGATAGGCGAAAACTATTCAGATGCCGATGTGAAAGCGGGAACTGAATATTTTTACCGTGTTTTTGCATGTTACGGCGAGCTTGGATGCAGTAAAGGGATATTTCTTCTCGGGAAACCGTGTTTTTCACAGCTTGACATTGTTTTTGTAATGGATGTTTCAACAACCATGAAAGATATGCTCGCGAACCTTGAAAATGAGATAGGTCAGGTATGGGAATTCACTGAAAAGAACTTCAGCGGAGATGCCACTTTCGGACTTACTGTTTTTGTTGATGATGTAACTGTCACAAATGAAGGGAAACCGTTTGATTCAGTTGATGCAATAAAAGCTGAGTTCAATAAATGGTATAAGTTCACATCGACAAACAAACAGACCCAATCACTTGACGCAAACGGTGATTGGCCCGAAAATTCTCTCGATGGACTGGCTCTTGCCGCAAAAAATTATCAGTGGCGTAACATGGAAGAGACACTCAGACTTGTAATTCTTGCGACAGATGATACTTTTTATGAAAGTCCCGCAAAATTCTCAAGCAATATCGCCGTTCAGCATACTTATGATGAAACGGTCACACTCCTTGTTGACGGAAAAATGAGAGTCGGAGCATTTGCCGCAAAAAAAGGGGGATACACAGGCAACACAGATGTTCAGCCCGGCTTTTTTACCGATTACAACGGAAAACCCTCGATCCCGGTTGCTACAGGCGGGGAAGTTTATCTCATTGACGATGTTAATGCAGGAACGCTGCACATCTACGAAGCAGTCAACTCGTTCATCGAAAACACAATGTGCAAAACCTACGATGATAAGTAGAGGAAAAAATGATTTCTCAACCTAAAATAACAAGAGAATTGGTTGAATGATTTTACTGCTTGATGATTTATATCAATCTGGTATAACTATGCAGTATGTTGCAATGAAACTTCAAAAAGCAGGAGCGGAAAAGATTTTCGGTCTTTCGATTGTGAAGTCCTTAAATGATACTGATAACCAGTGATGCGGGTTTATAATGAGTAGTTATGCAGACATTCTTTTGAATCTTCTTTCATTAAAAGGAATTGGGATTGTAAAGGCACACAAAATCCTTAAAGATCTGAAAAGTTTCTATTTTAAGCCAGATGAGAGCAAAGTTGTTGAAATAATTGAAAAAAACCTGTCGCCTGAATTACAGAATATATTTAAAAATGGGAAAAAAAGTTTTAATATTGAAAATGAATTGGGTGGATTTACAACTTTTTTTGACGATAACTATCCTGATTCTCTTAAAAAACTTGGAGATCATGCGCCGCTGGTTCTTTCTTACATTGGAAACACCGATCTTCTGAAAAAAGATTCTGTAGGTTTCTGCGGGTCGAGAAGTGCAAGCGGAAAAGGTCTTACTGTAACAAAAGATTGTGCAGAACAGCTTGTAAATTACGATTTTGTAATTATTTCCGGTTATGCGTCGGGAGTTGATATCACGGCTCACAAAACAGCACTTGAAAACAATGGCGAAACAATTATTGTAATTCCTGAAGGGATCAATCATTTCAGAATAAAAGAAGATGTAAAAAAGATATGGGACTGGAAAAAAGTTCTTGTGATTTCTGAATTTATGCCGAATGCAGTGTGGAGTGTTTCAAATGCTATGCAGAGAAACAGTACAATCGTGGCATTAAGTAATGCTATGATTCTGATTGAATCTTCAGCAAGCGGCGGCAGCATGGATGCAGGGAAGAAAGCTCTTGAAATGAAAAAGCCGCTTTACACACCATTTTATGAAGGAATGCCCGAATCAGCAGTCGGCAACAGGATGTTAATTGAAAAAGGTGCAATAAAATTAGGCAGAAAAAGAGAAACAGGCAGAGCCAACATGACCAAGATCATTTCATCACAGTCATCAAACATAACAGCAGACGCCGTCTGCGAAAAGAAAGTCCAAACTGGACTGTTTGAAATCTTTGAAACTAATGGGAAGGAAAATGGTTGAAAATTTAAAAATGATTGAGTTTTTTGAGTTTGGTAAGAAAATTAGATGTTAACCTTATTGTTTTTTATAATTTTATTCGAGGCATAAAATGCAAACAAAATTTCAATGGTTGTTAAAGAAAACATTAAGATCTGTTGACCAATTAAAGTTGTGGCCTGAAAATCCGAGACTGAATCCCGACGAATCTCATTCTTCCTTGAGAGATTTTGCTGAGGATTTGACATATGAAAAATCAGACAGAGATGATTTCTTTCAGCTTATTAATTCAATAGTTAGGGATGGATTTATTCCAGCTGACCCAATAGTTGTTTGGAAACATGAAGTGAATGATAAATTTTATGTTGCAGAGGGAAACAGGCGGGTGGTGGCTTTAAAATTATTACGAAATCCTGATAAAGCCCCCAAAAGCATTCGAAATTTCATTAAGAAAGCGTCCAAGGGAATAAATTTAACTGAAATAGAAAAAATTCCGGTAAGTGTTGCTCCGTCTTTCGAGGATGCTGAGTGGTATATAAATCAAAGGAATAGTGCTTCGTCTCTTCAAAGAAGATGGAGTAGAATTCAACAACAAAGATGGATAGAAACTTTGTATGAAAAATATGGAGATGATGAAGAAAAAATTCTCTCAATTACAAATTTAAGCATAAGCGAAATTGAGGGCTTTATTCGTATTTTGAAAATTAAAGACTTAATAAAGACAGAGCAGGTTAAACAATATTTTTCAAAAGATGAATATGAAAAAGCAAACTCATACAGATTCCCAATAACAATTCTAGAACGATTTTTTAATTTTACCGAGGTTAAAGATAAGTGGGGTTTGCGGTTTGATGGCACAAACATTAGAATTATTTCAAACAAAAAGAGTTTTTATAAAGCGTTTTCTGAGTTAATAAAAAGAATCGTAAACGAAACAGAGGAGGTAATAAACACCAGATTAAATAGAGAGCACCTTCCTAAAACTCTAGAAAGTCTGCCAAAAGTAACATTTGATGATAAAGAGGACGGATATGAAGAAGATTTGGATGATCAAAAGAATAAACAAAAAAAACAAGATAAAAAAGAAGATTCAATTGACAAAAATAATGGTAAAAAAAAGATTGAACAATCAAAAACCGCTGGTTTTTTAAAAAACAATCCTGATAGAAAGAAGCTTGTTTTAGAAATATATGAATTGAATACTACGAGCGCAAGATTGTATGGGCTTTTTGAGGAGTTTAAGAAAGTTTCTCTAAGCTATAAAAACTCGGTTGCCGCATCTTTAAGAGTTTTTTTAGATTTGGCGGTGTTTGAATATATCGATGCGCAAGGACTAAAAAAAGACCTGAAAAATCAATATAAATGTGATCTGAGAGATGTTCCATTAAAGAAGCGATTAGAGTTTTTAAAAACAAAGAAATTGACTGGCAAACCCCAAACCATTGTTTCTAAACTATTGGAGGAAAAAAACCAATATTCATTAGATGTTTTGAATGGTTATGTGCATGGTAAAGAGACTCAGTATTTAAACAAGCAGTTTCTCAACGGTTTTTGGGATGAACTTTTTCCTCTTTTTAAGGAATTACTAGATATTTCGGAAAAAAATGACTAATTCACCATTACGATATCCAGGCGGCAAAAAAAAATTGTCTGGGTTTATAGCAAAGATTTGTTTGGATAACAATATTAATTACCACTATATCGAACCTTATGCGGGAGGGGCTTCAGTTGCTTTATTTCTTCTAATGGAAGGTTTTGTTAAAAAAGTTACAATAAATGATAAAGATAGATCAATTTATGCGGTGTGGTTTTCCATATTAAATCATTCGGAAGAATTGTGTGAGCTAATAGAGTCAACTGAAATTACTGTTAATGAGTGGTATAAACAAAAAGCAGTTCAAAAAAATAAAGACAATGCGGATTTATTGGAACTAGGATTTTCTACATTGTTTTTAAACAGAACAAATCGTTCTGGTATAATTAATGCGGGTCTTATTGGTGGAAAAGATCAAAAAGGCGAATACAAAATTGATTGCAGATTCAATAAGTCAGAAATCATAAAAAGAGTGAGAAAAATTGCTGAAAAAAAGCGTAAAATTTCTCTTTATAATGAAGATGCCCTAATTCTAATTGACAAAATTGAGAAAAAACTAAAAAATGGGAATGCAATTTTTTATTTTGATCCACCATACTATTTCAAAGCAGATTCTTTGTATTTAAACTACTATAAAGATAGTGACCACAGAGCAATAAGTGAAAGAATTAAAAGGATAAAAAACATACATTGGGTTATTTCATATGATAATGTTCCTGAAATAATGGAGTTGTATTCTGATTGCAGTAAAAAAGAATATTCACTTAATCATGCGGCCTATAAGACAAGAGAAGGCAAGGAAATTTTATTTTTTAATAAAAATTTAATTGTGCCAGCAACGAACGATTGGAATCCTTTGAATTTTAAACTAAAAAGATATGTGTCAGGCAAAAAAATAATTTATCAGTCTTGATTTCTTCAACTTAAAATCTTTTTTATATTAAATTGTATAAAGATTCATATAAAGTAATATGTTGGAGATTTAATCTTGCGAAAGTGAGATTGTTGATACCACGAGAATGATAATGAAGTAAATATGGAGTATTTCTTGAGCAAAACCGGTCGAAATGAGAAGTGTTGGTGTGGGTCTGGAAAAAAATATAAGAAATGTCACTTAGGTAGAGAAAAACAAAATCCGCAGCCATTAGATACTATTATAAAAAAATTTAAAGAAAGTTTTTCAAAGAAAAAGTGTATGGTTCCTGCATCAATGAAAAAAGATTGTGAGAAGAAAATCGTAAGAGCCCATACAATTTCAAAAAGCTGGAATCTGCAAAAAATATCTGATAAATCATTTGTTTATGGATTAAAATTTGATCTAATTACTTTGAGAGACAATTGTGGGAGCATAACGGTAGAAAAAATTGGAATCGGTCAGGCTTCAACCTTCAATGGTTTTTGTAAATATCATGATAGAATTCTGTTCTCATCCATTGAAAATTATCCTTTTACTGATACAGAAGAACAATATTTTAAATTAGCTTACAGGATAATTGCGAAAGAATTATATTTAAAGAAAGCTAGCAATATAATTGCAAACGAATTACTTCCAGACTTAGATAAAGGTGAAAATGTTGAAAGGCAGATGTTACTTCAGAGAAATGCACAACAGTTTAAAGAAGGAGATAATCTGGCGAATAGAGATTTGGAAGAAGCAAAAATTTTGTATGACAAATATTTAGAAATCAACGATTTTTCAAAAATCAGATACTTAACAATCGAGTTTGAAGGAACGCCTGATATTATGGCTGCTGCATCAATTTTTCCTGAATATACTTTTGACGGGAATCTACTTCAAGATTTAGATGATAAATCTAAGAATCTCGACACGATTGTTTTTACAACATTTACTCGTGAGAATAGTTGGGCATTTTCATTTATATGGTTAAGTGAATTTGACAAGATTTGTATTCCTTTTACTCAATCTTTAGTTGATAATATTAAAAGTGAAAGAATCGGGAACGCTTTAGTAAGATTTCTTTTTGAATATTGTGAAAATATGTATTTCAGTCCATTATGGTGGGACAATTTAAGCGGTAATCTTCAGGAAGAATTGAAATGCCGATTCCAAACCACTCTTATATCAGGATACAATCCTGATAATTTATTGGAAAATAATCAAAACTATGTTAATTGGAATTTTACAAAAATATATAAGAATTATGAAGTTACTTAAATTTCTGTTTTTTATTTAAACACTTGTTTTCTGCTTTAACCCTTCCTTCTTTTCCCCAATAATTTCAAATCCTTTGCTGAGTGCTCCGAATTTTGAGGGGCAGGCGGGAACGCATTCTCCGCATTTGATGCAGTCTATTGAATTGATCTCTTCGGGGAGTTTGAGTCCCATGGGGCATGATTTCTGGCAGGCGCGGCAGGTGACGCACTTATTTTTATCAAGTTTGATCTGATATAACGAGATTTTGTTGAAGAAGCCGAGTATGAGTCCAAGCGGGCAGATGTATCGGCAGAAGAACCGTTTTTCTCTCATTATGAAGATGATGAACACTGTGGTGAGAAAAAGTTTCCAGTAAAAGGTAATTCCGATTGATGCTCTGATTCCTTCGTTTGCGGCAATTATCGGAAATCCTGCTGTGATAAGTCCTGAAGGGCAGATCCATGCACAAAACCCCTGAGCAAGTCCGAATGCTGGAACGATGATGACCAGCAGAATGAGATTTCCCCATTTGATGTATCTGAACGGTTGCGGAAGTTTCGCAGTGTCACTTTTCCATGGTGAAATTGAGTGAAGAAGTTCCTGAAAAAGTCCGAAAGGGCAGACATATCCGCAACTTGCAGAACCGAAAACCGCTCCGACCGCTGAAAGTGTTCCGAGAGCGTAATAAGGTATCATCGCCGCATATTTTATCACATACTGAATTGTGCCGAGCGGACATCCGAAAGCCATTGAAGGACAGCTGTAGCAGTGAAGTCCGGGGGCGCAGAACGATTTTGCCGGCCCGTTGTAAGGTCTGCCGGTCATAAAATTGGAGATGAAAGGGTTCTGGATGATAAAGAAAATGAGCTGATATATCCTTCTACTCATTGTCCTTTTCCTCGCTTATCCCGAAAATCTTTTCAAAAATGTTCTCATCGGCAAGTCCGATACAGCTCATGCACACATTTTTACCTGCCGCATTGACAAGGTCGATCTCTTTAGTCCCGTCTTCATCAATTTCATGAACCCACCCTTTGATGAGAAAAATGACTGAAATTATAAGGATTATTGCTGAAATTATTATTCTTTTCATAATTTCACCTCTTCTTTCATCGCAAAAAGAGCTGCTCCAAGTGCCCCCATTATCTGAGAGTTTCCGCTTGAAAATATATCCGCTTTGAAAAGTTTTTGGAGATGATATTTCACCGGCCTTATCCTTGAAACTCCGCCTGACATGAAAAACGGTTGTTCCGGATGAATTTTCCGTGCCATGTTATAAGTGTTCCTTGCCACCATTTCAGCAAGCGTGGATGCGATCACGATGTCAGGAACATCCCTTGATATCATTGAAATTATTTCGCTTTCTGCAAAAACTGTGCAGGTTGAGTTTATTTTTTGCGACTCAATTCCTTCAACATCAAGCAGAGCAAATCTTTCAAGGTCAAAACCGATCCGTCCGCACATCACCTCAAGAAATCTTCCAGTGCCGGCGGCACATCTGTCATTCATCACGAAGTTTTTAATTCTCGAATTATTATCAATTGTTATAACTTTGCTATCCTGTCCCCCGATATCGATAACGGTTCTTATTTCAGGGTGTAGTGAGATAACTCCCAGATAGTGTGCCGTGATCTCAGTAAGTGTAAATGTTGAAGGGTCTGAAACAGACTCTCTTCCGTATCCTGTGACAGCTTTAGAAATGATATTTTTTTTAATCTCATCCGGAATGGAATCATTGAGTTTGTTTATCGTATTTGTTGCACCGGCTATGGTCTCGATTGTTGATGAAAAAACTATCTCTTTAATATCATTGATGATAACGATCTTTCCAGTTCTTGAGCCGATGTCGATTCCGCAAAAGAGTTTCAATCTTTTTTAAGCTCCTTTTTAGCTTTCTGCCAGAGTTCTTCAAGTTCTGCGACCGGTCTTCCTCCTTCGATGAAAGAAGGGTCCAGATCTTCCATTTTATCAAACCGTGCTTTAAACCTTTCTGCACACATTTTTAAAGCTTTCTCATTGTCAACACCGAGCTTTCTTCCAAGATTGATAACAGCAAAAAGAAGGTCTCCGAGTTCATGCTCGATCTCATTCATATCACCAGTCTTTACAGCTTCAAGAAGTTCTAAACGCTCTTCTTCTATCTTGTCAGTCACATCTTCCCATTTTTCCCAGTCAAAACCGACACTTGCCGCTCTGCCTGCATATCTTTGCGCAAGCAGTACGGCAGGCATTGATCTTGGAATGCCGTCAAGAAGATGTTTCCGCTCTTCCTTTTTTCTTTTTATCAGATTCCAGTTTGTCAGCACTTCAGCACTGTTTCTGCAATGATCTTCACCGAAAACATGGGGATGGCGGCTTACGAGTTTATGTGTCAGAGTTTCAGCAATGTCATTGAAATCAAAAATGTTCTCTTCACAAGCCATCTGAGCGATGAAAACAACCTGAAGAAGAAGATCTCCGAGCTCTTTTTTAAGCTCAATGACCGATTCAGGAATTGATCTGTCAAATTCATCAAGGGCTTCAACCGTTTCAAAAGCCTCTTCAATTATATATGGTCTAAGTGACTGTATCGACTGTTCTTTATCCCACGGACATCCGTTTTCACCACGGAGCACAGCCATTACTTCAAGGAGTTTTCCGATGCCGCTCAGTTCAGACATCTTAACACCTTTTGTCAGGTGAATTAACTTTCTGGTGAAAATCTTCAGGTTTGTATTCGTATTTGAGATTGAAACAGGCAAAACAGAAATTGTCAGAATTTTTAAGGATTCTTTCAAAGTCGGTAACTTCAATATATCTGAGGGATTCTGCTTCAAGGAACTGACAGATCTCGTCATTGTTCTTAATAGCCGCAATGAGCTCTCTTCTTGTCGGAGTGTCAATTCCGTAGTAACAGCTTCCGATCACTCTGGGGGAACCGATCCTCACATGGACCTCTTTTGCCCCGGCGCTCCTGATCATCCTGACGATCTTTCTTAAAGTTGTTCCGCGAACTATCGAGTCATCGACAAGGACAACCTTTTTTCCTTTGAAAAATTCAGGAAGCGGATTGAACTTATGCCTTACCCCTTCATCCCGCTGTTTCTGGTCGGGTTTTGTGAAAGTTCTTCCGACATAGTGGTTTCTCAAAAGCCCCATGTCAAACTGAAGACCGCTTCCGTGGGCATACCCTAACGCCACAAAATTTGATGAATCGGGAACTGCCATTACGACGGTGTCTTCACCGAATCCGAGCTCTTTATCATATTCAGCAAGTCGCGCACCGATCTTTTTTCTCACGGCATATACCTTTTCTTCATAGACGATCGTGTCGGGACGGGAAAAATATATCAGTTCAAAAACGCAGTGCTGTTTATTTTTGCTGTTGACAGCTATCGTTTTCATCGGCTTGTCTTTTTCGAGCTTGATGATCTCACCCGGTTCGAGCTCGCGGATCATTTTCGCTCCCACTATGCCGAATGCACAGCTTTCTGAAGCAAGAACAACACCGTTTGATGAATATTCACCGGTTTCGCTTACACCCTGAAGATGTCCGAGAATGTAAGGCCTGTAGGCATGAGGGTCTCTGAATGCGAACATCTGGTCGCGGTAGATGACAATCGAAGAGAAAGCACCTTTCAACTGGCTCTGCGTTTCGACGATGGCATTTTCGATGGTCATTTTCCTGTGTATGAGGTTGAACGCAATGAGTCTGCCGATGAGCTCTCCGTCGTTATCGCTTTTGAAAGTGAACTCGTACTCTTTTTCAAGCCATGTTCTCAGTTCGTGGTAATTTATAATGTCGCCGTTACTGCAAATGGCAAGATGCGGACCTTCAGGAAGTTCGATAACATGGGGCTGACTGTTCGTTTCGTCACTTCTACCCGCTGTCGGATAGCGGACATGACCGATTGCGATCTTTCCCTGATATTTTGCAAGGATGCTTTCAGTAAGGACATTCTTCACAAGTCCCATTCCCCTGTATCCGGAAATGTTCCCTAATTCATTTTTTGAAGCAATACCGCAGCTTTCCTGACCGCGGTGCTGGATTGCAAAAAGTATTTCAGCTACAAGAATTTCACCATTTTCAACATTAAATACGCCGGCAATTCCACACACGGTAACCTCCTGAATAAGTACCAAAAAATCTGGCTAACTCTACTCATAATAAAATCTAAAATCAAGGTGTTTTTTCTTTATTGTTTCAATTATAATATTCTATAATGATGCTCTTGACTAAAACACCTTAAAAAAAGATAATATATAGATTTTTGTTTTAACCTTCCGGAGGTGCTCATGAAAAAGATCCTTTTTCTTTTAATCATTACCATCACACTTTTTTCAGCATGTGACAAATCAAAGAAATCGCCCTGTGACGGTGTGGATTGCAGTGGTCATGGTGTTTGTGATGATGCAAGCGGAAGGGCGGTCTGCAACTGCGATGATGGATATGTTCCAAGCGGCGTACTTGAATGCATTGAAGCGGCGGATCCTTGTGCCGGAATTGAATGTGAAGAATGGGAAAGTTGTGTGAACGGAGATTGCAGACCTGTTAGCGGAAGGTGCAATGAAGATGAAGACTGTACAGGTTCAGCAACTTGCGATAAAGAGACACATACATGCATCGGACCATGTTCAGGAATTGACTGCGGAGGTCACGGAGAATGCAAGGAAGATGGATACGGCAGCGGCTCGGGAAGCGGATCAGGTTATGAAAGCGGAATTTACTGCGATTGCGAGGAAGGGTTCATAAATTATGTTGATGACGGAGTTCCGACCTGTGTTGATGAAGATGATATTCCTGACGGTGAAGATACTGATCATGACAATCCATGCGATGGAATTAAGTGTAGTAACAAAGGAACCTGCGATGTTGTAGACGGCAAGGCTGAATGCGTCTGTGACAAGGGCTATCTCGCAGAAGGTCTTGAATGTGTTGCAGATCTCTGTGCGGGAATAGTTTGTGAAGAGTGGGAAGAGTGCAGTGAAGGGACATGTGAGCTTAAAAGCGGCAGATGCTATGACAGCGATGACTGTACCGGTGATGATAAATGTGATATTGCAACGCATGAATGCGGTGAAGATAAGTGTGCATCAGTTGATTGTGAGAACGGTGGTGTCTGCACGATTGAGAACAGCAAAGCGGTCTGCAACTGCCCTAACGGTTTTAAGCCGGTTGGAACAAAGTGCGTTGCCGATGCAACTGCTCCTACATGGATCGGTGTTCAGTGGCCTTACACAATTGATGTAACGATCGGTGAAACGGGCGAAGTCGTTTACGGACAGATCTACATGAGCAACGGCACAACGGGCGGCTCTGTTCCGCAAAATACGGGGTGGAAGGCTCAACTTGGTGTGAAAAAAGATGTAGTTAAATCTGAATATCCTGTAATATCAGCCACATGGCGTTGGGTTGACGCGACATTCAACAGTTCATATACTGGAAATAACCACGAATATATGGCAGGGTTTCCGATGGATAAGAGCGGAGATTTTGCATATATATACCGTTTTTCACTTAATAACGGTGAAAGCTGGTGGTACTGCGATAAAGGTGTTGTCGGGGATACTCCAGGACCGAATTTCATAACTTCCGCAAATAATTATCCCGGTCAGGCAACTGTCAAGGGAACGATGTGCGGAACTGAAATATGCAAACCGTGGGAAAGGTGTGCTGTTGATGAGTGTGAGCTTCTTGATGACAGATGCAATACCGGTGCTGACTGCGGTCCGGGAGAAGAGTGTGACGGCACGAACACCTGTGTAGCATCTGAAGTCGAACTGACCGTCCAGAATCTTGTGAGGACTTCAAATTCCCTGGGTTTTGAGGTGGTTTACAGCGGTGCAAATGAAATTGACATGAATGAAAGCGTTATTACTTTAAATGGTGTAGATGTAACAGATTCAATAACTTATGATGAGTCAACAGCCATTTTCACAGTTTCTAAAACAGGGCTTACACCGAACAAATACAGCTATCTCTTCAGGCTGATTGATGCCGGCGGAAATGAAATAGAGCCGCTTTTTGTCCCTATCTGGATCGGGGCGGGAGTTGATTTCGCAGATTTCGGCTGGAGAGACGCCTTCGTATATCAGTTGATGACAGACAGATTTCTGAATGGTGACACTGATAACGATGTCGGCAATCTTGCAGGGATAACAGTCGAGACAGAACAGTGGCTCGGCGGAGATTTCAGAGGGATAATCAACAAGATAAAGGACAACTATTTTACAGATATGGGTGTGAACGCTTTGTGGATAAGTTCACCAATCCTCAATCCGCATACTGCAAGCGTCGGCGGAGTAAATCCTGATGACTTGAGAAGTTTTTCAAGTTATCATGCCTATCACCCTGTAGCAAGCGGTTATTCATACACAAATGACTTTGATTACAATTCCTTGAACGGATACAATGAAGGGCCGATAGACACAGCTTTCGGAACAGTTGATGAACTTCATGAACTTGTTGCGGAGGCTCATAAAAAGGGGATAAGAGTGATCCCTGATTTCGTTGCAAACCATGTCCACAGCGAAAGCAATCTTTATCAGGACAACAAAAGCTGGTTCTACCCTTATGTTAAATGTGACGGGAACTGGGACAGCCACAGAATTGACTGCTGGTTCACCGAATATATGCCCGATTTCAATTATGCGGGGAATCCGCCGGCAAGGAAAGCTATGATAGACCATGCGATATGGCTTATTCAGGAATTCAATCTTGACGGTTTCAGGGCTGATGCGTTGAAACATATGGATGATATTTTTGTTAAAGAGATGAAAACGGCAGTAAAAACGAAGATCGAAACAACAGTTACAAACCACGATTCTCCCGATGAGGCGGAGATCTTTTATATGGTGGGAGAGTCCCTTGGGGGCTGGGCGAGATATCACACAAGAGCCGATATGGTCCAGGGTCAGGTGAATGAAGATTTTTATTCAAATGCGAAGAACTATCTGCTCTGGGGCAACGGAAAAATGTCAGATCTGGCAAGCTGGACGATAGGGAACGACACGACATTCCTAACAGAACAGCCTACAATGGGGGGAGCAGGTGGATTCCCGGGAGCTGTAATGGGCAACTTCTTCGGAAACCATGACCAGGACAGGGCTTTGAGCGAATGCGGCGGAGATTATTCAAAATTAAAACATGCCCAGACATATCTTATGACAGCACCCATCAATGTTCCTATGCTTTATCAGGGGGATGATATCGGAATGACAGGTAGAGCGGAGAACGGTCTTGACGGCGGCAGGAGAAAAATGATGAAATTATCAGGACTTACATCTGATGAAGCTGATGCTCTCGCATATATGAAAAAGCTTGGTAATTTCAGAAAGAACTATGAAGCGTTAAGATACGGTAAAAGAGAAACCTGCTCTTCATCTGATAATGGGTGGATATTTAAGCTCACTTATAATTCTCAAGTTGTAATAGCGGGGATCAACCGCGGCTCATCAAATTATTCAGGAACATGTGCAGGAATAAGCGGAACATTCAAAAACCTTGACGGAAATAATGTCACAATAACAAATGGATCGGTCACTGTTCCTGCAAAAGGAAGCGTGGTTCTCGGCAAAAAATAAGGTTGCGTTTCCAAAACATTCTAATATAATATTATAAGTTTATTTAAACCGGGAGAGAAAAATGCAGGTTTTTAAAGTTGCAGCTCTATTTATTATTGTACTTATTTCCTTTGTTTCATGCACAAGCGGAGAAGTTAAGGAATGCGAAACGATCTTTGACTGTCCTGAAGGTTACATGTGTGATGAATATTTTCAGTGTGTTCTGATCAACGACAAGAATGACAACAATTCTTCGACAGACAATGAAACTGTTCCGGATGAAAACGACAACACAGTCCTTCCGGATAGCGGACAGCCGGATGAAAATGAGCCTGTTGATAATAATGTGACACCCGATGAAAATGATGAAACTGTTATCCCTGATGAAGAAGAGGATGACGATTTTCAGCATGATGAAGATTTCATGGATGAAGATATGATTGACGAAGATTTTATTGACGAAGATTTAACGGATTCGGATGAGGATGTAGTTGACGAAGACTTTGCTGATGAAGACACAAACGATGAAGATTCTGTCATAATTCCTGAATCTGTGACAATCGGAGAAGGTACCGACACTCAGTGGATGCCTATCGGATGCAGATATTTCAAATATTCGAGGTCGGCGGCACTTTATTTAAGTTCTGAGATTGGTGTTTCAGCCCCGATAACTAAGATTGGATGGTTTGACAATACGGGTGCAGGAACTTCAAGACCGGTAATCATCTATTTAAAAGAAACATCAGCGGTTTCAGGTACATCAGATGTCTGGCTGACGCAGACAAGTGGAGCTACTGAAGTTTTTAACAGTGAAACAACTACAGCTTACGGCTGGAACGAATTTACGCTTATAACTCCTTTCAATTACAGCGGAACAGACAATCTTCTTGTTCTTGTTGAAATGAATGAGGGGAGTTTCTGCTCATCCGATGAACCGGCAATGAGATATTCAGTTGCTCCCTCAATGCATTCATCATTACAAACTGATTCTGACACGACAGGATATCTCTCAGTCGGCGATAACAGGCCGAATATAAAACTGTTTTTCTGATCAATTCTTGGTTTTTTATTCCTTAAAGATATAATATCACCGTAATTTCATTGAGGTGCAGTATGAGAAGTGTCATTTTTTTTATGTTTCTTACAATCTTTTCCTTTTCGTGCAGCAACAATGTAACTAAAAACAGTTCTGATAACGATGTTGCTTTGCCGCATGATAATTCAGCCGTAAATGATGAATCTTTTCAGGATGTTGAAGTTGTTGATGAAACTGTAAATGATGAAGATGTTTTTGTTGTCAACGACGAAGATACGGTTGTTCTGACTGATGAAGATGCGGCTGATGGTTGCAGCAAATCCTCTGAATGCGGTGAAGGGTATTTCTGTAAAAAAGCGGATGGAGCGTGTACTTCACAAGGAGTGTGCGAGAAAGCACCGGTTGACTGCGATTATGAGGTTGATGAGCCGTTCTGCGGTTGTGACATGCTTAATCACAGGAACAGGTGTTTTGCAAACAGTTACGGAATCAACATAAAATCTGAAGGGTTATGTCCCAACCTTGAAAAGTGTAATAAAAATGAGGATTGTCCGGAAAACACTTTCTGCGACCATTTTTATGATACTTGCGAAGGGGAGGGGATCTGCAAGGAAAAAGCGCTTGAATGTCAGGAATACGAATTTATAGTCTGCGGCTGTGACGGTAATACCCATAAAAACATGTGCCATGCCCAGATGTCAGGAACCGGAATCATGCACCCCGGCGGCTGCGGCTCAATGGAAGAATGCACCAAAAACAGTGACTGCCTTGACACAGAATATTGCAGTAAAAAGGAAGGAGTCTGCGAAGAAAGTGCAAAAGGAGTCTGCGACCTCAAAAGAGATGAACAGGAATGCTGGATGTATTCAGCAATCATCTATGTCTGCGGCTGCGACAAAGTCACATATCAACACCTCTGTTTTGCCTCAAACGCAGGAACAACAATCGCCCATGAAGGGGAGTGTGAGTGAAGTTTCATGGTTATATGTAAGCTTTGTTTGAAAGAAAATGTCAAATTAAGCGAATCCCACATAATACCGGAATTTTTTTATAAGAATATGTATGATGATAAACACAGATATAAGATTTTAAGCACATTTGAAAGACATAATCCTAAAGTTTCCCAGAAAGGAATAAAAGAAAGATTACTTTGTGAAGACTGTGAGAAGTTCTTAAATGAAAATTATGAAAAATATGCAAATTCAGCTTTGAAAAATATGAAATTTGAACCCATTGAAAAAGATATAAACAAGGTCAGTGGTTTAGACTATAAAAGATTTAAACTTTTTCTTCTTTCTATTCTTTGGCGAGCAGCTGTTTCTTCCAAGATCGCTTTTGAAGGTGTTACGCTTGGTCCGCATGAAGAAAAGATTAGAAAGATGATTATTGATGGCTTCCCTGATAAATATTACAAATACGGTGTTTCATTCATTGAGTTGCTGGATGATAATAAGCGAAATACTCAATTCATTGATTCTCCAGAAATGATGAAACATAATTCTATAAGAATTTTCCGGTTTGTTTTTGGTGGATTCATGTGGTTCTTTACCGTTGGTTCTCACAGGCTTGATGAATTAAAAGAGAGTTTGATGCTAAAAGAAGATGGAACGGCGTTAGTAATGAGAAAAAATATTTTTGAATGTGGTTATATAAGAAATTTTGCCAAAAATCTTAAAGAAATGGGCAGGATTTGAGAAGTCGTAACAAATTAACAAGTAATTTCTATTAATGTTTCAGGGTTTTTTTGCTGGAACTTTTGAATAGTGTTGCGAAGTGGTTCGATTTATTGTTTTGTTGTTGGATAATGTTTAACAATATGGTGAGTTGCGAATTGCAGAGTATTTTTCTATTCAACGGAACAAAAACCTGAAGCGAGTTACAGTTTTTGAGTTTTCTGGTTTTCTCTAATTGGCTATATTGTGTGTTGGCGGCAGTTTTTCTTAGTTTTTCAATGTAGTGTTGCAATATGGATGTGTTATAGGCATGAGATGTTAGTTCTTCTTCCTCAATAACTTATCTTTTGTTGTAAAAAGGTTCCGTTCCTTAAATCGTCGAAAGCTTTGTTAAGCTCTTCTTTTGTGTTCATAACAATGGGGCCTCCCCATGCAATGGCTTCATTTAATCTTTGTGAGCTGATCCATAATATCTGGCAGGCTTTGCCGGTTGATCTGATTTTAACGAGGTCTCCTTGTGATAACTTTACGGCTGTTTTTTCTTTTATGTGCTGATCGCCGATATAAGCTTCTCCAAGCAAGGTGAAAACAATAACTGAGCGATTTGTTTCTGCGTTAATGACAAATTCACTTTCAGGATTAAGATGAATGTCGTAATAATCCAGCGGAAGATATTTGCTCATAAATCCTTTCTTTCCTTCATAATTTCCGGCAAGCAATCTCAAAAAGCCGTTTTCAAGCGGAATTTCTTCTATTTCTGAGTTTTTGATACTGCGGTAGGCTGGAGGAACCATCTTGTTTTTAGAAGGCAAATTCAGCCAAAGCTGAACACCGAGCAGTCTTTCTGAGGCAGGCAGTCTTTCTTCGTGCATTATCCCTGAACCTGCTGTCATCCACTGAACTTCGCCATCTCCAATAGTATCTTCATTTCCCAAGCTGTCTCTGTGTGTCATTCTTCCGCGATAAACATAGCTTATCGTTTCAATTCCGCGGTGAGGATGCATTGGAAATCCGGCAACATATTCCCTCGGATCAGTGCTGTCAAACGAATCGAGCAGTAATATCGGATCGTATTCATCTGCAGTGCCGTTTCCGAGAACTCTTACCAAATTTACTCCGGCACCGTCTTTTGTCCTGAATCCTGTATTTATTTGTACTGTTTTGCGTTCCATTTCGTCCCTCCGGTTATAATATTTCTCTGCTTACCTCACTCCAATAAAATGGTACAAAAATGAAAACCTCCGGTCAAGGAAACAGCAGAATTTGTCTGCGTAGAAACTTAAAATGTGGTAAGGTGTAACAGGTTGTTCTTTCAGCTATCACCGAATTCATGTATTAATTTTACATAAATTCGGCGGAAATTATGTTGATTTCTTACATAAATTCGGAGATAATCCTTTTTGAGTGATGTTTGAGGGGGCTGAGATGTATGTAAAAAGGGATATAGAAGAAGCGATTTTAAGCCATTTGAATTCTGCAAATGATCAGTTCATTCTTTTGTCTGGAGCAAGGCAGACGGGAAAAACTTCAATTCTTGAGAACATCAGAACTGATAAGGAAAAGCTGATAATTAATCTGTGGGATGAATCAGTTAACACAAAACTTATTAAAAGTGCGGCAACTTTTGAGCAGCTTGAACAGTTTTTAAGTTCTGCTTACGGTTTTAGACCTGATAATTCAAAAATTCTCATTATTGATGAAGCTCAGGCGGGTGATCATCTTGGAAAATTCATTATGCAGATGCACAGGGTGTGGAAAGACCAGAGAGTTATTTTTTCCGGTTCGATCCTTTCACGGCTTTTTAGAGACAATATTCCCATGCCGACAGGGAGAGTCGTTGAATTTGTTTTAAGACCGCTTAATTTTGTTGAGTTTTTAAGATTCAGGAACAAAGAAAATTATCTTGATCTTATTCCTTCTGATATTTTTGAGCCAATACAAAAGGAAATTCATGATCTTTTTATGAGTGAATATGAACTTTTTCTCTCTATCGGCGGACTTCCCGGAATTGTGCAGGCATATCAGAATAAAAGTGATCATCTGATTCTTTTTGAATCTCTTGTGAATAATTTTTACCGTGATGCAGACCGGTTTTTGAATGATAACGGAAGTGAAAGAAGCAGCACTGTTCAATACGGGTCTCTTCTTGAGCACTGCCTGAAAACAATTGGAAGACATGTGGCATTTCCGACAACCAACAGTTCAATTCTTTCAACTGATTCACCGGCATACCGGACCATTCTGCCGAAACTTCTTGAAGCGCTCCGTTCGTGGCATCTTGTTTACACCCTTGAATATGAGACAAAACAGAACACAACAAAAAAGGGTTACAGCTCAAAGAAATATCTTTTTGACACAGGGATAATGAATTTTCTTCTTACCCGCGGAATGCCGGCAATGCTGAAAAACGGGAGTGAAACATCTGCACAACTCTTTGAAAACATTATCTGTCAGGAACTTGTAAGTTATGCCGGCTCAACAAGAGCAGTTACATCATTTAAGACAAATAACAAAGCAGAAAGCGAACTTGATTTTGTTGTCAGAACAGGCAGAGACATCATTCCCGTTGAAGTAAAATCAGGAGAAAAGATCACTGAAAAATCACTATTCCAAATGACAGAATTCCTCAAAATAAATGGATTGAAAAAAGGATTTGTCGTTTATAACGGAACCGTTCAGATCAAAGAAATTGATGATCTGAAAATAGTTTTCATCCCGCCGTATATGGTGAATAGAGTTATTGACAATGTGTAAGGGGTATGCATGAAGTACATAAGTTGTATGTTTGCATCTGTTCTGACAGTGGTTTTTTCTTTAACCGGTTGTGCAACGAATCAGAAAAAAGAGGTTGATGAGCTAAAAAAGGAGATAATGCGGCTTCAGGATGATATCAGGGAGATGAAGGAGCTTTTGAAAGAGAGCAGACCTAAGGAAACACCGGAAAAGAAGGTTGAAAAGACTGAGCCGGTTGAGCCTGTTGAACTGCCGCCGCAGGAGCCGACATTGAATCCTCAGCCAAAAAAAATTGAAATTGTAAAGCCGGTCACAACTGAAGAAAAAGAGACGGTTCATTTTTACGATCCGCGAATGGGAAAAAATAAGGTTTCGGTGCGGATCACTCCGTGGAAAGATGGAAAGAGAAAAATGTATCTTTATGATCCTTATGGAAATGTCACTTTTGAAAGGGAAGATGTGAGAATGAGTTACAGTGACACTGCGACAATAAAGAAATTCCACGACAACGGAGCGGTTGCGGTTCTTGATATTCACTTGAATCCGGGTGCAAGTATGTACTGGTATGAAACAACAATTACATTCAGTATTAATAACGAGCCGGAATGGAAAACCGCAACAAAACATCCTTCAACCCTTGAAGAACTGATGGACAATAAATATTACTGGGATAAGAAAGAAAAAGTCTGGAAAAAACAGGAAATCATAAGAGAACAGCCGGTTCCGAAAGAATATCAGTGAAAACAATAAGTTGGGGAAAATATTATGACCAGAAAACAATGGTATGAATCACTTTTTGAAAATTATGGGAAAACTTATGACAACGAGTGTTTCACTCAGGGAACAATCGGAGAATGTGACTTTCTGGAAACGGAGTTCGGGTTTAATAAGTCTTTAAAAATACTGGATGTCGGGTGCGGAACGGGAAGACATGCGATCGAGCTTACAAAAAGGGGATACAATGTGACAGGAATTGATCTGTCTGAATCTCAGCTTGAAAGAGCAAGGGAAAAAGCAACAGAAGCCGGATTTGATATAAAATTCATGAAAGCCGATGCAAGAAACCTTCCGTTCAAGGAAGAATTTGATGTTGCAATAATGCTTTGCGAAGGGGGTTTTCCGCTGATGGAAACAGATGAAATGAACTTTGAGATACTGAAAAGTGTTTCAAGATCATTGAAAAACAAGAGCAAATTTATTTTCACAACCCTAAACGGACTTTTTCCGCTGTATCATTCTGTTGAGCAGTTCTGCGATTCGACAAAAGGAGAGGGGAATGCAACATACAGAAGCAACTCGTTTGATCTGATGACATTCCGCGACCACAATATTACCGAGCTTGTTGATGATCTCGGAAACAAAAAGACACTTGACTGCAATGAAAGATACTATGTTCCAAGCGAGATCACATGGCTCTTAAAAACTCTCGGATTTACCAAAATAGAGATCTTCGGCGCAAAACTCGGTGCATTCAGTAGAAACGATAAACTCACCACAGAAGATTTTGAAATGCTTGTGATCGGTCAGAAGGGCTGAAAATTATTTCCCGCATTGCTGGTCGTAAAGATCTTTTATTTTCTGGCATTCTTTCTTATCGGGGATCTTTTCCATACATTTACTGACTGCGTCTGAGGCGGTGGCACAGACTCCTTTTCCAAGACAGGTCTGAGCATATTTATAAAGCGAATCAACTCCTTTCTGAATGCAGATCTTCTGGTATTCGCCCTCTTCCACAAAGCTGCATTCAGCATAGAACTGTCCTGCACGCCAGAGATCTTTTTTTGCCAGATAGTGTTCTCCTGACTTATAATAAAAAGACGAGGCGGATTTTGTCCGTATTTCTGTCACAGGAATCGCACCGATGACGTCTTTTACTGTTAAAAGTTCGTTCTCAATTACATCCGAACTGATTATCTTGTTGAGGTAGTGACTGAGTGAGTTTGCAAGGAATACCTTCTTTTTTTCATAATCTTTTGACGAAGTGGATAAAAATCTGTATCCATTGACAAGTGCACCCTTCAGTTTGACACCGTCAAGTGAATCTGAATATTCAAATGCAGAAAAAAGGAAAAGATCCCATGCAAGGTCTTCAAAATCAGTCTCATCTTTGCAGAGTTCCGCGGTTCTGTTAAGTTCAGAGTTAATTGTGTCAATGAACGAAAACATCTCTCCGGGGATCTTTTTTTGAAGTATGAACGGATATGTGTTTCTCCAAGCCCTTATCCTGTCAAGGTGAATGTCACACAAATCTGTCAGGTGAGCCGCCATCTCGATTCTTCTGTTCATTGGCGGGTTTTCAGTTTCTGCCGTTTCATTCAGCTTGTCTATCTTATACTGGAACAGAAGCGCCTTTTCAAAAGTGAGAGGCATTCTTTTATAATATTTTCCAAGTTCGGTCTGGGCATCTTCAAATTCCGATGGGTTCTTCTCGTGCATGTTTTCAAAGAAACTGAGATTAATGTAGGGGTCGAATCCATCCTCAAGAAAAGGTATTACCTGAGCAGGAGAGCACATTTCCTTATGTTTGAGAGTAAGGTATGCCTTGCCCGAGAATATTTTTATTGAAAGTCCTGTTTTCTGGTCAATGATCTCTTCGACAATACCTTTCGTAAATGATATTTCAGAAGTGAATCCGTATTTCTGTGCAATTATTGCAAAAAGGAGAGCCGCAGTATTTGCGTCATATTCCTTTTTTGTAAGAAGTCCGAAAATGCCGGAGCTCGGAGCATCTTTTTTTCTGGGACTTCCTATGAACTGTTTAAAGAAAAGCTCGTGAAGTTTTTTCCCTTTTTCCTTCACATCCTTTATTTTTGCAAGTTCAGTGTCACAAAGTTCAAGAAAAGTTCTGTAGGCGCCTATTGATGCACCGATCTCTTCACCTTCTCTTATATCGCCTGTAAAGAAAAGCGACAGTACCATCTGTGATTCATTATCAGGGTCCATTTTTGCCTTTATAAGTGCTCCCATTTCAATCTGAGTTAGCGGAGTCCATATTTTCGGGGCATTTTCACCATACTTTTCTGTGTTTACCGATTTAGTCATCTTAACAACATCTTTTCCAGCAGAATTAGATGCTGTGGCACAGGCAGCGATTATAACTGAAAGAATAACTACAGCAGAAAGATTAAATTTCATAACGACCTCAACACACATTAACCATCAACAGTTTTGTCATAACAGTAAAGATATTTAAAAGCAAATAAAAGGCATTGTGTTCCATGATGTTGTTGAAATTTTGAAGCAGCCGCCATCCTTGACAGGTGTAGAGACGATTCCTTCAAATGAAACTTCAACAAGGATTATATCTTCTGCTTTTCCTTTGGATTTTTCTGACATACAGCCGTAACCGTCTTTAACAAGTTCCTCAATCGTTAATGTCCCTGATTTCTGGAAGTAAGTTGCTGTCTCACTATCTGTAGAAGCGTCAGTATATAAAAGGACACACTGTTCACAGGTTGAAAAGTTCGCATTGTTTCCAGTTGAGAGATCAAATGTCCCTGCATCCTGATATCCGGAAAAAACGATCTGGAATCTGTCATCTGTGTCAGATCCGGCAACATTTTCAGTCAAAATGCCTTTGTAAACCGGAGCATCTTCGGGCGTGGAAGTAAGAGCGGAAAGTGTTATTTCTGTGCATGGAATGCATTCTGTACGGTCATCGCTGCATTGAGTATCTCCATCACATCCGTCACCGCAGAAACCGCCGCAACCATCCTCACCACATACCTTTCCTGCACAATCCGGAACACATATCGTATCCCACGATTCAGAATCAAATTCAACACAGCCCCCGCCCGGAACAGGGATCGCCTCGCCAGAAATCATATCAAGATAGACCTGCACCATTTTTGCAGTTATGGTTCCTTTTGATTCCATGGTCCCTTCTTTCACTTCAGTTATTTTGAGAATACCTGATTCCGGTGCGTACATCTTTGCCATCATCCCTGAATCATCATCATAATCCTCGGCTACAAAAACACATTCTGTGCATGTCGAGATCTTGGCATTGTTCCCTTTGCCAAGTTCGTATTCACCGACTTTCATAATATAGTCTTCATAAGAATCTGAATCCGGTTCTTCAGGAGCATAGAACATCATCACAATGCCGTCTTCCTTTTCAGCAGAGCCGAGTTCCGGAGAAATAGCTCCGTAATATTCCGACTCTGTGTCAAGATACATGCCGGTTATCGAAAGTTTCGTACAGACGATCTCATCTGAATCTGCATCAGAGATCTCATCTGAATCTGTTAATTGTTCATCTGCAATTTCACTATTATCATCGTACTTGTCAAAATCAGTATCAGTCGAATCTGTTTCAGTAATTTCCACATCATCAGATATGTCTTCATCAGATTTGTTCCTGTTCATTTTCTCAGTAGTGCATGAAATAAAAAAAAGAAACAAAAATCCTGCAATTACAAAGGATTTCATTTAATTCTCCTTAAAAAAAATGTAATAACTCCCCAGACACACAAAAATTAGCGAAATGTATTTATATTACAAAGGATAAAAAAGCAAATAAAAGTGGAATGTTACCGATCGTGGTGAAGCAGTATTTATTGACTTATGTCTATCACAACACTTCCTTTCCTGCCGCCAGAAATCGATGTCATTCTCTATGTCAAGTAAATTTTACATCATGTCGTAAAATTTTGTCATGATGTGCAGCAACAAGTTTCTTGTAAAAAGGGTGATAAGAGATAAAATATTGCGATATTTATGGAGGTGTCGATGAATAAGATGATTTTAAGAAATGTTTTGTCAGGGTTGTTTCTGTTAATTATTCTGATTAGTTGCGGTTCTCAAAGCAGTGTCGAGAAATACCGTGAAGATCTTAAAACTTTTAACAATTCTGTGTCGAAGATCGTTGAGAATTTTGAGGTTATTTCGCAGAAGAACTGGGAACTTGGCGATTTTCTTACGGCTGATGATCTGGCGGGTTACGGGATGAACATTTCTCTCATAAATTCGCTTCTTGATGAGACAGTCAACGAACTTGATAAGTTGCAGAAAGTGACTGACGGGATTGAGGGTGAGAATGATTCTGTGCCTGTGGCTGAGCTGAGAATAGAGCCGGTCACGATGGCCGGAGCCGCTCTCGTTGTTGCAGGGCTTGCGGCTTTTGGAAAAAAATGTAAGGATCTTGCAAAAAAAGCAACAGATCAGTGGAAAAAGACAAGTGACACTCTTGCCGATGTAGCAGATGATAAGGCGACAGAAGAGGATTATAAGGCAGAAAAGAATAAACTCATTGAAATAAATCAGGAATTCGGATATGAGCTTTCAAGCCGGATCATCACTGCGAATCTTCCGGGAAATCCTAAAAATCTCGGAACTTTGATATTGAAAGAGGTCGTGACCGATCAAGTTCAGGAAGGGGTGAAAACTCTTTTTGCAACAAAAAAATGTGCTGATGATCTTGAAAGTCCTCTTTGCAAAGTAGGAGCGGCAGTTTCAGACAGTGATGGTAAGGTGCCTGTTTTTGCTGAGAAATCAGATGTTGTGATCGTTAAGGACGGGAACGCAAGGGTTGTTGTTGAAGATGTTACAGTTGCAACAGGAGCCGAAAAAGAAGTTGTCAGAGCCGAGATTCCTGTTGAAGATGCAGATCCCGAAATAGTGACACAGAATGATGCCGGGACTTATGATCCCACAAAAACCGATGTCGAAGGTGAGGGGACTACTATTTTATGCTATACTTTTGTTGATGGGGAAGGGCATTACGCCTGCCTTAAATATAACGGTTCATACACAGATCTGCAGAATGAGAACTTTGACAATGCAACTGCTCAGTGTCTGAATGCCGATTACAAGCAGTACCGTGCACATTTTGAAACCGATCTCGCCTGCCGCAAGGAATGCAAAGTTAAAGCCGCAGAATACGGCAATGTGTTTTGTGACACACCTTAAGATCTTGATATTCTTATCTTTTTAGCCCCTTCAATCACCATCATTATCGCAAGGATGATAAGTATAGCAGAAACTGTTCCAAGAAGAAAGTCGGGTTTTGCAAAAAAGAATTTCCAGACCATCCACAAAAGTGCAGATATGGTCATCAGAAGCATGAAAACAGTTGCATAGATCGTGTATTTTACCGGTTTTCCTTTTGAATAAAGATATGAAGTGAGAATGATGAAAACAAGTGCCGCAACAAGCTGATTAGCCGCTCCGAAAACAGGCCAGACACTTGCCCATGAATCTGTAACCCCCAGAATAAACGCAGGAATTATAGGGATTATCGTATATGAGAACTTGTTTTTTAAAGGTTTCGGCAAGATGCCGCCGATCATTTCATTTGTCAGAAATCTTGAGAGACGGACGCTGGTGTCAAGGGTTGTCATGATGAAAATGTTCACGATCGTTATGCCGATGACACTGCCGACTTCAGGGTCGAAAACGAAAGAAGTGAGCCTTCCGAAACCTGTTCCATAGACCGCAAGAGCGCCGCCTGACTTGAAAATCTCCTGCAACTGACCGCTTTCTGTACCCCATATTATTGCTCCGCCTGCAATGATGACACAGATCACACCGATTATGGTTTCGACAAGCATTCCGCCAAAACCGACAAAAAGGGCATCGCTTTCTTTATCTATCTGCTTTGAAGATGTTCCTGAAGCTATAAGCGAATGAAAGCCTGAAACTGCTCCGCAGGCAATAATTATGAATAAAAACGGTATGATAGGGCCTTGAGATTCACTGTGAAATGTTGCAATAAAAGGGGCATTCATTTCCGGGCCGGTAACAAATATTCCGGCAAAGGCAAGTGCAACTCCAATGATGAGAACCCAGCTTGAAATATAGTCCCTTGGCTGAAGAAGTATCCAGACCGGAGTGACTGAAGCGACAAATCCGTATATCATTAAAAGCGTGAACCAGATAGCATAAGCGATTTTCGGATCAACCGGCAGATCTACCGGATAAATGAATCCAAGCCATATAAGAGCGATCAGTCCTGTTAAAGCGATAGCAGTATTTGCCCATAGAGGCAGCAGCCCGTTTTTGTTGATTATTCCAAAAGCTATTGCAAGCGGTATTATTAAAAAAGTGGGAAGTACAAGTTCAGGCTTTGCGATCATTGCCTTTGCCGCAAGATTGCCGAAAACCGCTACAACAAGGATTATCGTAAGCCACACGAAGATCAGAAAAAGGATGCGGGCTTTTTTTGAAACATATTTTTCAGCCGTTTCAGGAATGCTCACTCCGCAGTGACGCACTGAAATTATGAGTGAAAGATAGTCGTGAACTGCCCCCACAAAAACCCCGGCGACAAGAAGCCAGATAACCGCAGGACCCCAGCCGAAAAATGTCACCGCAACGATCGGGCCGACAATAGGACCAGCCCCCGCAATTGATGAAAAATGATGCCCGAAAAGGACTAATGACGGAGCAGGATAAAAGTCAACACCGTCATTTGAAGCATGGCTCGGACACGGATTTTCATCCAGAGGTTCCACAAGCTTTTTCTGCAGAACTCTTTTTCCATACCAGAAATAGGCGATGATCAGCCACAAAGCCGAAAACACAAGAATGTAAATACTATTCATAACGAACTCCTGAAATGTTAATCCGGGAGAGATAATACTCCGATGGAAATTCTTTTCAAACAGGTTTTGATAATTTTGCAAAAAAGTTTCTAATTCCCAATAATTTCTGATATATTGTGTCACTAAATGTTCTGAAACCCTTTTTGGGAGGTTGTGATGAAAAAGTTTTATGCGTTGATGATTGCGGTTTTAGCGATGCTGATCGGAGCAACTGGCTGCGGGGAGTCAACATCAAAATATGGTGTGATACATGATGACAACACTGTTTTTGATGAAGACAATGTAACAAATGATGATCAGGTTCATGATGCAGATGTCGTTGAGATAACTGATGAACCTGCAATGGAATATGGTCCTGTAAAGACTGATTATGACACAACAGATAATGATGTTGATGATATTCCGGTTACTGATTGTGAATATGGTGCTCCCTACGCTGATTACGACATTGACACAACTGATGCCGATACAGAAGAAGTGTCTGATGATCCGGTTGTGGAATATGGTGCTCCACCTGTTGATTATGATGATGAGAATCCTGATGAAATAACGACTGATTACGGTCCGATTTCTACAAAATTTCACAAATAATATCTTAGTTGAGGCTTTTATGGAACTGAAAAATCTGAGAAAGAGGATATTTCTCCCTTTAAAACAGAATTATGAAAGAAAACTGCACACATTGAACTATCTGTTTTTTGAGCTTACTCACCGTTGCAATCTTGAATGTATCCACTGCGGAAGCGATTGTGTGAAAAACGAAACTGTGCCTGACCTTCCGGCTGAAAAGATAGTTGAAGTGCTTAAAGAGATAAAAGCTCATCAGAATTCAAAAAAAGTGATGATAGTTCTTTCAGGCGGTGAGCCGACTGTTTATCCTGATGTGTGGAAACTTGGAAGGAAGATTTATGACCTTGAATTTCCATGGGGGATGGTGACAAACGGTTTTTCGTGGACAAAGCATACGGTCGCTGAAGCAAAAAAAGCAAGAATGCATTCAGTCACAGTGAGCTTAGACGGACTTGAAGAATCACACAACTGGCTTAGAGGTCATCCTGAGAGTTTTAAAAGGGCGAAAAAAGCGATTGAAATGCTTGTGGAAGACCCGTTCTGGAAGGCGATGGATGTCATAACCTGCGTAAATAAGAAGAATATACATGAGCTTGATAACATTAGAGAAATGTTGATTAAAATGGGTGTCAGGAGATGGCGTTTCTTCACCATATCTCCAATTGGAAGGGCAGTGGATACCGATGATCTTTTCCTTGACGAGCTGCAGTTCAAACACTTGATGAGTAAAATTCTTGAATATAAAAAACTTGATGGTATCAAAGTCAATTATTCAGAAAGCGGATATCTTGGAAATTTTGAGCATCGTGTCAGAAATCACGATTTTTTCTGCCGGGCAGGGATAAATGTCAGCGGAATAATGGTCAACGGTGATATTCTTGCATGTCCCAATAACAGTAGAAAATTTGCACAGGGCAATGTTTTCAAAGATTCGTTCATTGATGTGTGGGAAAACAAATATCAGGTTTTCAGAGACAGATCATGGATGAAAAAAGGGCTTTGTGCCGACTGTTCTGAATGGAAAATGTGCAAAGGGGGAGCGTTCCATCTCTGGGAGCCGGATGGAAATTCAATAAAAATGTGCCCTTATAAAAAATTTGATCTTAAATGATTTAATATTAAGAAAGATTTCTATTTGCTGTCAGACTTCGGAACGATCACATTGACTTCTTTTTTGGAAAGATATGCACCTTCACCAAGAACCATTGCCTGTGCTTTGAAGAGAAGAGGATTGTCAGTGTAGTTGGGGCAGAATGTGTTCTGGAACTTAACATCGAATGTGACAACTGTCCCGGGGTTTACATCTGTGAACTTCATGTTTGCAGTGTCAATTCCTGCTCCTTCAGGCGGATCGGCTTTTATCGGAATTCCGCCGATTATGAATTCAGCGGCACTTTTGTCATTGCAAAGTTCATCCGAATCACCTGCCACCCAGACATCCATCTGAACGAAAGCGGTGAGTGATTCAATTGCCTCAGCGATCTTTTCGCTCATCGGTTTGCCATCACCTGCAACAGCGTCAGATCCGACTGTGAAATTAAAACTGTTACCGTTTTTATCAAGAGTTCCGGTAAGCTGAGAGATACTTTCATATTTGTTTTTTATCGCTGTACTTCCGCTTGTGCTTGACGAGTCAATTCCGATAAATTTAGCGTTCTGTTCAACAAGAGATTTCTGGGCAAGCGTTGAAGCAAGTTCATTTACCGGAGGCATTTTATTGTCTGTAAAATCTTCGTCAGTTATCATTATGAGAATAGGCATCGCCTTATCTCTGAAACAAAGTCCTCCGCGGTCTCCTTCTTTGCCTGAGCAGTCAGGTTTCGGGATATTGCAGGTTGTTTTTGTTCCCATTATTTCTGATGTTGAGCACGGACCTACAATATCATCTTCTGTTGTAGCGGCATAAAGGACAAGCCAGTGACATTCAGTGCCTCCGTAAGGTTCCGGTGTGCTTTCAAGAGCCGTTTTCATTGCATCTTCATCAGTTGTAACAAACTGATCAACAAAGTATACTTTTGACATATCTTTTTCAAAATCCATAAAGTGGACAAGAGAGTAAGCCGCATTTAGCGTCCCTTCATTCAGAGTTTTTACTTTTGCTATTACATCGTCTTTTATTTTTGCTCTCAGGTTCGCCTGTTCTTCGCCCATTGAAACTGAAAGGTCGATCATGAAGGCTATATCGATCTTAGAAATATCGGTGTCAAATTCCCATATTCTGCTTACAGTCCATTGTGCCTGATATGGGAGAACCACATAGAAAAGACCAGCCGGAATTTTACTGCTGTCATCGAGAGGATTTGATCCGTAAACGATTTCTGCAAGGTCATCGCTTCCGTCACCGTCAGTATCCTTGTTATAAGGATCAGTTCCCTTTTCCTTTTCTTCTTTATCTGTAAGTCCATCATTATCGCTGTCTTTGTCAAGGAAATCGGGGAAAGTATCTTCATCGGTATCTTTGCATGGCTGTGATGGGCATTCTGCATCGTCGGCCAGCCCGTCACCGTCACTGTCGGCGTCAAGACAGTTCGGAAGTCCGTCGCCGTCAATGTCTTCACATCCTTCAACACCGTTCTTTATCCCGTCTTTATCGTCATCTTCATCGTCTTTTCCGCATGGGCAGGTATCACCAGTGTCACCGGTGTCACCTGTATTGCCAGTATCGCCTGAATCACCGCTGTCTCCTGAGTTTCCGCTGTCACCCGAGTTGCCTGTGTTTCCGGAATCACCCGAGTTACCTGTATTACCTGTATCTCCTGATGTGTCACCTGAATTTCCGGAGTCTCCCGAGTTGCCTGTATCACCCTCCTCATCTTTTGTTCCGCAGGAAGAAAAGAAAACAAAGACTGCAAGAATAACAAAAATAAACTTTTTCATAATAAACCCCCGTATTTAGCCAAAATTATCACAAACCAACGGAAATGATTATATTTGCAAAAGAACTAAAATCAACAAGTATTTAGTGTTATAGATGACAGTATTTTATTTACTGTCTGTGGCAGGAACAATCACCTGTATCTTTTTTGAACTCACATAAGCACCTCCGCCGAGGACACGGATCATGGCCTCGTAAACGATAGGATTTTCGGTGCTGTTTATGCAGAAATCGTTTTTGAAGTACACCATGAATGTCACATCTGTTCCCGGCTCAACCTTGTAGAAAGTTGTTTTGTCCTTACTTCCAACACCTTCCGGCGGATTTGCTTCCACAGGCACAGATTCATCAACAAATTCAGCGGCATTTATGCTTTCACACATATCATCTGAGAATGTTTTGGTTGTTACATCCATTTGAACATAGGTTGTAAGTTCAACAACTGCATCTGCTATCTGGTCTGACATTCCCGATCCGTCGGCATTTTCTGTGTGATAAAGGAAAGGTTTGCCGTTTTTGTCCAAGGATGCTGTCCCTTCAGCCATAAGGTTATAGTCTTTGTCCAGACGGTTTGCGGGAGTCTGAGTGCCGGTACAGTTATAGTTTTCATCATATGCAGAGCAGTCAAATCCGGTATCGATCCCGATGAATTTTGCATTTATTCCGTTCATTGAAAGAATTGCTTCCTCTCTGCTGTGACCTCTTGCATTCATGTCCCAGTATTCTTCTCCGAAAGGTGCGCTTCCGACAGGATATTCAATGAAAGCGACATCTGAAAGCATAATAAATATCGGAAATGTGAGTTCTCTTAAACATATTCCGCCCACAGATCCTTCAGCACCGGTACAGTCTCCTTTTTCTATGATATAAGTTTCCCATGGATTAAGAGGATTGGTAACATGACATTTTGCAAAAAGACCTTCTCCGGTCGAAGCCTGATAAATACTTTCAGAATGAGGTTCATGTGCTCCGCTTCCCTGAATAATAGTGTTGGCAACAGCAGTATTGACAGAATCATAGTTTGTTGTCATGCGCTGTTCAACAGTATAAGGTCCGTCATCCCATGTTCCGAAGCTGATAAGACCCATTGCGAGATCAACTCCTTCCATTTTTTCAAGAATTCCGTCAATAAGATTGTCCTGAATGCCGGTTTTGAGGTTTTCAAGTTCGTTAGTCATTGAACCGGAGCGGTCAAGGAGAATGGCGACATCAACGCTGTTGATCTTAGTTGAAAAGGTAAGCTTTCTTTCAGCTCTGTCAGGTGCTCCGTAAGGCAGAACAACATAAAAAAGTCCGTCAGGTATTTTGTCTGTATCGCTGAGCGGATTAGATCCGTAAACTATTTCAGCAAGGTCGTCACTCCCGTCACCGTCAGTATCTTTATTGTAAGGATCAGTGCCGATCTCTTTTTCCTTTTTGTCACTCAGTCCGTCGTTATCGCTGTCACGGTCCTGATAATCAGGCACTTTGTCAGAGTCAGTGTCTTTACACGGCTGAGCCGGGCATTCTTCAATATCTCCTGTTCCATCGCCGTCACTGTCGAGATCAAGGCAGTTTGGAAGCCCGTCACCGTCAAGGTCTTCACACCCCTCAACACCGTTACTGATTCCGTCATTGTCATCATCTTCATCTGCTGGTCCGCAGGAACAGTCGGGTTCTGTATTTCCGGTATTTCCGGAGTTTCCTGAGTTGCCTGTGTTCCCTGAATTGCCGGAGTCGCCTGAATCCCCGGAGTTGCCGGAATCTCCTGAATTGCCGGTATTCCCGGAATTGCCGGAATTTCCTGTGTCACCAGGGATTTCGCAGTCCTCACCGTCACAGGAGGATGAACATGATGATAAAATTAATAATGAAAGAAAAAGAACTGAAATGATCAAATTTTTCATGGGAATCCCCCTTAAAAATATAAAACTGAGCATCCGTCATTCTTAGCTTTGACGGACGAGTCATTGTCATTGTTTTCATTAACATTGTCAACTGTTTCATCTGTTTTATCATCCGAAGTTTCAGATTTATCAACTGTTTCACTGCTGTCATCTTTGGCAGTATCATCGTTGTATGGCATATCATTGTCAGAGGTTGTGTTTTCATCGACCTGCGGATCGTTGTCGGCAGAAGGATCGTCATCAGGATTTTCCTCTGTACAGCCAAAAGCCGCAACACCCGGACACTGCTCGGTTCCTTTGCCGCAGCGGTTTACATCTGTATCGATCGTTCCGCGTCCGTCGGTAGCTTTCTCCCACCAATCTTCGAGTGCTACGCGATATGCTTCAACTTTGTCAAGTTCAAACTGAGTAGGCGGGATATTTGCCGGATGGACAAGTACAAATCCGACTTTCAGGTGGCAGGGTGAAGTTGCAGGTTCTCTTTCGCCGTTTGCTCTGATGATGTCGTCAATAGTGAAATCGACCTTTTCTCCTTCATAATCTCTTGAAGTTCCCGGATATCCTACATCATCAGGAGAGCCGTAAAGACTGTAACCTACACGGACAAAATACATCGGGCCAACTTCTTCTTTTTGTCTTATTCCCATGAGGTACTGATCGAGCGGTCCGAATTTTCTCACGCCGAAATTATCGGTAAATGTTCCGTCACCATTATCAGTAAGTGTTCCGCCGTACTGGATCGAGCCCTCCGTATTAAACCAGCTTGACCAGTGATTCCACGGCTCATCATTGACACTCTGACGCAATATTCCGCTTTTTCCCGACCCGTCACCAAGGTCGATATCGACATAGGCAAGCCACCTGTGAGCAATTTCATGTGCAAGCACTTCAACTCCGGCTACCGGAATGGTTGAGAACGGAAGCAGAGGATCATCAGGCATGCTCGCCAGTGACCCTATAACAGCCGCAACCATCAATTTCCCGGCAGAACCTACCTGTCCGGGGTTTCCAAAAGGAGAAGTATAGTTTATCCCTTTTATATCAGCCTTTGTGACATATGCCTGCTTCGGATCATTCGCTCCAGTGAGATTTTTCGTTGTCATGAAAACAAGTGCGTCGTATTCATCAGGATAGATGCTGTAAAAAGCTTTTCCGGCATTTCCTATACATATTCCCCGGGGCATCCCAAGTCCTGCACAAGTTCCGTTGGCAGGAAGCATGTCACCTACAAAATCGGTGATTATTGCAATTTTAGACTGATCAGCGTAAATGCCGGATGTCGCGATCAGCAAAAAAGTCAGTAAAAAAACAAAATTTTTCATTTTCAACCTCATATTCATATAAAGATCAGCAGTTCAGGTTTTATGACAAGTATGATGCCGAGTGTGAGCATGAGGATTCCGCTCACTACTTTGAGGATCTTGGCATATCTTTCCTCAAAACGGTATTTGCCCATTGTGAAAACAAAAAGGAGAACTATCAAAGCAAGAGGGACAACATAATAAACATTGTAAAGGGCCATGTAGAGATATTTCTGAAGAGTTGAAATGTCCGATATTGAAAGGACTCTTGTGTATATTGCAGGAAGCCCGATGGTGCATCCAAGTTCAATAAGGTTGACAAAAAAGGCGAGTGCGATCGTTCCGACAAGGCCGAGGATAACATTATCTGTTCCCATCACGCCTCTCATTTTTTTAAAGAGTTTCGGTTTTGCACTTTCAGGGATCATTAGCGATACACCCTTTTTAAAAAAGAAAAACTCCTTTAAATTTATGAGCCCCATTATAATTGCGACAACTCCAAGAATGATAGTGACCGTTTCTGTTATCCCCATGAAAAGAAAAATATTGAGCCATGCAGTCATGAACAGAAAATATACAACTCCTGATGAAACGACGAAAACAGTGCCTGTAATGATAAGTTTCTTTCTGCTTTTTGTGTTGACCATAAGTGTGAGCAGAAACATCAGAACCCAGATTGCGCAAGGGTTTATTCCGTCAAGAAGTCCGATTATCAAAGTGAAAGAGGGGAGGGAGATCAGTGATGCATCAAGTTTGCCGATGAAAGGAACATCGATCGTGGTGTCGCTTGATGCATTCTTTACGGCATCGGGGTTTCCCGCAAGATATTCAGTTATCATTTTTTCGATTAATTCTTCGTGTTCACCCACTTCATATCCTGTGACATATGAGCCGCCCAGAGTGAAAGTGGGAACACCCGGATTTGAAATGTTCAGATTTTTGCTGACCTTTTCAAACAGCTCTCTGTTCTCGCTGTTGCTTGTGACTTCGTATCTTTTGAATTTTATCTGTGAAAATTTCTTTTCCCAGGCATCAACAAGCGGTCTTGCCTTCTTGCAGTGGGGACATCTGTGTGAATAAAAGAAATAGAAAGTGGCATTACCTGAGCCGGCAATGAACTTTTTTATCATCTGCTCTATCTTCTGCTCATATTCCTCAGCCGAATCCGGCTCATAACCCGCTTCCCTCATATCACCGATGACAAAAAGAGGGACCACCGCCTTTTCCATTTCAAATTTTTCGATCAGTTCCTTAAAGTTTTTTTTAGTTTCAGAACTTTCGGTCACATTGATATTTTTAAAGTTTATATCAGGATATTTTTCAGCGAGCTTTTTTATAAATTCAAGGGATGCAACGCTTTTTTCACTTTTATCGGAATAATATGTTGTGAAATCAGCAGCGTTTATGTAACAGACTGAAATAACGGCAAAAAACAGCAGGATCTTTTTCATTTTATCTCTCCTTACAGCATCTGAACCCGGCATAAAGTTCGCTCCATCCAGCCGCATAAGTGCATTTAAGCCGGTCAATTGCTCCGGCACAGTTGAAAGCACCGCCTCTGATCTTATATCCGCTTCCGGTGTCTGTTATTTCCCAGACATTCCCGTTGATGTCATTAACGCCTGCAAAATTGACACAGTTCTCAAATTTCCCGGTAAGAGCCGGTTTGAAACAGCTGTATTCGTATCCGCAGTTTGGAAATGTAGAGCATTCTGACTCAGGAATTTCATTTTCAAGGCAGTGATCATCACAGAAGGTATCAACATTGTTGCATATTTCTCTATCCCAGCTGTCTCCCCATGAATATATCAGTTTTTCAGGTCCTTCACAAGCTGCCACCCATTCTGTATCCCTGCACAGAAACTTGCCGGCGGCTGTACATGCCGATTTGAAAGTTTCGTAAACTTCATTATTTACAGGATTTTCCATCCACGGAAGAACATCTTTTTTTGAGATTGCAGTATCTGTTGCTGTTCCCTGATCCAAAGCAGTGGCATCTTTTCTTGAAGCTTCGTATCTGTCAACACAGATATTCCCGACTTCGACCATATCATCGGGACATTGTGCAAGGTTGTCATCATCTGAAAAAAGTTCAGTATCTTTAAAAATTATTTCTGTTTCCGCACAGCTTATTGAAAACATAAGAAGAAAGACTGTAACTGCTCTCATATTGACCTCAAAAATCGTAATTGATCAAAAGCCGTATGTTGTGCCTGATATAGTTTTCATCGGTATAATCATTTTTTCCAAGAGTTGAGAAATTATTTTCAAAAAGGTAATAAATGCTGACTGTAAGATCTTCGTCAGGTCTCCATCCCGGCTCAAATTCAAGGAGAACTGCATGGTCAACTCTTCTTTTTTTCATAAATCTGTCTGAATATTCCCACACATCTTTTTCAAACATTGTGCTGTTGCGATAAGCCGGAGTGAATATCACAAACAGTTTTTCAGCATTGAAACGGGTCTTTATTCCAACGGTTGCATCAAGGCCGCTGTTCTTTCCGGAAAGGGATGAGATGCCCGATTCACCTATATATGGATAACTTGAAGCTGAAATGTCGTCATAAAAATTGAAATTGGCATTGCCGTAAATTCTTACATAGCTGTCAAAGTTGCCAAAATAGAAATATTCTCCAGTTGAAAAACCGGCGTAGGGACCTTTAAGATATTTCAGCGTAGAATCTATTCCGTAAGTGTAACCACCTGTTATTGAAAAGAAAAAGCTCATGCTCTCTGAATGGTTGAAAAAGATCTCACCGTCGGCAGACCAGTCAGTGTAATAACTTCGGAAATCATCAAAATCATATCCTGAATATGTTCCGTAAATTGAAAAAGAGATATCATGATCTCCGAATGTAGAACTCCATCCTGCATTTATCATTCCTGTGAGCTGGGATTGCCGCCACTTATCTGCAACCAGTCCGTTCACAAAAAGGGATGCTCCGATCGAAAAATCATAAATATCCAGATTTATTCCGATATCTGACAGAAGTTCTTTTGATCCGATCCTTTTGGTCGAATCTCTGCCAAGGGATGGAATATATGAATCATAACCGGTCCCTGTTGAAAAATTTCCAGACCATGAGACATTTTCTTCATCTGCATAACTATTTGTAAAAATTGTCAGAATTATCAGAAATAAGATCTTTTTCAAACTTTACACTTTCCTTTTTTGCCTTTTTTCTTTTTGTCCTGTTTTTCCTTTTTTTTCTCTTTTTCCCGCTCTTTCTTTCTTTCTTCAGCCTTGGAATCTCCGTTGTCGTCATCAAGATCAACGGTGTCTGTGCCTTTGGTTTCCGAGTCATCGCTCTTTTCGGGTTTTTTTTCGTCGGCATGGACAGTTGTAATAAGGAAAAACACAACCATGAAGGAAAACAGGGTCTTTTTCACAGTTTATCTCCATCAACATAACTTCTTAATTTATATACTATTTCTGCAAGATTTTCAACCCCTGTGTTTTTTGTATAATGGTATATTAGGTCAATGTCATTTTGAGCAGGGTCAAAGAATATCAGTTCTTTAGTCGTTGTTTTTCTTGAAGAAAATATTGAAGAAACAAGGCATTTTGTCAAAGGAACTGGCCTCATTCCGGCTTTAAGAAGCGAAAAGAACCGCTTGGTTGACCATGTGAGAACAGTTGTCCCGGCAGGGAGATCGGACAGATTTTCAAAGCTGCTACCTCTTTTTCCAAGCAGGTTCTTTATTTGAAAAGCTCTCGCTGAAGCTGAGTATGAATTGTAAGGTCTCACCGGATCCTGAACAAATACTGATGGGTGTCTTTCATTCCCATAGAATTTCTGAAGTGCCGCGATGATATTTCTCACAAGAAAATGGGACGATCTGAAATGAAGAAGATATCTCAAAGGAATAGTGTCGGGGGGAGCTTCGACAGCGATATTGCCATTAAAAACAGGATATTGCGGCATAACGGAATGTCCGGTGGAAGTGAGATCTTTAAGAACTGTGATATTAAATCCGATATCAAGTGATCCGGGGACAACAGACAGTTCACCATCAGGCAGAATATTGCCGAAACTGAAAAAGGGGACTCTATTTCTGAAAAAGATCTTTTTAATGTAGAAACTTTCCGGAGAGAAATCATCCTCAATGAAAAAAAGCGTTTCTTTCCGTAGAAGAGGTTCAATTTTGTCGATGGAATTCTTCTGTATCGCAAGGATGGCCGCCTGATCTTTTTTCCCGTCCTTTAAAAAACCTTTCTCTATCGGGGACAATTCTTCTGATGAAGAGATGAAATAATCAGAAATATCAGCCAGATGGATACATTTTTTAAGAAGCACCGTCTCAGTTTCAATTCCGAAACGCCTGATTACAGATTCAATAACTGTCTGTGACTCTCTGTTCCCCAGAGAAATTATGCATGCCGAACGCTTCATGGAACGAATAATATCGATCACCCTTGCATAAGCAAATTATTTTGATAATATCAGACAGATTTTTGAGGATAAAATGATTCGTATCACTGCTTTAGCAATCGTCTTAATATTATTCACAGGATGTAAAGATGAAAAGAGGGCGGATGCCTCGATCTGTAAAAGGATCGTGAGTACTGCTCCGAGCATCACGAGCACCCTTTTTGAGCTGGGTTTAGGTGATAAAATAGTGGGTGTGACTGATAACTGCAAACTTCCTGACGGAGTGGGAAATATTCCGGGAATTGGCAAAGTACTTGATATCAATAGCGAATCTGTAATGATGCTGAAGCCTGATACTGCAATAGTTCTTAGTGCCAATGAACCTCTGGCAAGGAAGATGAACAACCTGAAAATAAACACGATCGTTGTGGATCAGTCAACAATTGATGGCTTCATGTTCTCTTTGAAGATCATCGGGGAAATCTGCTCTATTCAGGAGAGTGCGGCTGATCTGAATTACCGTATTGAAGAGAAACTAAATAGTGTCGTAAACAGTTTTAAGCCTGATAAGTCATTGAAAATAATGGTTGTTGCCGGCAGAGATTATTTTGATGAAGGAATAAAGGATGTCTATATTGCAGGTCGTGACGGATTTTATGACAAGATCATGGAGATCACCGGAGTTCAGAATGTTTATCAGGGCTCTCTAACATATCCGAAAATTCAGGTTGAAGGGATAATGACCCTTGACCCGGATGTGATAATTGATGTTGTGACAATGGAAAACATCAGTGAAGAAAAGCTTGCAAGTATGCAGAAAAACTGGGATAAACTTAATAATCTCAAAGCTGTCAAAAACAAAAAAGTGTTTATGATCAACAAGGATTACTGGTCGATCCCGGGGCCGGGATATGTCAGGATAGTTGAAGATTTTATAGAGATGATGAAATAATGACACTGATCGTAAAATCTCTAAATGTACAAATTGACGGTTTTGAAATTATAAAAGAGATCTCATTTTCTGCGTCACTGGGTGAAAATATCTCGATCATAGGTCCAAACGGAGCAGGAAAGACAACACTTTTAAGGGCGCTTGCCGGGCTGATCGATTTCAAAGGGACTGTTCTTATAAATGGCGGTGACGCTGGGAAAATTGATACTCTTAAAAGGGCGGCACTTGTTTCGTATGTTGCTCAAGTTTCTGATATTACTGGTGATATAACAGTCAGGCACTTTCTTGAGCTTTCAAGGTTCCACACCTCAAAACCTTGGGAAAAACTGAGTGATTCGGACCTGGAACTAATTGAAAATGCGCTGAATATCACTCATACGAAAGAGTTTGAAAAAAGGGAAATGTCAACTCTGAGCGGCGGGGAAAGACAGAGAGTGCTGATAGCAGGGGCGATCGTTCAGGATACACCTCTGATCCTTCTTGATGAACCGCTTAACTATCTTGATCCGGTTCAAAGGGATAAAGTGTCTCAACTTATCAAAAAAATTGCTGACACAGGCAAAACTGTAATAACTGTAACTCATGAAATTAATGAAGCATTTTCATTTTCTTCAAGAATTATTGCCATGTCTAAAGGCGATATCGCTGCTGACGGGAGCAGTGAAAATATTATAAATTCAGGTGTTCTTGAAAAGGTTTTTTCGACTTCTTTTCATAAATTAACCCATCCTGAAACAAATAGACCACTTATGTTCCCAAAAGGGGGCGGCAATGAGTAAGTCATTGATAAAGCTGACGATTCTATTTGTGTCAGCGATAATTCTTTTGTGGATACTACCATTTGCCGGAATGAACACTGTAGCATTTTCTTCAGAGATATTTCAGACAATACGGCTTCCAAGAGCCATCATGAGTTTTGTAGCCGGAGCAGTTCTCGGTGTTTGCGGAATGATGTTCCAGTCAATGTTCCGCAACGACCTTGCAACTCCCTACACGCTTGGAATAAGCAGCGGCGCGGCATTAGGAGCAGTGATAGCGATAAAATTCATATCATTTGCCATGATACCTCAGTTTTCATCAGTTCAGTTTTTCAGCTTTCTTGGAGCACTCGCAACGGTTATGATAGTATATTCAGTTGTGAAGGTAAAAGGGCGGATGAACACAGATTTTCTTCTTCTTGCAGGTGTTGCCGTAAATTTCACTTTCAGCGGCCTTATCCTGTTTATTCAATACCTTGCGAGCGGATCAGAAAGCTCGATGATGATAAGATGGATGACAGGATCTCTTGATATCACAGGCTTTGAACCGGTTTTTAAGATAATTCCGGCACTTATCATCTTTCCTGTTGCACTCTTTCTTCACCGTGAACTTGATCTGATGAGGATAAATTCAGATGTCGCCGCATCAAGAGGGGTGAGCCTCAGAAAAACAGGAAATATCATTTTTCTTGCAGTGTCATTTGCTGTCGCCGTTGTTGTGTCACAGACCGGACCAGTCGGATTTGTGGGAATGATCGCACCTCACATTGGCAGAAAATTGATCTCAAAAGAGCATAAATATCTGGCAGTTGCATCATTTATGATCGGCGGAATGATACTTCTGATCGCTGACACAATATCAAGAACAGTCATCGCACCATCAGAAATCCCCGCCGGAGTAATCACAGCCCTCATCGGAGGACCTTTCTTTCTGTTAGTTCTGATAAAGAAGAAAAGTTGATTCAGAAAATACAAACAGCTAAAATCAGGATGAATTTAGTTAATTTGAAGAGTGAGTTTTAGGAGTAACAAAATGAAGTCAACATCTTCTGGAATTGGTGATCCTTATTGGTATGAATGGTCTGTAGGGTTGAAATATATCGTAGAAATGTTAAATCCTGATAACGGGATACTGTCTGTAACTTTTCAATCCTCAGAAATTGATGGAATAGATGATGTTGTTGTAAAATTTAGTTCTGGAAGAACAAAATATATACAGGTAAAGCACACCAGAGATAATAACAACATAACTTTTGGCAGCCTTGTTGCTGAAAACGCAGAAAAAGCAGATGGCACAAAAAAGCAATCACTATTGAAATACATGGCATCAAATTGGAAGAAAATCCATAAAACAACAAAGGGAGAAGTAGAAGTTGTTGTTTTTACAAACAGAAATACAGGTAGAAGGAAGAGCACTGCACTTGATGACTCAGGAAAGAAAATAAAAAGACCTTCTTTAGCCGATTTCAAAAGTTGGCTTTCAAAGCAGTTGTCCTCAGCAACTTCTTTTTCAGAAATTAATCCAGATGAGATTGGAAAATCTGCTTGGAAAGAATGGTACAATCAGCTTGTTGACTTGAATAGCAAAGAAAAGTTTTTATTTTTGAAAGCTTTAAACATTAAAACGAAGCAACCAGACTTAACTAAAATTGAAACTGAAATCATCTCATCTCTAAAAACTTATTTTAAAGTTTCACAGGATAAGGCAACAACTCTTCTTGTTTATCTTGATCATGCTTTAAGAGAATGGACAACATCTATAAGAAAAAACGAGGCTGTAAATATAGAAGAAGTTTATAGAGTTCTGAGCATAGGCAACGAAGATATGGTTGGAGACCATGGACTACCGCCACCAGAGCCTTTTTTTAAAAGTAGGCACTCTTTACTGAAAATAATAAAAAATAAATGTTTGCATGGTTCAAAACCAGTGGTTTTTTTGCGTGGGAACCCAGCAAGTGGCAAAACTTCTCTTATAAACAAGTTGGCGAATGAAAGAGAGCCGTTTGTTGTTCTCAGATTTCATGCTTTTAAGCCAATAACACCAGAAAACAACCTGAATTCGGCGGATTCTGATAAAACCACGAGACCTGAAGTTTTGTGGGGTGATTTATTATTTCAAACAAGGAAATTATTTGAAGGTAGTTTAGCTGAAAACAGTGTCCCATTAAGAAGTGATTTTCTCTCCACAGAAGAAATGAGAGCCGAGGTACTTAGGCTCGGTCAAAAATGGGCAGAAAATAACAAAAGAAAAATGGTGATTGCAATTGATGGTATTGATCATGCTGCAAGAGCTGGCAAAGAAACAAAAACATTTCTTGAGACATTAATTTCACCGGATAATGTTCCTAAAGATATTTGTTTTTTAATTGCTGGACAACCGGAAGATGCCTATCCTGATTATCCGTTCTGGCTAAAATGTGACAACCCTAAAGTGGATAAAATTGAAATTACTGCAATCGAAGAAAGCGATATAGTCGATTTGTTTCCGGGAAGAGCTCCATTGTTTCCTAAAGATCAAATAGGAGCTGCATCAAGAATTATATCTTCATTAGCACAAGGAAATACTCTTGCGGCAATTTTTGCATTAGAAGAGATTAAAAATATCTCTGATGTTAATGAAATAGAAGAAATCCTTAGAAGCAAGGATCTGCATAATGGTGTGGAAGCATATTATGAAAATATCTGGAAATCTGTTCTTTCAAGATTTGAAAACCATCACCCTTACTTGCATTATAAAATTGCTGCGGTTTTTTCTGTTTTAAAAACGAAGGTGACTCCGGATTTTATGTTTAATGTTTTTAAAGAAAAAAACATATCTAAGATTGACTGGGGGCACATTTTAAGAGATCTTTCTCCGATAATTATTGAATCTGATGGCTTTGTTGTTTTTCACAATGATGTGAGAATGTTCCTTAATAAAAAAATTAATTCAGATCTGAGACGGTATGATGAGATTCTTTTACAAATATTCAATTTTTACTGCAAAGCTGATTGGAAACAAAGTGAGCGGTATCATAATTTATTAAGTTTACTGGGTAAAATAAGTAATATTAATGGTTTCGCTGAAATTTTTTCTCCTGAATTTGTTGCTGGTGCTTTCGCATCAGGCCTGACCACAAATGAAATTCGAGATTTTGTTCCTTATGCTGTTAGGGAAGCAACAGCAAAAAGAAATTGGGACTTGCTTCATCAAGTATGCACCGCAACTTCAACTATTGTTCAAATTAAAAATTCGCAACAATGGTGCGGCAGGGAAGAAACTGAAAGTAACCATGTTGCAAACGTGTTGCAGTCGGAGGGTTTTGTTATTCCTTTTTACAAATGGGATATGGAGTTACTTAATAAAACTATAGAAGACATTTTTTTATTAGTTGATAATCATAAAACTGATAGAGCGAGGGGAATATTTGAAAGATGGTTTAAAGGTGTTTCAATAGATGCGTTAATAGGAAAAGTGTGGAAAACAAATAATAATTTTCCTGAAGACAGCTCTTATGAAAACCGTGGGGTTTTAGAATTATTTGAGAATATTGGTGAAGCTATTGAAATTTTTGGCAACCCTTTCTTAAAAACCAAGGGCAAAAAGACCGTAATCAGCAATTGTTTAGCAAAAATTCATTTGGGAAGAATAAAAAGAGCAATAATTATAGGTAAAAGGAAAAAGATTATTAGAGCTATTTCGAGATTGAGAGTTTTTTATATAAATGATATTGAAGACTTAGTTTGTGACCTTGCGGACAAAAAAAAATGGTTTGAAGTTTTTTGTTTGCTTGAAAAATTTAAAGAACACCACAGTGATTTTTCATTTAATTTTAGAATTAAAGCATCTCTTTATTCGATGTTGCTTAAAAAGGAGGTGAAGCTTACAAAGTGGTATGATTTTGTAGGTGATGATATTTTTTCTAAGATGACTAAAAAAGACTTAGACCGTGAAAAAGATTATATGTATTGCATCATTTCTTTTGTGTTGGGCTGGAAATACGCATCAAAAAGTGAATCAGAAATCAGTGGAAATGCTCTTAAATCTTATTATTCTCAATATGGTGATGAAAGAAACAGACCTCATCTCGCCAAGATGTTTAGCACTTCTGCAATCTTGGGAAGGTGGACAGGAGCGTTTTTTAAAAAAGGAAGGACGCATGCTTTAAATTTTATTAGTGAAGAAAAAGTTGGGAATACACTTCAAAATATTATTGATCTTTCCAAAAATCCGGGAGTTTTAACTGATGTGCGAAATATATCCAAAAAATTGTTAAACTCATTCATTTATATTTTGAATGAGTTAGATATTTCCGTTGTTGCAGAACTAAAAGATTTTATTGAAAAAACCAAATCTGTAGGATCTCTTGCTGAAATTATTTGGAGGTATCTTTTTGACAGAGGTGAAGTTGCATTGTTGAGAGAATGGATGAGTTATTGGGTTGGGGAGAATGGAGAAATTTGGAAACCTGAAACTCGAATAGAAGAAAGATTTGAAATACCTGAGATGTTTATAAAACTTGCTGACCATTCAGGATTGGAAGATGAAAAAAGAAGAATTGGTGAGAAATTAAAGTTTTTTCAGATTGGTTATTCAGGGCACAAAGAATATTCTCTCTACACTCTTTCTGCATGGTATTATTTTGCAACAGATTATGATTATGAAATCTGGAAAAATGAAGGAATAAAAATGTTGGGACTTTCAAAAATAGTTTCAGAATCAGGAGACAACCGAGCGTCAAATTCAGTTGAAAATTCAGTGATAGAGTCGGCAATGAATGTTGCTGACCCGCCCTCATTCTGGCAACTCATTAACATTGATAAAGAGTTGATTCCTTACAGATCGTCTATAAATCAGGCATTTAAATCCAGCATTAAAAAGAATATTTTCCATGAAACTGATTTAAAAAACATGTGGGGAACTAATATAGGAAGCTTATACTGGAGAAAGGATGATAGTGATAAAGAATTACTGATTGAGATAAGAGATGAAATAAAGAACAAATTGGAAGATAAGGACTGGATTCTGAGAATTTCTCCTTTGGAAGCTGGATTAAAATATAAAAAAACAGTTGATTCAGGGGAAAGAGACTTAGAGCGATCTGAAACAGAAAAATTTGTTAATGATATTCCAATAGAAGAGACTTTCAAAAAAATAGGAGAAATGTTTGAGGAAAAAAGCGAACACTTTAATTGGTGGTATCTGAAAGCTCTCGCAGAAAAAATAAAACGGGAAAATCCACCGGAATTTAGTCGTTATGAAAATAAACTATATGAATTTATTCTCAAAAGAAAGGAATCATATCCATGGACATATGATCATTCGCACTACTCATTTCAAAAGATTATTCCTTTACTTTCCAACAATCATCAATGGGACATTGCTGAACTCTTGTTGCATCAATATGAAGATAATTCAGTAAAGGACTGGGCACTTAATTCAATTTCTGAAAATTTGGATAGTTTATGTCTGTATGTTTCAAGATCTCAGGAGAATCCACTGAAGCATCTTAAAGATGGGTTTGAAAGGTTATACACAATGCATGAATTCTGGGCTTGCAATGACAAACATCTGCCCTTATCGAATATTCCTGAGATCACAGCTGATTATCCCAGCACTTGGGCTGAGTTAGGTTTGATGTTTCTTTTAAAGAAATTTGAAACAATGGGTGGACTTGAAATAGAGACTGCTTTGAACGGAATCTGGATAATCATTGAAAATTCACCGGAAGTGCTTGTAAAGATTAGCAATATATGGTGTGATCTTAATAGGATTCAGAAAAAATTTCTACTGATGATTTTTGAAAAGATTGCAAATGAAATGCCTCAACATTTTGAAAAAATTATTCCAACATTATTGAAATCATTGGATTATAGTGACTTGGAATTAAAGTATAATGCCTGGATTGCACTAAAGGTGTATGAACGGATTACTGGTGTTCATTGCCCGGATATAAAGTATGAAAAACCGGAAAATTACAAAGAAATACATCAAAGGTTTAATGAAGACGGATTATTGTTAAACGTCAATCCCAATAGTTCAGGAATGGTTAATACTGTGAATTCTACTTCATCGGTACACAGTAATTTGATAAAGTTGGAAGTATCTGTCGGTGAAAATATTGAAGATGTCGAGAGGAAGGTTAACAGCTTGTTTAGAAGCAAGGATGCTTATGAAAAAGTTGAAAAGTTTCCTAATCCTAATGAAACAACAATTTCTGGTAATATGATTATTTCCGACAATGCTTTCTCGCAAATGTTTGATGATGTTGTTAAATGTGAACTTTCGGACGGTAGATGGAGCAATGTTCCTTCCATTAGATTGATACAAGCGTTGTGTACAGGTGAAGATCCATATATATTCACTCTCCCTTTTAGGCAAAGCATAGCTTCAAACTGCTGGAGTGATGATAAGAATATTGAAAAAATAATAAACAACGACATTGAAACAAAAAAATTGGCAAAAAATATCATTTTTTCCGATCTTGATAATTCAATGGATGTTCTTGGTGCAGAAGTACACTTATTTACAAGAGACTATGATATTGTTATTAATTACAGCAAGGTTTGCAGCAGAATTAAAGAACATGTAGGGAAAAAACATGGTCAAATGGTTACATTTTTTGGAAGAACCACAGCACTTTATTTCGATGAGAGATTTGATCCGCTTGAATATTATGAACAGATTCCAGATGAATTTAGCATGACTTATGAAGCAAGAGGTGTTTCCCAGCTACTTCATCAATATTATTGGTGTTTTCCATCAATAGTTTGGCAAAGATTTTTTGAATGGCATCCAAAATCAAACAATCCTCTGATATGGGATGTGGAAGGAAAACCGTCAATATTTTTTGAGAAAATAGCTGGGTCGGAAAGAGAGTTATATCATAATGACAGGTATTACAGATTTCCAAAAATGCAGAGATGGATATGTAAAAAAGAAATACTTGGTGGTGTCGCTGAAAAACACCAGTTGAAATTTAAAGATAACATATCAGTTATTACAAATGAATTCAAAAGTGATTAATAACCCGTCTCATCCTATTCAAGATTTTTAACTGTTCCAATGTATAGACTTTTTTGGGATAAGTGCTTTTAACTGTGAAGGTTTTCTTGTCAGTGAGAGTGAGCAGGGGATCTCCCTGGATCATCATTCCAAGCCACCACGATTCGATGAAGGCGTGATCAAATCCGTAATTTTCGTGGTTTTCCCAGATGTCATTGACCCACATCTGATATCCTGTTCCCCAGCTTTCGCCGTTTGCGAGTGCGACATTCATCACTTCGGGGTTGAAAATTCCGCCTGTTTTTGTGCTGCCGAGTGTTGCAAGTCCGTATTCTCCCTTAAGATATTCACTTGCAATGTTGCCGCCAACGGCAGTATATCTAGAAATTGAGCAGTCAAAAAGATTATAGAAACTTCCTTTTACCTTGCCGTTTATAATTTCGTCAATTGTAAGAATGTTGGCAGGGTTAGGGGAGAAGTTGTCATCAAAATATATCTTCTGAGGATCGGAATGAATCCACTGATAGACATATTCAGCACCATCTTTAGTCATAAAATCCATGTATGTTGACTTGCTTGTATCTTCAGGTTTTTCTCTTCTTTCATAGTTGTTTCCATAGATCAAACCAAGCTCCCAGTCGCTGTCTCTGATTCCCATGTAATCTTCATAAACATTGCCTGATTCATCAATATATACGCTCCAGTCATCATCGATAAATGAAAAGAAGTTTCTCGAATCAAAAAACGACCCGTTTTTACGGTATTCATGGGCTCTGCCGAGATAGTCTGATATCTCTTTGATTGAGCCGATAATTCGTGATAGAAAGATTTCCAGTGTCAAATCTTTAGGATATTTGTCATATATTCCGTTGCCGTCTGAATCCTCCCAGAGACCATCCATATCCATGAAAAAGAACTCACTTGGAAATTCTTCATAAACAAGGCCGCCGTAACCTTCACCGTAATCAGCAAACTGTTCATAATTTGCAGGGGGAAAATCTCCGATTAAAACGGCACCTTTTATTGAGTGATCGTCATAACTTTTCTTAACTATCTCTTTCATTATTTCTGCTCCGCCCGGCATCCAGTAGCGAACTGCTGGAATGAACCCGTCAGATTCAACATCCTGAATATATTGATCTAATTCATTGTTCAGATTTCCTTTGAGCATTGAATTGACAAGAATCAGAAAGTCATGATTTTCGAGTGTAACAACTGTTTCATCAGTATTGAATGTCCAGATTTTTCCTTTTACCGAGTTTCCTTCGTCATCTGTAACTATAACCTGCCAGAAATACTGAGTGTTAAGATCAAGTGGCTTTTCAGGTTTCCATTTTAAATCGCTTGAATTTTCAAGCACTTTGTCAACAGGCACAATCTCAGTTCCAAATAAAAGAGTGTGTTTTACGGTTCCACCGTCAGGATCGGAACTTGCTTTCCATGAAAGTTCAACTGTGGCATCAACATTTTCAGCACCATCTTCCGGACTTGGAGAAGTGGGAGGAAGTGGCTCAAGGTTCATATCTTCAGGTGTGCAGTCTCTAGGAGTGTAACTGTCGCCTGAGACATCGTAGCAGTAACAGAGTTTATGAAGTTCATCACCAAAAAACGAAGTTATCGCTTTTTTGTCAAAAGTGAGATAAGTATTTACCATTATTCCGAAATTATCATCAAGACTCCATGTTTCCCCGTCAATGAAAAGTTTTAAGCCACTCTCTTTTGCAGGGTCTGGTATTGCATCAGGGCAGACTCGGAAAAGGGTGTTTTCTACAAAGTCATTTCTATATAAATAAAGATAGAAGTAAGTTGAATTGACTGTATCAACTTCATTTGCAGTCATCCAGTCAAGTGTTTCAAAAGAGGGGAGAATGTTTGCAGTATAATATGTGGTTTCTGAATATTCTGATGATGAAGTTATATAAAGATAACCCTCATAATCTGCCGCAAAAGTGTTGTCAATGTTTGAAAATGTGAATTTATTTCCTGACTTATCTATTAATTCACCTTGAAGATAATGAGGTTTTTCTTCAGGTTTAAGATCATAGCTTGAAGGTACAGCAGGAAGTAGAGGTGCGACAATTTTAAAAGCAAACCCTTTATTCGGTTCAAGAAATGACTCATCAAGCCCAATGTTTATAATTTCAGCCGGATCATCTGTGATTTCATCCTGATCTGAGTCGTTTTCTTCTGAATCCGTTAAGTTTTCATCGGATAAGTCATCAGACAAATCTTCATCAGCGATTAAAATAATGTCCGCATCACCCTTTGCTGAACCATCGTCACACCCGAAAATAAGAACCGAAACAAAAACAGTTAAAACAAATAGATTTCTCATGGCGAACCTCCAAAAAACAAATTCAGGAAAATATCTGCAAAAAGAGTTCCCAAGAAAAAAGGTCAATGAAATCAAGATGTATATCAGGTTTTTAAGGCACACACATTGGTTTCAGATATTGTGAGGTTCTGGTTTTCCAAAATGGATGTTGAAGCTGTAAGGGCTAAAAATCTTTCGCCCCTACGGCAACATCTTGAAAAAATGAGAAAAAAGTTCAAATTCTGAGAAGTTTGTAATATCATCGCCTGTTTAAGATTTTAATAGCGGGGCAGAAAATCATAAAAGCATTACTTAAGACAGATAGAATGATGATGGAGATAGATAAAATAATCTTAAAAAGAGGTGCAGAATGAAATTTTTCTTAATTTTTTCGGTAATCTTTTTTGTTTTTTCAGGTTGCGAAAAAGACTCTCCAACTGAGTTGCCACATGTGTCTGATGAAGCTCCGTATCTCATGTCATGGGACGATGCTGTAAAATATTGTGAGATACTTCAGGAAAAAGGCTCAGACAATTGGAGACTGCCAACAATATCTGAACTGAGAACACTTATCCGCAACTGTCCTTATACCGAATATCCAAAACCTACAAGTCAGGAAGATTGGTGTGAAGTGACTGATGAATGTACTTCTGATGAAGACTGTAAAGGACTAATTTGCGGTTCTTCTGATCTTGGGGTGACGGTATGCAAACCTGATAAAGGCGGAAAATATTCAGTTTTTGAAGAATCCGGTGCGTTCTGGTCATCTACAGAAAACCCTGACTACCCGGAATGGAAAGACCGTGAAAGCTGGCTTATCATGTTCTTAAACGCCGGATTATATTCAGAGCCTCAATACAGGGAACACCGTGTGAGGTGTTGGCTTGATTAAATAAGAGCGAAATATTATGTACTGTAAGGGCGACAGGTTTTTTACCCCAAAGGCAACAATTTGAAGATAAATCTTAGAAAAACGACTGAACTTTCATTAATATTGCAAAATATCGAAGAAAACACAGCTGTTCTTATAAAAGTGAGCGGCAGAATTTCGCACAAAACACTTGTTGCTTCCTCTGCATATATGAAATCAGGGAATAAAAGAATTCATCTTGATATTTCAAATACTTTTGGAATTGACAATATTCCTGAAAAATGTTTTGAGAACTGTATAGATTTAAAAAAGATTGATCTTCCTTTGAAAATAAGAGAAATCGGAGAACGGGCTTTTTGTGCAAGCGGTTTGACAGAAATTGTTATTCCCTCAAAAGTTGTCAGGTTTTATTCCGGATGTTTTTTTGAATGTGAGTCGCTTGAAAAAGTTTCTATCCTTTCAGATGTGTTTTTTTATGAATTCGATTATGTCAGAAAAGAGGGTCCGTTTGAATCGTGCAAATCGTTAAAAGAAGCGATTCTGCCTGCAAAACTATATAAAATCGGTGCAAGAATGTTTGCATCCTGTACTTCTCTTAAAAAAATTAATATCCCTGAAAAACTGTCGGTTTTTGAATTCGGAGCATTTATGAATTGTGAGGAACTTCAAAATATCAAGGTAGGAAAAGATGTTATTATTATAGATGATTATGCTTTTTCCGGATGTTCCGGTGACATTACGGTTGACAA
>CAZVWR010000014.1:0-59907 GCA_964630905.1 uncultured Spirochaetales bacterium | reverse complement strand
TGATATGGAATCATACTGTAAACAAGTTCCGGATCTCTGTCTATATGATGAGTTTATGCCTGATGAGACCCCTGATGGTGATGTCAGTCCGGTATTTGTCTATTAAATTAAAATCAAATATTGCAATTCCACCTGTCATAAAATTTTGGATTTTATTTGAAAACTGGGAGAATTTTCTTGCTAATTTGTGCGGAAAGTGGTATAAAATCCAGACCACTTTTGGCAAATAGTGGTTGGAAATCATTTCCACTTGGAGGTAAAACATGGTAAAAGAGATAATAAAGCAGATGATTCTTGATTTTCAAAAGCAGGATGTTGAAAAATTTGTAAGAAGGGATTCTGATTTTTACAGAATTGAAAAAAAGGCAAATATATTCATCGGTGTAAGAAGGTGCGGCAAATCAACATTGATGACACAGATAATGTCTGATCTGATAAAAAACGGAGTGAAAAGAGAAAACATCCTTTTCATGAATTTTTTTGATGATCGGGTCGCTGAACTTAAGAGAACAGGTCCGGCATTAGTTACTGATGTTTATTTTTCGCTGTTCCCTGAAAAAAAAGGTGTTGAAAAAATATACTGTTTTTTTGATGAAATCCAGGAAACTGAAAACTGGGAAATGTTTGTTGAAAGAATTCTCCGGACTGAATTATGTGAAATTTATATAACCGGTTCTTCGGCAAAAATGCTTTCTGCTGAAATTGCAACACAGATGAGAGGAAGATCACTGTCATACGAACTTTTCCCTTTTTCATTCAAGGAATTTCTTTCTTTTAAGAAAATACCAGCAGATAAAACTACAACAAAAGAAAAAATGATTCTTGCCAAAGCATTTGAGGAATACTTTGAGAAAGGAGGTTTCCCCGAAACCCTTGATCTTGCTCGAAATGAAAGGATAAGAATTCATCAGGAATATTTCAGAAGTATAATTTTTCATGATATTGTGGAAAGATTCAATGTTTCAAATCCTCGGGCAGTCATAAATCTTGCCAATCGTCTTTTGACTTCAGTTTCATCACTTTATTCAATTAACCGTCTCCATGAATATTTAAAATCAATAGGTTTTAAAACCGCAAAAGATTTCGTTTCAACAGCTTTAGGGTGGTTTGAAGATTGTTATTTCCTTTTTTCTGTTCAGATATTTGACAGATCTTTCGCGAAAAGAAATGTAAATCTGAAAAAAATATACTGTGTTGATCATGGTATGGCTGATTCAATTGATCCAAATGTATCTGAAAAAAAGGGGTATCTTCTTGAAAATCTTGTTTTTTTAACGATCAGAAGGAGCTCAAGTGCAATTTATTATTATAAAACCGGATCAGGAAAAGAAGTTGATTTCTGCTGGATAGATAGAACCGGAAAAAAGAACCTTGTTCAGGTTTCATTTGACATGAACGATGAAAAGACAAAAAAAAGAGAAGTTTCAGCACTTTTTGAGGCAATGGGTGAGATCAATGAAAAAAGTGCGACACTTGTAACAATGAATGAATCAGGTGTGTTAGAACTTGAAGACAGAACAATTCGAATAGTTCCGGCATGGGAATATCTGATTAATTTTGAATATAGTGAATAAGGTGTGTTTCAGATAAACGATCTTATGCTCGGCGGAGGTTAACATATGGAAAACATAAAACTTTTCAGGGATTTTCTGCTCCACGAAAAAAGATATTCAAAAAATACGGCTGATGGATATTGTAAAGATATTGAACTGATGCAGAGATATTTTAAAGAAACGGGGCTTGAGATAGAAGAGCTTGACAAAGATGATCTTAAAGACTATTTCGGTGCGATATATTCCGAAGTGAAAGCTTCTTCGCTTAAGCGGAAGATCGCCGCGATCAGACAGTTTTACATCCTTTTGAAAAAACGGGAAATTATCGAAGAGAACCCGGCACTTACATTGTCAGGCCCGAAGAATTCAGGCATTCTTCCCGGAGCACTTTCAAGAGATGAGATGCTGAAACTCATTGATTTTCCTTATAAAGATGATCTCATGGGGTTAAGGAACAGAGCAATAATCGAGCTTCTTTACAGCAGCGGAGTCCGTGTGGGCGAACTTGTATCGCTCAAAATGAAGAACCTGAATTTGAGGAACAGAACTGTAAATGTCCTAGGAAAAGGGAAAAAAGAGCGACTTATACCGGTAACTCATCAGGCAGTTGAATCAATTGAAAATTATATTATGAAAAAAGAAGGCGGCAAAGAGCCTGAATCAATAATATTCTGTAATCTTAAGGGATTGGGGCTTACCGAAAGAGGTGTGCAATATATAATTGACCGTATTTCAAGAGAGGCGGGAATATTCAGGACCATAACTCCTCATATGCTCAGACACAGTTTCGCGACACACTTTCTTGAAAACGGCATGAACCTCAGATATCTTCAGCATCTTCTCGGGCACAGCAACCTTTCCACGACGGAAATTTACACCCATCTTTCCATTGATCAGCTTAAAAAAGTTTATAACAGAGCACATCCAGGTTCAAGAAAAGACAAATGAAATTACAAAAAACTTGAGATTACAAAAGAAATACTTTAAAATGCCATCTGTAAATGTTCCATAAACGGAGTTAGTATGACCGTAATTGGTATTGATCTGGGAACCACAAATTCATGTGTTGCTGTAATTAGAAACAACCAGTCGGAAGTTATTAAAGATGCCGGCGGAAGGAACACAATTCCTTCCATAATAAGTTTTACAAAGAACGAATCAACCGGTGATATCGAGAAGAGTTGCGGGCATGCCGCATATCAGCAGATGCTTATAAATACTGAAAATACTGTTTACTGTGTGAAGAGACTGATGGGGCACAGCTTCAAAAGTCCCGTGGTAAATCAGCTTATTCCCACACTTTCATACAAGATAATCCCGAGTGAAAAAGGTGACGGTCTTGCGATCAACATCCCTGTCTGCAACAGAAGTTTCTCTGCTGAAGAGATTTCATCTTTCATTCTGACAGAACTCAGAAGCATTGCTGAAAAATATCTGGGTGAAACAGTTTCAAAAGCGGTTATAACTGTTCCGGCATATTTTAACAACAAACAGAGACAGGCGACAAAAGATGCTGCACTGATTGCGGGAATTGAAGTTTTGAGGATCATTAACGAGCCCACAGCTGCGGCACTTGCATACGGATTTTCTCAGGGGACCGAGGAGGAAAAACTTCTTGCTGTGTTTGATTTCGGCGGCGGAACTTTCGACATTACGATAATGGAAGTTTCAAAAGGGACTTTCAATGTTGTTGCTACTGCCGGAAATACATTTCTGGGCGGAGAGGATATAACAAACACCCTCTTTGAATATTTTCTTGAAGATCTTGCGTCAAATTACGGAGTTTCAGATCTTGATGATCCGCTTGTCCTTCAGCGCTTAAGAGATTATGCAGAAACAACAAAGAAAAATCTTACAATTCAGACAAGAGCGACAGTGGAAATACCTTATTTAAAAGAAGTTGAAGGGACATTCATTCACTACAAAGTTGAAGTGACACGGGAAAAACTTGAAGAACTAGCGATGCCTTTTGTTAAGAAAGCTGTGAAAACCTTTGAAAAGACACTGAAAGAAGTCCGTCTTGAGACAAAAGCTCTTGCCGGAATAATACTTATCGGCGGTCAGACAAGGATGCCTTTAATTCAGAATGCACTTCTTGAGTTCAGTCCTGATATTCCGATCCTTAAAAACATAAATCCTGATGAAACAGTGGCCATTGGCGCCGCCATTCAGGGAAAAATGCTTGACGATGAGTCAAAGAACGAAGATGTTGATATGCTTCTGCTGGATGTTACCCCCCACAACCTCGGAATTGCTGTCGGAAAGGACATGTTCTATACACTTATTCAGAAAAACTCCACTGTCCCTACTTCTGTCGATGACATCTTTGTAACATCAAGGGATAATCAGGAGAAAGCGAGAATACTGCTTCTTCAGGGTAATTCGCTTGTCGCATCCGAAAATGAAGTTTTAGGCGAGTTCGAACTTGATAATTTGAGACCGGCCAAAAGAGGTGAGGTCAAGATAAAGATAACTTATGAAATTGATATGAACGGAATAGTTACAGTTCAGGCTACCGATATGGATACCGGTACTTCCCAGAAGATTACTGTTGCTTCGACAGGAAACCTTACTAAAGAAGAGTTGTCTAAGAAAATTGAGGAAAATTCCGATTATTATCTTGAACTTGCCGAAAAGACAATGATAGAGGAGATCGTTCAGAGCATTGAAAACTATCTTTACGATCTTGAGAAAATGAAACCGAAACTTTATCAGATATTCTCATCATCAAAGGTCGGTGTAGAGAAAATGGACAAAATGGAAATACTTATTTCGGGAACCAAGGCATATTTAAAGAACGATTCTCTTAAACTTGAAAAATTGCAGGATATAGAAACAAAGCTCGACACACTTAAAAATACCTATATAAACCTCATCGAACAGTCTGATGAGTCGATGGGTCCCGGCGGGCTTTTCTGAGCCCTGTGTTATGACGGTTTTCTTGACTTTTTTCAATGTGATATTAATTTCTCATAGATTTGGTTTTATTGGGTTTATAAGCTGGGAGAACTATCTTGATAAAATTTATCAGCAATAAGATTGGAAACGATATTGACACACTGAGCAACCTTAGAACAGGGAAACTGAACAATCTTGATAAGTTTGCTGTTATTTCCATAGTTGTTCTTTCGGCACTTCTCTACATACCGTTCATCGGAAATTTTTTCATGATAGATCCATGGGAGAACCATTATTCCCATGTTGCATGGGAGACACTTGAAAGAGGGTCGTTCGCAAAGCTCTGGTATCAGAATTCAAACCGTTTCTGGTCAAAGCCGCCTCTTCTTTTCTGGATGCTGATGCCTTTTTATAAAATTCATATCTCAGAGTTTATGGGGAGACTTCCGATTGCTCTTTTCTCGATCGGTACTCTTGCAGGGTTTTATATTCTCCTTACAAGACTTGTTTCAAGAAGGGCATCAATACTAGCGACATTCATCCTTATGCTTTCACCCCATTATTTCATGCTTTCAAGACAGATAATGGTCGATCTTCCTTTCATAGGATTGAATACGATTGCTCTTTTATGCATGGCCATTTATTTTGTCGGAGACATTCCTGAAGATGAACTGATATGGAAGATACCGCGAAAGGATATATATCTTTATTTGTTCTATTTCTTTGAAGGATGGGGTTTCCTTGCAAAAGGTCTTCTGTCGGTCATGATACCTGGAACGGCTCTTTTTGTGTTTATGCTTTTTACAAGAAATTTCGGGTATGCATTTCAATGGCGGCACTTTAAAAAACATCTTATAGGATTCGGTGTCTACATTGCTGTCATTGCACCCTGGATGGGATATATGTGGATAAGTGAAGGGTTTGAATTTATTAAGATATTTATCTGGTTTCATCATTTTAAGAGAGTTGCCGGAGAGATACACAAACCGAATGATCTTTACACGCTTTACATAAGGATACTCGGATATGCGATGTTTCCGTGGAGTGCTTTTATCCCTGCAGCTATATATCATTTCATGTCAAAAAGCAGAGAAATGATCTCCAACAACAAGAAAATTTTTCTTATGAGCATGGCTATCGGTCCTTTTTTCTTTCTCTCATTTTCAGGTACGAAATTTTATCACTACATTGCTCCTGTAGTTCCTGTCATTGCAATATTTATCGGTGTTTATTTTGACAAGCTCTGGAATGCAAGATGGGAGATCTCATCGAAAATAGAGGCGGTGATCGCCATAATGCTTGTCGCTGCAATAGGGAGGGACATAGGTAACAAATACGGACTCTGGCTCCATATAGTTACATTTTACAATGAAAGAACACCTGATAAAATTTCAAGCTGGCTGTTTGTAATAATACCTGTTTTCTCGGTTTTTGCTTTAGTGCTTTTCTCAATGATATTCAGTTCTTTTATGCGTAAAACCGGATTTTATCTTCTTTTTGCACTGTCTGCCGGTTTCATGACATATTATTTTGCTGTGTGTCTTCCTGTAATATCTGAAGAATATTCTTTAAAACCGCATGTGGAGGCTTATCTTAAAGATTCACCTGAGAGGGCGCCTATAGCTGATTATTATAAGTGGCTTAGAAAATCGGTCGGGTTCAACTTGAGGAATGAAGTTACCTTTCTCCAGGCGGATAAGGAAAAAAGTGTCCTGAGATTTTTTGACAAGCCGGGAACGCAATATGTCATTCTCCGTCCGAACGACAAAAAAAGATTTGAAGCACTTATGAAGAGGATCAATAAAAGTACCGAACCTGTTTTCAAGGACTCCAGAAACCAGCTTTTGAAAGTCAGCGGAGCAGGGAAGGAGAGAGATTTCTCAAGGTCAAAGCAGTATAAAGCCGACAAGGTTCCGGATGATATTGTCAGATCAGATGTTATTTTTGATGAAGTGATAAAACTGGAAGGATATAAAATTGTGAGCGGCAAGGTTGATCAGAAAGAAGGGAAAACATGGTCAAAAGAAAATAATACAATAACAATAGATCTTTATTTTAAGGCACTTGCCGATAATATAACAAAAGATTATGATGTTTTTCTGCATAATGAAGGCAACAGAAAGGATAAGAGGACAAAAGGTGATGAAAGTATGGCTATGGGAACTTATCCTACAACTTTCTGGAAAAAAGGTGATATTGTCAGACACCCGATCAAAGTAAGGATCCCTGGCGGATCAAAGAATGAATATTACATCCCTTATATCGGTATCTATCAGGAAGAATACCGTGGTAACATAACAAACAGGGATGAAGTTCCAAATGATGGTGACAACCGTTACGAACTGTTGAAAATTTATCTGGACAAATAAAATGGCGGAACTCCTTGCTCCTGCCGGAAACCCTGAAAAACTCATTTGGGCTGCGGTTTATGGTGCAGATGCAGTATATTTCGGTGTTGACCGGTTTTCTTTAAGGTCCTTTGCCGGTAATTTTACTGTTGATGACGCACAAAAGGGACTGGAACATCTTCATAAAAACGGCAAAAAAGGATATGTTACCCTTAATATTTACCCCTATTCCGGTGAGTACAGGGATTTGATAAAAACGGCACACGAACTCGAGGATTGCAAAGCGGATGCTTTCATCGTAAGTGACATAGGTGTCATTAATGAACTTAAAAAAGCAGGTATAAAGACAGACATTCACATCTCAACTCAGGCAAATACTGTTTCTTATCAGGCGGTTGACGCATATTTTGAAATGGGGGCACACAGGGTTAATCTTGCAAGAGAGCTGTCATTTGAGAAAATAGTTGAGATCACTAAGAAAAAAAATCCCTCTGTTGAAGTTGAAGTGTTCATTCACGGGGCGGTATGTTTCAGTTTTTCAGGAAGATGTGCAATAAGTGACTGGCTTACCGGCAGAAAGGCGAACCGCGGAGAATGCACCCATCCCTGTAGATGGAACTATGCCGTTGTTGAAGAAAAAAGGCCGGGCGAGTTCATGAATGTCGGAGAAGATGAAAGGGGGACATATCTTTTCAATCCGAAAGAACTTGCACTTTTTGAATATATGAATGCTCTTGCAAAAGCAGGAGTAAGTTCATTTAAAATTGAAGGCAGGATGAAATCAATACATTACATTGCTTCAACAGTCTCTCTGTATAAAAGGATATTAAACGGTGAAAATATTGCAAAAGATGAAGTTTTCAAGCTTCTTAACAGGATCAAGAACCGTGGCTACAGCACCGGTTTTATGAAAGGAAATGTTACTCCCGATGATTATCAGAGGGACGGTGACGGATCAAATTCTGAAGCTGATTTTGTTGCAAATATCACTGATGAAAAGAAAGACGGAGCTTTTGTTGTTGAAGTCAGAAACCGGCTTTTTGCAGGGGAAGCCCTTGAAGTTCTTGAACCTTCAGGCAGGACAGATGAAATAGTTATGCCTCAGATCTTTAATTTTACTGACGGAACAAAAGATGTTGTGGCACATCATTCAAAAAAAATCCTTCTTGAAGGAAATTTCATCCCCTACACAATTTTCAGGAGGGTTGAAAAATGAGTTGGCACAGGATCGTCAGGATCCCTGCAAAAAAGAACATTTTTTTCCATTTTACAATTGAAAGTTATGACAATATGGGACTTGTTTCTACACTGGCAAAAGAAAACGGTGATCTTATACTCGAATGTTCAACACCGCTGAGCAATTCAAGATTTTTTGATGGCTTGATCGACAGGATATTAAAAGAGGTGGAGAGTGATTAGCCGTTTTCTGAAATGTGCGGTTTTTGTCACAGTAATATTTTTCTTTACTTCGCTTCCGGCACTTATCGAAGGTCGAATCGCAGGCAACAAAATCCCATCTTTGAGTGCGGAGATCTCGCTTGAAAAGTCTGAGTTTCTGTACAATGCGCCGCTTATTCAGTATTTCAACCTGAATTTCGGATTTATGGTAAACCGTTTTCAGAACCCAGGACTTTCTTTCGGTGTCGATTTTCAATGGCTTGATGCGGAGCATGCGGCGGGAACAATGAGGTTTAACGGGATATTCCTTACTAACAGGACATTTTCGGACATAATTCTAGGTGGATATGTTGACGCTTCTTTAGTTGCCGGAGCAAGGATATCGGGATTTAAAGGAGTTGTTCATTCCATAGTTACTGCAACTCCCGGAAGTGATCCGTTGGTAGGTCTTGAATTTCAGCTGGGCGCCTATGTGTCGCCGCATGAATCGGTAAACTTTTTCTTAGCTCCGGCTTTTGGGAAATATTTTGTTAAGTCAGACAGTTTTTATTTCAATTTCATTTTATCTCTTGAGGTATTCCTTTGGAAATGATCACATCAGTTTTAAGAAATATCAATAAACCCGGAAGATATTTCGCCCCTTTTATTGAGCCGGTTCATATCGAAAGCGACCCGTCAAAACCTAAAGTACTCATTCTTTTCCCCGATATTTTTGAGATGGCTCAGAGCCATACCGGTGTAAAGATACTGTACTCCATTTTTCATCGCGGTGGATTCAATGTCGATTTCGGGTTTGCCCCTGACAAAGATTTTCTTGAAATTGCCAAAAAGGAAGGGACGCTAAGATCGATGATGCACAGTATTGATCTCAGATCGTTTGATCTGATCTGTGTTTCTTTTCAGTATCAGCTCCAGTACCCCGCTTTTTTAAAGATACTTGAGCTTGCAGGCATTCCTGTAACTTCAAAGGAAAGGTCGGGAAGTGATATGCCGGTGATCATTGCCGGAGGTCCTGTGATGTGCAACCCTGAGCCGGTGAGCGATTTTATTGATGCTGCGTTCATAGGTGAGTTCGAGCCTGCATCAGGTGAAGTTCTCAAAGTTCTTTCGCAGGTAAAAGGGAGAGAGAAAATAATTGAAGAGTTCTCAAAAATTGAAGGATTTTATATTCCTGAAGGTTCTGTTTCAGGAAAAGTTGTCAGAAGATCAGTGCTGCGTGATCTTAACTATGATCCCGATTCCCTGTTTGATGCACCTGTTTTTGCGATGAGAACAATTCACGATAGATTTACTATTGAGATCATGCGGGGATGTACAAGGGGTTGCAGGTTCTGCATGGCGGGATCATTCTACCGTCCTCACCGTGAAAAAAGTGCAAAGAACATTTGCGACATCCTTGACAGGGTAGTAAAAACTTCAGGATACGATGAGGTTGGTTTTCTTTCCCTTTCTGCGGCAGATCACAGTGAAATAGAGGAGATACTTGTTGAATCATACGGAAAATACAGTCGCGGGATTTCGATATCGCTTCCAAGCTTGAGGACAGAATCGCTTACCTCGAAAATAGTGTCGGCAATAAGAAAAGGGAGGAAGAGCGGATTTACACTTGCTCCTGAATCGGGAAGCGAAAGATTGAGGAAGATCATAAACAAGGATAACACCAATGAAGAGATCATTGAAGCGGTAAGAAAGATCTTCAGCAACGGTTGGCAGAATGTAAAGCTCTATTTCATGCTCGGACTTCCGCTTGAGAATAATGAAGATATTATTGAAACAGTCGATCTGGTAAGAAAAATATGTTCGCTTGCCAGAGGTTTCGGGAAAAAAGCGGGTGTGACGGCAAGTTTTTCAACATTCATTCCGCAACCGTTCACCCCTTTTCAATGGGAGAAAATGGCAACTCCTGAAGAAATAAGGGCTAAGCAGCAGATAATAATTGAAGGTCTGCGGAATATAAAAAACCTTAAACTCAGTTGGCACAGTCAGGAAATAAGCACAGTCGAAGGGTATTTAAGCCGGGCTGGCAGAGAATTCAATAATGTTGTCAGGTATGTAGCAGAAAGGATGGAAGGACTTCAGACTGATGATGAAAATTTCAATTCAAAACTCTGGAATGAAGCGCTTTTGCAAAATGGTATCGATCCGTACACTACAATGATTGAAAAACCGGTCGATAAGCCGCTCCCTTATGAGCATATTGACATGAGAATTGACAGATCATTCCTGCTTAGAGAAAGAGCTAAAGCATATAATTCCGAGCGCACTGCCGATTGTACAGACGGTAATTGTGAAAACTGCGGTGCCTGTGATTTTGATAATATTAAGCCGCGTATAAAAACAGGCAGTCTTGAGTCTGTGAAAGAGCCCGAAAAACAGGAAGAGGTTACAAACAGAGGAAATTCATATCCTTACATCTTCACGATCTCAAAAAAAGGAAGGGCGATCTCCGTCGGTCATCTTGATCTGGTTTCATTCCTTTTTAAAGTTCTTGCGATGAACGGACTCAAAATTCTCTATTCCGACGGTTTTCATCCGATGCCGAGATTCAATCTCGCTTTTCCTGCTCCGGTCGGGGTAGGGGTGGAGGAGGAGTTCGGAACCGTCTGGCTTACCGATGTTGTTGATGAAGTTGAAACTATTGCGAAACTGAACGCTCTTCTTGATAAGTCAGGAATAACCTTTGGTATGTTTAAGCTCATTGACAGAGAGCAGATAAAGAAAGTTGAGAAAGTGTTGCGTACTGTGCCTGTTCAGTCATATCTCGCGAAGTTCAAAGATTCGTATGATATGGATAAAATAGCAGAAGTGCTTGATTCTGTTGAAAAAAACGAACAGGATCTTTCGATAATATTTGACCATATGACAGAGAAAGGGGGAGTTTTAAAACTGTTTGAAAATGTAAAAAATGATTTTCATGTGATCAAAAAGAGCTATCGCGATAAGCTTTTGATCCACGATACAGAAGGTGTTTTAAAAAATTTGATCTGAGGGTTTTCGATGCTTGATCGTTTAATGAAAAAATATATCGGTTTTGCAGGCAGGAACACACTTACTCTCTTTTTGATCTTTGTTCTGATATTCGGTTTTGCGATATATTTTGTTAAAAACAAATTTGTTGTTGACAGCGATCTTGCGGCGATGTTTGAGGGAAGCAATGAAAATGTAAAACGGCTTAAAAAAGTAACTGAAAGAATCGGAACTTTTGAGACATTTCTTGTCGTTTCAAAGTCAGATTCATTTGAAAAAAACCTCAAATTCATGGAAGATCTTGTTCAAAAGGTTGAAAAACTTGAAGAAGTGGAGTCAGTTGAGCTTAAAAAAGAGACAGACTACATTGAAAAGCACGCATTGCTGTTTGTTCCGCTTGAAGATCTTGAAGAAAATCTGAAGATAATTAATGAAAAAATAGCCGGTCAGGTTAAAGATGCCCTTTCAATTGAAGAAAAAGGGGAGAAAACAGAGAGTGCAGTGAGTTCTGAATTCAGGGAAACCGTAGAAAACATTAAGAAAAAAGCACTTGAAAGAAAAAAGAGATTTGATCTGCATCCATATTTTACAACAGATGACGGGACATTCCTTGCAATGAAAGTGAGACCGACAGGGAGCGATACCGATGCGAAGAATCTTATAAAAGTGATTGCCGCGATACAGAATTCGATCGATGAAACAGTTCAGGATCATCCCGGAGTTCAAGTGGAAATAGGCGGGGAGCTTCTGCATAAAGTCAATGAAGTCAAGAGCCTGAACAAAGACCTGATGTTTACAATTATTTTGTGTGTTGTGCTTCTTTCTCTTGTAATTATCTGGTATTTCAGGTCGTTTGCGGCACTTCTCATTGTAATGTTCCCTCTTTCGGCAGGTATACTTTCAGCTGTCAGCATTACAATTCTTATCATTAAAGTGTTCAATATTGTTTCGGCTTTCAGTTTTGTAATCCTTTACGGGCTGGGAATAGATTTCGGGATACATCTACTTTCAAGATACGGTGAGAAAAAAGAGGAGGGTCAGAGTGCTGCTGACTGCATGGCAAAAACCGTAAGCGATGTGTTTCCTTCAATAATCAGCGGCGCACTTACCACAGCCGTTGCATTTTTAACTATTTACTTCATTGATTTCAAGGGTTTTTCAGATTACGGACTTGTCGCTTTCATCGGAATTGTTACTTCACTTTTTGCATATTTCTTCTTTTTTCCCGTTTTTGTATTTGCACTTGAAAAGATAAGAGACCTCAATATCAGGCCCAGAAAGATAACTCTGCTTGAAAAACTTTATCTTTCATTCTTAAAGGAAAAGAAAAAGGTGCTTGCGTTCTCGCTTCTTCTTACTGTTCTTTCGGTTTTTGCGTTTTTCAACATCCCTTTTGAATATGACTTGATGAAACTTAGTTATAAAATTGATGAAGATCATGAAAATTCAATTGTCGCTCAATACAAAGAAACGATCGGAAACGAAAACAGGGACAGCCGTTCAAGAGGCAGGGTTGCAATATATCTGACTGACAGCAGGGGAGATGCAGGAGCTGTTGCGGCGATATTAAATGAGATGAAAAGATCGGGAAGTGATGACGGGAAGCTGGAAGCAGTTTTTTCAATAAAATCGTTCCTGCCGGATGATCAGCAGGAAAAACTGAGAGTTATAAAAAGGATAAAAAGGACAATTGAAAGAAAAATTGAACTTTTTTCAACTGAAGATAGAGGTCTGCTTGAAAAAGAGATAATGCCATATCTTTCAGTGGATAGTGAAATAAGAGAAGAGCTCCTTCCTGACTGGGCAAAAGCGATGCTGAGTGAAAAGGACGGTGCTCTTGGTAATTTCGTAATAGCAATGATATCAGGTAATTACAAAGACATGAGAACTGTTTCAGAAACCAAGGAGAAGTTCGGAACACTCAAGCATGACGGAAAAGAATTTAAAATGACAGCTCCTTTTCTTCTTCTTGCCGATGTTGATGAAATAATAAACCGTGATGTTCCTGTGATGGCGCTTTTTGCAATGATAGTTGTAATTGTGACCCTTCTTATCATGTTCAGGAGCTTTCATCATGCAGTTTCACTTTTCATTCCGCTGACTGTTGCAGTGATATGGATGTTCGGTGCGGCCTGGCTTTTTGACATAAGATTCAATCTTTTCAATATGATAATAGTTCCGACAATGATCGGAACAGGAATTGACAGCTCGATACACATCTTTGACAGATTCTTAAAAAGCGGATTTGATAGAAACGCTATTCCTGAGATCCTGAACAGAACGGGGGGAGCTGTTTTCTTCAGCTCACTTACAACGCTGATCGGTTTTTTCAGTCTTGTCTTTTCATCGCATCAGGGAATGGTTTCAATCGGAATGATCGCATCTCTGGGCATCATCATGGCAACGCTTGTCAATCTCACCATCTTCCCTCTTGTAATGGGAAAAGGGAAGGGGAAGTAGAGTATTTCAAAGCTAAGCTGAAAATTGAGTTGAATGCAATGTCGGTAGTTTTTTGTACAAAAGTCAGGGCAGTAATTTGCGTTTTGATCTTAGAACAAAGTTTTCGATCTGTTGCGATGTTGGTGTTATGAGCGTTTCTTCTTCTTCAACTTTTGTGAGGACGAATATTCTGTTTCTCATGTATTTTGAGTGTCCTTCTTCCTTGACGAATGTGATGTCAAGCGGCTGTCCGTCAAGATAGAGAAAGAAGATGTCGCTTGAAACGGGAACAAGTTCAGGACCCACTTCATAGTTGTATCCTTCAAGGGTGGGTGCGCTGACAAGAAGTTTGTCGCCGTTTCGGGTTATGATCATTGTTCCGACATTGTAGGCATCGTTGTAGGTTCCGACATGATCGTCGAATTTTTCAGGGTCAGTTTCGTATTTTGGCACAGTTTCAGATGGTTCAGGCAGATCAGCGAGAGTCGTTATCGCAACATCAAGACTTTCAGTAAAATCAGTGCCATATCCGCTTGAACAGATCGAAACTGCAAAATCCTGATCTGGAAGAATATAGAGAATGTTGGAAAATGATATAGTGTTTCCGCCGTGTTCCCAGACAGGAACTTCATACCATTTTCCGGCCTTTGACATGTATCCGGTCTCAACCATCATTCCGTAACCGTAATACATTGTTTCTGCGCCGTAAAGAGTGTCAACATGGGGAGTAGTTATCATTTTTCTATATTTATCGCCAAGAACATCGTTGTTTCCATTCATTATAAAATCAGCCCATTTCATCATCTGTTCAGGAGTTGTCCAGGCAAGCCCTGCCGGACGGGTGAACGCCGAATCAGCGATTTTGTCAATTGTAATGTCAGTCAGTTCCGCACTTTCAATTTCGTTGTAGTCATATCCGTATGAATCGGAATAATCTCCGTCTTTTTTGACTTCACTTCTTCTTAAAAATGTTCTTTCCATTCCAAGCGGTGCAAAAACATCTTCAAGCATAATGTCAGGCCAGAAGCGGTTGTCAAGCGTCTCCGTGATAAGCCCTGCAAATGCGAAGTTAGGATTTGAATAGTTGTAAAAAACTCCCGGAGGATTCATAAGAAAATATTTTTGAGCATAAGTTTTGCCAATCCCTTCAAGCATGTCATCTTCCGGCATGAAATCCCACGGGATCCAGTCATAAAATCCGCCCTGATGACTCAGAAGGTGATGAATAGTGATGGAATCGTCCCATGTTTCATCAAGCTTAAATTCAAGATCGGGCATAACATCGTTTATAGTGTTTTCAAGGGTCACTTTTTCTTTTTCAACCTTTTGAAGAAGTGCTGTTGCCGTCATCTGCTTAGTGGTTGAGCCGATCTGCATCAATGTTTCAATAGTGAGAGGAACTTTTCTTAAAATATCCTTAAACCCTAAAGCAGTTGCAAAAATCACCTTCCCGTCTTTCATAACTGCAACTGACACACCCAAAGCGTTACTTTTTTCAAGATCAGCTTTCAATGCAGTGATAAAAGGTTCAAAAGCCGGATTAGTCACATCTTCGTCATTTGCAAGCCCGTCTTCATCAATTTCAGAATCACTCACTTCTTCATCCGGAGTTCCGGACTCGTCATTTGCCTTTTTGCTTTCTCCACACGAAACAAGGAAGAATGTTAATGCAAGAAAAAGAATTACGATTGATTTTTTCATATTGCCGCCTCCTAAATAACTTTAATACACTTAATCCTTTAGCAAGAAAAATGCAAGAAAGAAAAAGCTAATGTTTTTAGAATGTTACAAAAGCAAAATTTTGACTAATAACTTAAAAGACATATAATTTGTCAGTTTTCTTAACTATCTGGAGGGAGAAATGAAATTATTTAAAAAACATCTGATGGTGCTTCTGGTTCTTTTCATAGCAATAAACTTCATAGGTTGTGGAGAGAATATTACAAAAATCCGTACAAAGAATGATGAAACGGCAGTAACAGACAATGATGTTAATGATGATTTGTCCGACGAAGTTTTAACGGAGTCGGATGAAGACGCTGACACGACTGAGATCTGCGGAAATGAAATAGTTGATAAAGGTGAAGTTTGTGACCGCAATGTTGCCAATTGTGTTGACATTGACAGCTCTAAGTTTATTGGCGGAAAGGCAAAGTGTCTTGATGATTGTTCAGGGTTTAACACCATTACATGCAGTGAAAAAGAAGATAATGGCAACACAGGTGACACAGGCAACACTGGAAATACCGGAGATTCAGGAAATACCGGCAACACAGGAGATACAGGGAATACAGGGAATACAGGAAATTCAGGTGACAGCGGCAACACTGGAAATACTGGTGAAATAATTACTCCGATTTGTGACAGTTCAATTGATTCAGGTACAAAAGATCCTGCTGATCTAGCAAAGGCAATGGAGTTGTGTCCTGTTTCAATTGAGTTTCCTTACGGACTGCAAAGTGCATCGTTAACTTTCAGTGATGGTACGGGGAGCGGAGATGTTCCTGAAGGTCAGTATGCAGTGTATGAATCTTTCGGAAGCAGTATAGTTCCTGTTTCAGGAGATGCTTTCTTACTGTTTTCTTCGGGAGTTGTCGCTAACCCGGTAAGTAATCTGAGTGTCAACAACGCAAAAACACATAATGCTCCACCTGACTGGTATGAGGCAAACGGCAGCAAGTTCCCAGCATCTCCCGATTGTAAAGATCACGACCCTTCAAACAATCCCGCAAGAGATTCAGTGATGCTCACACTTGAAATCAAAGCCCCTGCAAGTGCCAACTCATTCAGTTTTGATGCTTATTTTTTCAGTGCTGATTATTCAGCTTATGTCTGCACTCAATTTAACGATTTTTTTGTTGCTCTGCTCGACTCCGCCTATTCAACATACGAACCGGAGTTCCAAAATCCTTCTGACAAAAACCTTGCAGTTGATGAAAACGGAAATTCATTGGGGATTAATTTTGTAATGAGCGGGCTTTTTACTGTATGCAAGCTTCCTGACGGAGAAATAACGGACATAAACAAACACTGTGAAGGCAGCGAGCCGCTTTCAGGAACAGGTTATGAAAATCACGGGGCGACAGGTTGGCTCAAAGTGAAAGGAAATATAGTTCCGGGAGAAGAGTTTAAACTTCGACTTGCTTTATGGGATTCAGCCGATCAGGTACTTGATTCTCTGGTCATACTTGACAACTGGAAATGGTACAAAGAGAACATAATGCCAGGAACATCTAAATAAATCAGATTAATTGCAAAAAAAGTTATAACGGGATTCTATCTTTTCGCGGTAACTGCGAGTCCGCCTTCTGAAGTTTCCTTATAGATCATGGGAAGATCATTTCCTGTCCGGTTCATGGTTTCAACTATTGTGTCAAAACTTATTGTATGTTTTCCGTCTGAAAGAAGAGCAAATGTGTTTGCGTCAAGTGCTCTTGATGCCGCGAAGGCATTTCTTTCAATGCACGGGATCTGGACAAGTCCGCAAACAGGGTCACATGTCAGCCCGAGATGGTGTTCAAGTCCCATTTCAGCGGCATATTCAATCTGGTTGGGAGTTCCGCCGAATAGTTGTGCAGCAGCAGCAGCGGCCATTGCACATGCTGTTCCGATCTCTCCCTGACATCCGACTTTTGCTCCCGAAATGGATGCGTTCTTTTTAACGAGATTGCCAACAAGCCCTGCTGTGGCAAGTGCTCTTAATATCTTATCTTCACTGAACTTATAGTTGACACTCATGTTGTAAAGCACTCCTGGAAGAACTCCTGAAGATCCGCATGTGGGAGCTGTGACAACTTTGCCGCCTGAAGCGTTTTCTTCAGCAACTGCAAGGGCATAGGCAAAAAGCATTGACCTTCTTTTCAGCGATCCGCGAAATCCGCTTGCTTTGATCGAATATGATGAAGCTTTTCTTTGCAGACCAAGGCCTCCTGGAAGAAGCCCTTCTTTTGAAAGTCCTCTTTTTACGGAATCTTTCATAACTTTCCATACTTCCAGAAGATATTCCCATATCTCCTCACCTTCGTGCTCTTCAACAAATTCCCAGAATGACTGACCTGTCTGGTTAATATGATAGAGAATTTCATCCATCGTGGAAAGGTTATAAATTGTTTTTTTCTCCTCTGACTGATCAAAAGTCTTTTCTGTAACTATTTTTCCTCCTCCGACACTGAAAAAAGTTTCTGAATTCAGAGCAGTTTCATCGTCTGACAACGCTTCGAAAAGCATGGCGTTGCTGTGTTCTTTCCTGATGATCGCGGGTTTGAACAGTATCTCTGTTCTTTCTCTGCCGAGCTCATCAATAATAGCTTCGTCTGTTAGATGTCCTTTGCCTGTTGCGGCAAGACTCCCAAACAGCGTCACTCTGAATTTCTGAGCATTACCGTTTTCTCTTAAAAACAATTGAGCGGCTTTTCTTGGCCCGATCGTATGACTTGACGAAGGACCGTGGCCGATCTTGAATAGCTCTCTGATAGATTCCATTCCAAATTCTCCAATCAAAAAACAGTTACTACAATCACAATAACCTTAAAAATATGAAAATCCAGAAAGAAAAGAAATCATTATACAAAGTTGAAGTGAATCAGAACAAGCTCTTGAAAAAAAAGAATTTGTGAATAATCTTTTGTTGTTGGTTTTGTAAACTGTAAAAAGGAGACTGATATGAAGAGCTCAATTTTATTTATGGTTTTTATTCTTGTTGTTGCCGGTTGTGAAGGCAATGTAAGGATAAAAGTTGCCGAAAACGGCTCTGGAGATGATGAAAAAGAAACAACGGATACTGATTCAGGTGATACAGGAAACACAGGAAATACCGGTGATTCGGGTGACAGCGGCAATACTGGAGACACAGGAAACACAGGGAATACAGGCAATACGGGAAACAGCGGTGATTCAGGCGACAGTGGCAACACAGGAGATACCGGCAACACAGGAGATACAGGAAACACAGGAAACACAGGAAATACAGGCAATACAGGCGATACAGGTAATACAGGCGATACAGGCAATACAGGCAATACAGGCAATACAGGCAACAGTGGTTGCATAGGGAGCGGACTTGATGAAGATGGTGACGGGATAGATGACAATTGCGACAACTGTCCTGCAAGTTATAACCCGGGTCAGAAAAATACACAGAACGACGGGATAGGAGATGTTTGTGAAGCACCTTTCAATTATGATCTCCTTTCACAGATAACAGTTTTTGAGCCGTTTAATGATCAGCAGTCTTCATGGACCTCAACCGGCGGAACATGGAATTATGGCAATGGTGTGATTTCGGTATCTTCAACTCCATACGGTCAGAACAACTACCACTCCTACAACATTCCTAACGGTCCTTTTTCAGTTGAAGTAACATTCAGGTATGACGAAGGAGATCTGGGCGGAAATAGTTATGCCGGATTGCTTTTCTCTGTTCAGCAGGTCAATAATGCAACATACTGGCACACATGTCTTTTCCGCAGAGACAATAACGAGCTTGCTATCTGGAGATATTCCGGTGGTGACAACATCAATTTTGTAAAGGGTGTTACAGTTAATGCACCCGCCGCAGATAATCAGCTGCACAAAGTAAGAGTTTTTTCAAACGGAACAGAGGTCCGTTGCAGTTTTATGGATGAGGCAGGAGGTAACGGAGAAGTAGTAATTTCAGGCGGCGATGTTCAGCCCGATATGGGTGGAAGGGGAGGACTGAGGCTTTATAACGAAAGGACCGTATTTACATCTTTTGTTGTTTATCAATAATAAAATCAAAGGCATATTATGAAAAAACAACTTGCACTTCTTGTTCTCTTCGTTTTTTTTGCAGGATGCAGTGACAGCGGCATAAAGAACAGTGATATTGAAGAAACTGGTGATAATTACCTCGAGGAAGTTGACGATTCTGTTGATGAATCTGCCGTTGAAGATGAAAATGATGAAGATATAATTGAAGAGTTTAAGTTTGATATACAGAGAATATATAACGATGTCGCATGGTTTGCCCACGCTGACCGCACAGGCAGACAGCCCGGCACACCCGGAAATGTTGCGGCAGTGGAATATGTTAAATCTCTTTTTGAGGAACTTGGACTTACTCCTGCCGGTGATAGTGAAACATTTTTTCAGAAATTCAGTTTTGATCAGTGGGTGATTACAGGAACTCCTGAAGCAGGGATAGATGATGAAGAGCTTTCTGCAACAACAGGGTTTCAGGTCATGCAGTATTCAGGAAGCGGAGATGTGTCTGCAGAAGTTATTTTTGCAGGTCACGGAATCACAGTGCCACCGTTTAAAAAATCGGAATATCCTGACTGCCCTCTTCCTGAAACGGGATATGATGATTTTGCCGGTATTGATGTGACAGGGAAGATCGCTCTTGTCATCCGTCGCGGACCGGGGAATCTGGAATCAGTCCACAACAGCTGTCCTGCTAATGATGCGTGCACAACAGCTCCCTGTCTTTGGAATTTCGGATATAAATCAAAGAACGCCTCTATTCACGGAGCAGTTGGAGTAATAGTCGTGAATCATTATCAGGAATCAGGTGCAATTCCTGCGGGAATGACTCTGGGCGGAGAATATTTTGTTGATGATCTGCCTGTCATATTTGCCGATCGCGACATAATAGAAGAGTCGATACCTGATATGAAATCGTGGTCGGAATCAATAGATGCTGACCTTGTGCCGCATAGTTGCTCAACGGGAGTTGATGCAGCAATAAAGATCGAAGCCGGAACAGAAACAGTGAGTGCCGACAATGTAATCGGTGTTCTTCCGGGAACCGATACGGAACTTAAGGAAGAAGTAATCGTTGTTGGAGCGCATATCGACCATCTCGGAAAAGATCCGGTCAGCGGAGATATTTATTACGGTGCAGACGACAATGCATCAGGAACTGCCGTAATGATGGAGCTTGCCAGAGCTTTCGTTCTCGGCGGTCACAAAACTGTGCGAACTATTGTTTTTGCAGCGTGGAACGCTGAAGAACTCGGACTCATAGGATCTTGCGAACATGTAGAAAATCCTGCATTTTCAGTCTCACAGACTGTCGCGGCGTGGAGCATTGATATGGTTGGGGCAGGTGACGGATCAGGACTCGCAGTTTACGGGGCGACACTTTCTTCAAACAGGTGGCTGTCAGATGTAATGAGCGGTTATGCAGACGAACTGGAACTTGATCTTGAAATCAGCAATGCCCAGCCACTTGATGCATCAGACCATGTATGTTTCTACTATGCCGGAGTTCCGGCAGTATTGCTTTCAACTCTCGGAACCCATGCGTATTACCACACTGTGCAGGATACCATCGAAACAATAAATAAGAGCGATCTTGAAGCGGCTGTATGGCTCAGCTGGTCGGGGATTTATCCCATAGCAATGGGGATCGAGGACAATTACTTACAATAGTCAAAAAGCAGCACATAAGCCGGATTCTGTTAAATCCAGTCATTCATCTGGGACGGCAGTTACCTGACGCCTCTAGCGGTCAACCCGGATGCATCGGGCGGGCAGCCCTTATCTGCCTTGGCAGATGGCATCTCTATTAGACCTTGCTCCGAAGGGGGTTTGCCATGCGAACAGTGTCACCACTGTCCCGGTGGGCTCTTACTCCGCCGTTTCACCTTTACCTGATCAAGTCAGGCATTCTTTTCTCTGTTGCACTTTCCGTAGTATTTCTACTCCTGGCCGTTAGCCAGCCTTCCGCCCTGTAGAGTCCGGACTTTCCTCTGATATTATCAGCGACTGGATGTGCTGCTTTTTCACAATTGTAAAAGAACTACTGTTCGGGATTTTCTTTGTTCTCTTTTTTTACCGGAATGAGAATGCATTGACAGTTGGGGCAGACTTCTATTCTTGTGGCCCGGAGCACCATGTTGAAAAGTTCAGGGGGAAGGGTCATGTTACATCCATGGCAGACTCTGTCTTCTGCCAGTGCAATTGCCTTTCCATTCTGTGAACTTTCAAATATTCTCTGATACTTACGGTAAACAGCAGGCCTGATGTTCTGAATAAGTTTCTCTCTTTTTTCAGAGATCTTTTCAAGAGTGTTGTCAAGCTCTTTAACCCTTTTTTCGTTTTCCGACATTTTTTTTCTGTTTTCTTCGATCTTTTTAACGGTTTCCTCTTCGATGAGTTTGAGCTCGTTGTTCTTGAACTCGATCTCTTTATCTATTTCCGCTATTTCATCGCTCAGATCACGATTGAACCGTTTAATATTGTCAATTTCTCTTAAAAGGGCGTTGTATTCATCCTTATTTCTGATAGCTGACTGTTTTCCGGTTATTGTCTTGAGCTTGTCCTCTCCTTTTTTGAGAATCTCATCCCTTTTCTGCCGTTCTTCAAGTTGGATAGCTATCGCACTTCTCAATTCCTTGAGCTTGCCTTCCATTTCCACGATCTTCGCATTCAACAGCTCATTCTGTTCAGGCAGAGAGTCAAGTTCTTCTTCCAGATCAAAAACCTGAGAATCAATAAACTGGAGATCTTTAAGTTTTTTCAGTTCGTCAAGCAACACTAGCCTCCATCAGTTGTTATGCAAAAAAAAAGCACTTGTTTTCACAAGTGCTTATAAAATCTATTTTCCGGATGATGTAAATAAACCGCAAAGTCTACCCTCCACAAAATAAGGTGGTGGGCCCAAGAGGAGTCGAACCTCTGACCACCCGGTTATGAGCCGGGAGCTCTACCAACTGAGCTATAGGCCCGTTAGACGCAACCTTTATAATCGCATTTGTTTAAATTGCAAATTTTTAAACAAAAAAATTGGAAAAATAGAGGTTTTACTGTAAATTACCGCCTGTGTTATTCTTTTCAATATTTTATTAAAGAGGATGTTATGGAATTTTTTGATATTAAAGGCAGTGATATTATAAGTGGGGAGATAACCCCTTCAGGCAACAAGAACGAAGCTCTGCCAGTTATCGCGGCTGCACTTCTTGCGCATGGAAAAGTTACAATAAACAATGTTCCCGACATCATTGATGTGCAAAATATGCTCCAGATAGCCGAAGATATAGGTGTAACAGTTACAAGACTTTCCAGGAACTGCATCGAAATGGATGCTTCAAATATTATTTTAAAACCACTTAATAAAGAGCTTTGCGGGCTGGTTAGAACATCAATACTTTTTGCGGGACCGCTTCTTGCGAGGAACGGATCGGTCATGCTTCCACCTCCCGGAGGCGATGTGATAGGGAGAAGAAGGCTTGACACTCATTTTACCGGTTTTGAGCAGCTCGGGGCAACATACAGCCATGACAGCAACGGCTATAATCTTTCTGCAAACCGTCTTAAGGGGGCAGATATATTTCTTGACGAAGCAAGTGTTACGGCGACAGAAAATATTTTAATGGCGGCAGTTGCGGCTGAAGGAATTTCAGTGATAAGGAATGCCGCTACTGAACCCCATGTCCAGAATCTGTGCCGGTTTCTTAATAAAATGGGTGCGAAAATATCAGGACTGGGGACGAATGTACTCACAATAGAGGGCGTGACCTCTCTGAAAGGGTGTGAGCACACGATAGGTCCGGATTACATCGAAGCAGGAAGTTACATAGCTCTTGCGGCAATGACAGGAGGAGAACTCCTCGTAAAAGATGCTGCAGGAGGGAATGATCTCCGTTCTATATTAAATGTATATAAGAGAATAGGGATAACTACCGTGGCAAAGGGATCGGACATTTTTGTTCCTCATCATCCCAAGTTGCTTATCCAGAAAGATATGAACAATGCAATTCCGAAAGTAGATGACGGTCCATGGCCTTCATTTCCCTCAGATCTTATGTCCATAGCGATAGTAGCGGCAACCCAGGCGGAAGGAACAGTGCTGTTTTTCGAGAAAATGTTTGAAAGCCGGCTGTTCTTTGTCGACAGACTTATCGGCATGGGTGCCAACATAATTCTTTGTGACCCGCACAGAGTTGTGGTTTCGGGTCACACACGGCTCAGCGGTTCGAAACTGGACTCTCCCGACATAAGAGCGGGAATGGCGCTTCTGATGGCAGCGGTCTCGGCTAAGGGAAGAAGCCGTATTTACAACATAAAACAAATAGATAGAGGATATGAATCAATAGAGCATAAGTTAACTAGGATTGGTGTAACAATTAATAGAAGTAAGGCCTAAAAGGAGCGAAGTTATCACAAAGTTTTGCATAACTATATAACAATGATGTATATTTTTTGCAGAAAAAACTTGATTTTAAGCTGTTTTTTGATATTGTCGAGGTAGTTCCAGGATGTTTTTCAGGTTTATTAGGAGAAGATAGATGGCTTACAACAACCTAAAAAAAATGAGAGAGAAACTTCTTATGAGCAAGTCGGAGCTTGCGAGAAAAGCAGGAGTTTCTGTCCTTACTATCGACAGGATCGAAAAAAACGGTGAGTGCAGGATGGAAACCAAAAGAAAGGTTCTCCTTGCACTGGGTCTTTCTCTTGATGAGAAACACAAGGTTTTTTCTGACGATGACGAAGACTGACCAAAGGAGGCATGAATGTTTTATAACAAACAACTACTCGGGCTTGACCTTGGATCCTATCTGATCAAAGCCTCCAGACTACAGAAGAAAAGGGGAAAATACTATCTTAAAAAATTCGGATTTATTCCTATTCCTGTCAATACAGTTGTTGACGGAAGCATAATGAATACCTATGAGATGAACGATGCCATTAAAACGCTTCTAGCCAGAGAGAGACTTAAAGATAAATTCTGTTCGATCTGTATCGCAGGTCATGGTATTATTAACCGTATTATAAATGTTCCCAAGGTTACAAAAGAAGAGTTTTACAATGCTCTGAAAGTTGAAGCCGAAACACATATACCTCATGATATCAAAGAAATCTATTTTGACGGCCTGAAAACTGATATTGTTGAGGATGGAAGGGACAGGGTTGTTCTTATCGCGGCAAGGAAAGATCTTGTCGGCGACTTTATTCAGGTTGTTAATGATGCCGGTGTCAGGCCGATGTCGGTTGAGATAGATGCAACGGCTCTGGCTAATGTTTTTGAGATTAACTATCCGGAAGAAAAGGACAAGACTGTTGCGATACTTAATGTCGGAGCTTCAAAAATAAATGTGGTAATAATAGCAAACGGCAATGTAAGATTCTTCAGAGATATTCTTACTGGAGGAAACTATATAACAGAAGAGATAACAAGAAGGTTGAAAGTGAGTTTCCAGCAGGCCGAAAGTTTAAAATCAGGATCCCATACTACTGGAGATTCGATACTTCCCAATCAGGTTGAAGAGGTAGTTGCAGATGTTGCAAAAAATATGGTCGCTGACATTTCAAGGGTTTTTGACTATTACACGAACACCAACCCCGAAGACAGCGTATCAAAAGTTTTCATAACAGGCGGAACGACCAGAAGTCACACCTTCACCCAGACACTCAGGTCCACGCTTGAAATCCCTGTCGAAAAGCTGAATCCTTTCAAAGAGATAATTGTCCCAGGACAGGTTCTTAACAGGGAGGAGGTCGAAGATTATGCACATATTGCGACAATTAGTTTAGGACTGGCACTTCGGAGGATGGACGAACAATGATAAGAATAAATCTTTTACCGGTAAAAGAAGAAAAGCTCATCAATGAGGCAAAAGGTTTCCTTGTAATTTTTGTCATTTCCATTGCATTGGTCGTTGTACTTGTTGTTCTTAACAGTGCAGTTCTTACTGAAAGGGAAGCCGAGAGCAGAATGAGGATCGATGAAGCTGACAAGGAAATAGCAAATCTTAAATCGATAATGGGTGAAATTCAGACCCTGAAGGAAAAGAAAGCAAAATTGCAGGAAAAGATGGACATGATAGTGAAGCTTCAGGAGCAGAATATCGGTCCTGTCAGGGTTCTGGATGAACTTTCATTAAAAATACCATCGAATAAGATATGGGTGGAAAAGATCTCTTTAAAAGGGGATAAAATTAACATGGAAGGAAAAACCCTTGAAAATCAGGAAGTTGCAAACTTGATGAAACAGCTTGAAAATTCTCTGTTCTTTTCGGGCATAGAGCTTAAGAAAGTTACCAAGGATAAAGTTGTAGAGGGAGTTCCGATACTTTCCTATGGTTTGAACACGGTTATCCATTATGCAGGCCGTCAGGTACAGCCTGCAGCACCTGTGCCCGCTACGGCAGCACCGGCTACAGCGCCTTCTGCAGAGACAGTTCCTGCACAAGGTAATGCAACTAATTAATAACTGTTGAGGAGTACGATATGAAGGCCCTGCTGGTTAACATCGGAAAATTGAAACCGGCCTATAAGTATGGTGGACTTCTTGGGATCCTTATTGTTATCATGCTTGCATATTACATTACTGTTTATATGCCGCATCTTGACAGAATGGAGTCCCTTTTCGGTGAGTTCAACGCAAAAAAGGCTGAATTTTCCAAAATGGTAGTTCTTGTTCGCGACAGAGGTCAGTTTATGGAAGAGGTAGAAGCTCTTGACAGAGATCTCAAAGTTGCGATCAGTATGCTTCCTGACAAGAAAGAGATCCCGTCGCTGCTTAAAAAACTGTCTGATGAAGCAGAAAAATTCGGACTGGAAGTTTATTATTTTGAACCGCTTGCTGAAAGGAAGAAAGATTTTTATGCAGAAGTTCCTGTATCAATAAAAGTTAAGGGGAGTTTTCATGAAGTACTTGGCTTTTTTGACAGCGTGAACAAGCTTGCCAGAATAGTCAATGTCAGCGACATCGATATCAAAGCTGATGCTCAGAAGGCTCAAACAAAGCAGGTAAAAGGGAATGTTGTAAGTGCATTCAGCGGTTTTCAGCCCAACAAGACATATCTTGATATTATGTTTAGGGCAACCACTTATAGATTCCTTACTGTTGCTGAAATGGGTGGAGGTGCAAATGCTGCAAAATAATTTCATAAAAATACTTGTTTTTGCTGTTGCAGCATCCATTCTTTACGGATGTTCCAATGAATATCAGATAGAATCCTTTGACTATAAGGCGGAATACGACCGTGTAAGCAAAACAAAGTCAAGTGAAGTCAAAGCTAAGAAAGAGATAGATCTTACCGATATAGCTCAGAGAAAGTCGAATTACCGCTACTCCGCTGTAGGTAAAAAAGATCCTTTCAGAAGTTATTTCGGAGATGTTGCAAGTCTGACAAAACAGAAACAGATCGTGAGTGAACTGCAGAATTTTGATATTACAGATCTCAGACTTACTGCTATTATATGGGGTGTTACTGAACCCAGAGTTGTAATTGTTGCTCCGGATGGCAAGAGTCATATAGTCAAGACCGGCAGTTTCATAGGTAAGAACTGGGGCAAGATAAGCAGAATCCTTCCCGATAAGATAGAGATAGTTGAAACTTACAAAGATCCTCTCGGAAGAAAAATATTAAATAAACTCTATCTTGAATTACCAATCAAGACAATTTTACAGGAATCGGGTGCTCCGGTAGGCGACGATGAGCTTACTGAGACACCGGGAAGCAGCGATGATGCCGGGAAAAACCCCGGTAATGAAAATAAGTTGAGTAACTAATATAGGACGGAGCTTGAAATGAAAAGCATCAGGTTAACATTCGTTCTTCTGCTGATGTTATCGGCAGTAACGATTTCAGCAGCAGCCGGAAACAAAAAAGATGCATTGTCTCTTGAAGTAAGCGGCAATACTACGGTTATCTCCGAAGATTTTGAACAGGTTTATTTCAAGATCGATGGAAATTCAGTAGATATTCTGGGACTGGGAGAGTGCAGGAAGGGGATTGAGTTCAACGGAATTAAAAACGGTTCTGTGAACGGAAAGAACGCTTCCGTTATAAATGTTCCGCTTGTTGACGGAAGTATGGTCATTGAAGTTAATGAGTCGGGATCAAAAACCGTTAAGACCGGTGATTTTGAATCAATGGTTTCTATGAAAGATGAGAAACAGCTTAAAGAGAGCCGGGTGACAATGTCAAAGGACCCTGGTTCAATAAGATTCGCTTTCTCGGTTCAGCCGCAGATGGTCAGATTTTTTTCACTCACGGGTCCTGACAGACTGGTTTTTGACTTTATAGGTATCAAGGGGAACATGGTTTCTACTAAGGATGCCAGAAGCGCAAATCATCCTTCAGGTTTCAGAGTGGTTGTCGAAAAAGACATCCCTCAATTTTTTGCAGTAAAAAAAGGATCAGGATTCGAGTTTGCTGTTGACGGAAGAAAGCTTTTTGGTTCATTTGCTCCAGTTACAGATAATAAAGTTGTACAGGTTCCTGTTCAGACGGCTCCTGTAAAAGAAGAAAAACAGGAAGAGAAGGTACCCTCAGTTGACAAAACTGAGATAACAGGGCTTGCTTTTATAGGTGAAGATCCAGAAATACTCAAGATAAAAGCTGAAAAACCGCTGAATATCTCAAAAAAGATTGTTGACAGTAAAATTGAAATAACCATCGAAAAGGCGTTTATCGTTAAAGAAAAAGAACAGGTTATTGATGCTTCTTCTTTAAACGGACCTGTTTCTGAGATAGCTATATTCAACGATAAAGAAGATGTTAAAATTCTCGCCAAAATGAAGTCTTCAAACTTTGAGATAGAAATAGAAGATGTTTCTAACGGCAAAGAATTTGTTTTCCAGAATAAAAAAGAAAAGACCCAGGATGTAGCAGGATATTCAGAAGCTCAGATAGTAAGAGTTCCGCAGATGAACACAGGGCAGTACGAGGAAGATCCTTTGAAATCGGGCGGTGCTGTTAAAATGGATGACGAAGTTGTTCAATATACAGGGAAAAAGATCAACCTTGATTTTAAAGAAGTTGATATTCTTGATATTCTCCGTCTTATGTCAGATATAAGCAAGCTTAATATCATTGCAGGAGACGATGTTAAAGGAAATGTCACTGTAAGGCTTGTTGACATACCATGGGATGAAGCTCTGGAAGTAATTCTTAAAAGTAAATCACTGGGCAAGGAGAGATTCGGCAACATAATCAGAGTTGCAACAGTAAAGACAATGCAAAGAGAAAAGGAAGAGGAGCTTGCCAAGAAAAATGCTCAGAAAAAGCTTGAGCCTGTAAAAGTAAGACTTATTCCGGTAAACTATGCAATGGCTGTAAAACTTATGCCTCAGATAAAGGAGCTTCTGACCGATAGAGGTACTGTCAGTACAGATGAAAGAACAAATGTTCTTATTGTAAAAGATGTGGAAGAGGTGCTGGATAAGGCAGAGCAGCTTGTTGAATATCTTGACACACAGACTCCGCAGGTGCTTATAGAAGCAAGGATTGTCGAAGCAACTTCAACTGCCGCTCTCGGACTTGGTATCGAATGGGGTACAACACACACTTATACTGATTCAAACGGACATCCCACAGGCGTTGTGTTCCCGTATAATATGGGAGTCGGCGGAGCAGTTTCAGTTCCAGGACCTGCCGACAGGACTGGTGCTCTCGGTTTTTCTTTCGGCAGCGTAGGTATGATAAACGACCTTAATCTGTCACTCAATGTCATGGAGTCGGAAGGTAAGATAAAAATAGTCAGTTCACCGAAAGTTGCGACACTTGATAACACCGAGGCAATGATACAGCAGGGTGTAAGTATTCCTATAACAACAAGAGGTACCGGTGGTGATGTTACAACAAAATATGTTGACGCAACACTTGTTCTCAAAACAACTCCGCACATTACTGCAGACGGTTCAATACTTCTAAGTCTTGAAATTAACAAAAGTGAGCCGGACTGGTCAAATGCGAACTACCTCGGCGAGCCTTCAATAATCAAGAAAGAGGCAAAAACCGAGATTCTTGTAAAAAGCGGTGATACTGTAGTTATCGGCGGTGTTTATACGAATAAAACATCCATAACAAAAAGGGGCGTGCCTCTTCTTTCTCAGATACCGATACTTGGATGGCTTTTCAAATCTGAAGAAAGCAGAGTGGAAAGAAGCGAACTGCTCATCTTCCTCACACCGAGGATCATGAACAAGGTTAAGTCTTCGATACCGCTTATGAAAAACGAAGGGGAATAGTTCTTTAAAATGCAGTTTGTTTCTGCCGGTGAGTCGCACGGAAAAGCGCTGGTCGCAATTTTGAGCGGTTTCCCGGCGGGATTGAAGTTCGATAATGTTCTTTTGGAAACTGAATTGATACGGAGAAGATCAGGTTCAGCCAGCACTAAACGGCTTGAACTTGAAACCGATGAAGTGAAGATCATGTCCGGAATGTCCGGCGGTATCACTACCGGTGCTCCGTTATCGTTTCTTGTGGAAAACAGTCTGCAGGGGACACAGTTCTTTGAAAACAGAGTTAAAGGAAAAGGGTTTCCGAGACCCGGACATGTTGATTACTGTTCATATGTAAAATTCGGATACGATGATTTTTCAATCGGTTCGGAAAGGTCAAGTGCAAGGGAAACTGTTATGAGGGTTGCGGCAGGAGCCTTCTGCAAAATGCTTCTAAAGAAATTCAGTATGAATGTTTCGTCTGAAATTCTTGAGATAGGCGGCATTGAATTCGCTTCTTTCGATCACGGAAAAGAGAAGGAAAATGTTGCAAAAGGCAGTCTGGGCGGTGCATTAAGGGTCATTCTTTGCGGTATTCCGGTAGGGCTTGGATCAAATACCCAGTGGTATGACAGGCTTGATGCCAATTTGGCAAGAGCTTTCATTTCAATTCCTTCTGTAAAGGGTGTTTACTTCGGTGATAACCTAGTACATAAAATGAGAGGAATGGAAAGCATAGATCATTTCACTGGTAACGGTTTTGAAAGAAAAAGCAATTTCGCCGGCGGGATAGAGGGCGGCATCTCAAACGGATGTCCTGTTTCAGCAACGCTATACTTCAAACCTGTCCCGACACAGCCTGTTGAATTTGAAACAGTTTCTCCAATTGACGGGGAAAAGGGGGTGTGCGGAGGAGGAATGAACGATGTCTGGTGTATTGATAGGGCTGCTGTTATAGCTGAAAGCATGATGGCTTTTGTTGTTGCTGCTGCATTTTGTGAAAAGTTCGGCTCTGACAGTGTTGCAGACATAGAAGCATCGTACCGAAGTTACTGTGAGAGATCGAAATGAAAAAGATCGGTCTGATGGGTTTTTCAGGAAGCGGGAAAAGTTCTCTGGCGGAACTGGCACAAGTATCAGGATTTAGAACTGTTGATTCCGATTTGTTATTGATCGAAAGGTTCGGTCCCAATGAATTTTTCAGGATCATTGACGGAGACGATGCTGATTTTAGATCAATGGAGTCAGAAGTGATAATGGATGCTTTGAAATCCGATGCCCAGATAGTCGCTTTCGGAGGAGGTTTTCACAGTGGACACAAGGCATTTAAAAGTGTCTTGTTTTCAGGCATGAAACTTATATACCTGAGAACATCTTTTGACGAGATAAAGGACCGTGTTAAAGACCGCCCGCTCTTTAAGAAGCTGGGAATGGAGCAATACCGCAGTCTTTTTGAAGAAAGGATGCCTCTTTATGCAGAATGCGCCGATTTTACAGTTGATGCCAACGGAAGACCGCTGAAAGAGCTATGGATCGAAGTGGAGAGAACATGGAATTTGATTTTTCGGTAAGTTACAGAACGGTAATAAGTTTCAGGGATGACCTTCCTGATTTTAAAGAAGAGTTCGGGCCTGACAGCTGTTACATTGTTGATAAAGTGCTCAAGGATCTGGATACAAGAGTCCCGAGAGACAGGATCTTTCATTTGAACGGTGAAAAGGAGAAAGATCTGAGCCACGCAGAAAGTTGTATAGAATGGCTTGTTGGGATGAATGCAGGCAGAAACACAAAGCTTGTGGCAGTAGGCGGAGGTGCCGTTACAGATTTCGGTGCTTTTGTAGCTTCTGTCTTTAACAGAGGAATGAAGCTCATTCTTGTTCCTACAACGATCCTTGCGGCTGTTGACAGCAGTATCGGAGGTAAGACGGCAGTGAATTTCGTTGCTAAGAATGCGGTCGGTACATTTTATCCGGCACAGGAAGTTGTCGTTGTGAAAGAGTTTTTTAAAACTCTGGATGAGAAAATGATAGCTTCAGGTAAGGCTGAAATAGTGAAAGTTGCGCTTATCAAAGGTGGCAGGCTCTTTGAAACGGTCAGATCGGCAGGTGATCTTCTTTCAGAGGAAAGCATGAAACAGGCTGTTAAGTACAAACATGATATAATCAGGTATGACCTGACGGACACCCTTAAAAAAAGAATGGTTCTTAACTGGGGACATACTTTCGGTCACGCGATTGAAAGATATTACGGAATTCCGCACGGACTTGCGGTGGCCTCAGGAATGGTTCTAATGCAGAAATATGCAGCCTGGCTTGGCTTGGATGTATATCCTGCGCAAGAACTTGAAGAACTGTTGAGAATTAATGGAATAAACAATGATGTTCACCGGTTCCTGAAAGAGGATAAATGGAGGAAGTTCATTGTGATGGATAAAAAAAGGATTTTGGAGGATATTTCGATGGTCTATCTTAAAAAAGTGGGTAGTGCCTCGATAATTAAGAGGAATTTGAATTACATATTGAAGGATTTGGAGGAATTAAAATGAGAAAAATTTTCTTTCTTGCTCTGATCGTTGCGTCTATGGTTATGGGGGCGTGTGTTGAACAGCACAATCTTGTTGTCCTTGACAAATTTGTGCCTATTTCCACACAGGATCAGTGTCAGATTAAAGCTGGCGGTGACCGTTATTACACAAAAGGTTATATAGATCTTGCTTTCACGGACCAGTACCTGCTTCCTTTCCAGATAACCAACTACATCTCGTCTTCTGAAGTCAGTGATGTGGGGTCAAGTGGTGCTCCGATTTCAAGTGCCGAAACTAACAGGTTCTTTGTAAAATGGGTAGAGATCAGGTATGAATGGGATCCGAGACCTCAGGCAGACGGGAGAGAACTTGCTCTTACGACAGATCTCTGGAATAAGGCAAGGAGAATAGAGGTTCACGGTGTGGTTGCAGATCCTGAGGGAGGCCAGAACGCAGGTGCAGTTGATATTTTTACTGAAGCACAGGCAAGGGATCTTCTTACTCATGTTAACGATATTGACTGGGTTGCCAGCCCGCTTTTAATAAAAATGAAAGTTGTAGGCGAAATAACTGATGGAACCGAAATTGACACCAACACTCTTAATTTTAATATTATTCCGACTTTCGGTGAGTCAATTCAGATGGGTTCTACATACAGAGAACCTGCCGGAGGTTTTGCCGATGATCAGGAAAAATATGATACAATTATGGCAATGTGTGCATTTGAAGAGCCTTTAGTGGGCGGCTGTCTGATCGGTCAGGACAGTGCAATGGTCAATTGTTATGGTGGCGACACTCCTTGGCAGAAGTATGTTGCAACATCCAGATGTCATCTTGATCCAACTGTAACCGACTGTTATTACAACGGTTACGGTGCCGCAAGTGTTGTAGAGGTAATTTATAATAAATATAAGAAAAGTGCTACAGACAGCGGATATTATTACTGCTGTCCGGGTGAGGAACCTGAAGCTCCAGAGGAAGAAGAAGCAGCAGAATGATCTTTCTGTCGTAAAATTCTGTTCTCTAATATAATTCCTTAAAAATCTTGAATTTGTAACCCGTGCTGTTGTAAAGTAGTCCAATTTTTGTGTTGTGATAATTCTGTTTTTGAGGTCTTGAAATGAATAAGTTGTCGGAACTGATCATAAAATTCAGATGGTTTATTATTGTAATATTTTCAGTGATCACTTTTCTCATGGCAATTCCTTTGAAGGATAGCGCCGTTGATCCGGATGTGGAGAATATGCTGCCGGAATATATGAGTGTTCATCTTAAAGAACTTGAAGAAAAGTTCGGGGGAATGGAGATCATCTTTATTATAGTTGAATCGGATGATGTTTTAAAACCTTCAGTTCTTCAGCATATAAATTCAATAACAGACAGTCTCAAGAAGATCAGAGGAATTGAGCGTGTAAATACAATTCCTATGTCAGATGAGGACCCTTTTGATAATGAAAAACCGGCAGAAGGATCTCCCGGTGAACTTGAAGCAAGAGAAAAACTCAGAAACATGCTGAAAAACAACGACATGGTCATGAACACACTCATTTCAGAGGATTTTAAAGCCGCTGCGATCCTTGTCCGTATGAAAAATGAAGGGAGAGGTCTTGAAATTACAAGAAGTGTAAAAGAGGAAACACTTCTGATACAAGGTCAGGGAAAGATCAGTTTCGGCGGAATGCCTGTTATTAAGGAGCATATTTCAGAAGATGTTCCGCGGGACATGATGATATTCATGCCCGCCGGACTACTTATAATGCTTGCAGTCTTAATGATAAGTTTTAAGCAGTTAAGGGGTGTGATTCTCCCTTTTCTGGTTGTAATAATGTCCATAATTGTATCAATGGGCCTTGTCCCGCTTCTGGGATGGAAAATGACTACAGTAACAATAATTTTACCAGTAATTTTAATCGCAATAGCAAATGGTTACGGCATTCATATAATAAGCAGATATCAGCTTGACAATATGATAGCAGGTGGAAAGGTTAGTGCAATTGATCTGTCAAAAGGGGTTTTTAAAGAACTTGCTGTCCCGGTTTTTTTGACCGGTGTCACAACAATTGCCGGAATGCTATGCCTGATGACACACACGGTTGTTCCTGCTGCACAGCTTGGTATTCTTTCATCGGTCGGGATATTATTTGCTCTTTTGGCAAGTATTTTTTTTATTCCGGCTGTGCTGTCAGTGTTGAGAGTTCCTGAACCTGTAATAAACAGGGAAAAAAGACCTGCAACCGAAAAAATGCTCCGGAAACTTTCCCATTTTGTTTCTGTTCACCCTGTAAAACTTATGGCGGCAAGCATGGTTCTTACAATTCTTATGGCCGCAGGGATACCTTTGATCGTCGTTGATTCAAATCTTGCCGGATACTATCCGGAAGATCATCCGGTTAGAGTTTCTGCAAATCTTATTAATGAAAAATTTGGAGGATCGCAGGTTATAAGTATCAATGTCGAAGGAGACATTAAGAATCCGGAAATACTCAGGAAAATTGATGAAGTTGAAAAAAAGCTTCTGCTTGACGAACATGTGGGGAACACGCTTTCGATCGCTAAACTTATAAAGTTGGTCACAAAAGGTGCCTATAAGCCAGGTGAACCTGGTTTCGGTCAAATTCCGGAATCAAGAAACGCGGTGGAATTTTTTCTTGATAAATATAATGAAATGGGAGACCCTGAAGAGTTAAATAAACTTGTCAATAATGATTTTACACAAGCCCAGATCATTGCGCAGATAAACAGTGAGAGCAGCGAAACCATCAAGAAGGTTGTGATAAATGCACAGAACATAATCGCAGGGGACCCTGTTTTTACAAAAATAACCGGTTCCGGAGTAATTTTTAAGGACCTTATTGAAAAAGTCATAGAAGGACAGGTTATATCGCTTTTTCTTTCGTTCCTGTCCGTATCATTTCTTGTAATGCTCCTTTTCAGATCGTTTGTTGCAGGAATTATTGCCGGGATTCCTCTTGCTGTTTCACTTGTTCTGATGTTCGGATTTATGGGATTTACAGGTGTTACGCTTGACATTGCAACAGCACTTATTTCTTCAATAGTCATAGGTGTAGGAGTCGATTACACGATCCATTTTCTCTGGAGATACAAGATAGAAATGGCAAAACATAATGATCCTGTCATGGCGGTAGAGCATTCTCTTTCCACAACAGGAAGGGGAATAATATTTAATGCTTTAAGTGTTATGGTGGGTTTTGTCGTTCTGCTTTTCAGCTCATTTCTTCCTATAAGGTTTTTCGGAACGCTTATATTTTTAAGTATTGCCGTATGCCTGATCGGTTCAATAGTCCTTCTTCCTTCGATATGTATAGTTTTCAGACCGAAATTTCTGGAAAAGAAGGATTAAACTATTTTCCGCTTAAGAAACTCAGATTTTTAATATTATATTTTGTGCTATTCTGACGGAGTTTCTGCAAGGCTCTCATTTCAACCTGACGGATCCTTTCTCTTGTAAGGTTCATTATGGCACCGACTTCTTCCAGTGTTACACCGCCTTTATCGGCAACATCGAGAGCACATGTTTCTCTGAGTTCCCACACTTCTTTACCCGGGAAGTTGAACTTAATCGATTTCGTTTCAGGATTCACATCAAGAAAAAGATGATATTTGCATGAAACAAAAAGACACGGTCTTTTAAGTTTTAAGCATTCTGATCTGTTTTTGGGTTTCTGATAGGAGGTTATGTCGATAAGATCTCTGTATATCGGATCTTTTTCGAGCTCGTTTCTCTGATCGAAAACCACTTCGGTGTAGGGTTTAACTTTCTTTTTTGATTTTTCACCTTTAGGGAACATTTGCTTCCTCCTGTGTCACCATATGTTTCACACATGACCGCCAATTGCAGAACGATATTATGACTCTAAATCAATGTGTCAAGCATAAAAATTGTAATGTATTGAAAATATTAAACAAAAAAAACATTATTCAGCTGGCGGATAAGATGTCGTTATAAAAGATTACATAAATTTATTGGCAAAAAAGGTTGATTTAATAATTATAAGACTGTATCATTTAACACGAAAAAGATTCGCTTTGTGAAATGTGAGTTTTAATAATTTTTTTGTGAGGAAGACGAAATGAGACTTTTATCAGCAATTATAACATGTTGTATGATCTTCGTTTTAAGTTGCGGAAGTGCAGATTCAAAAGATGACAAAACATCTATGCTTGAAAAGAAAATTGAAATGATCAAAAATGACAACAAGGACAAACCTGTTGCGGCAATGGTTAAGATATTTGAATTGAAATCTGAGGACGAGAAATTTATCAATGAATCTATTATGGACATGCATAAAGAGGTTCTCAAAAAAGGGACACCTCACGGACTTGATAAATTCAAGGAATCTCCGAACAGAGATCTTAAAATACCTTCAAATGTCTCTCAGATACATCTGAAGAACAATTACCCGAGCGGGAATATAATGGTTTTCTTTATGAAAGGTGGAGATCCTTCTATACTTGATGTCTTTGAATTCAACACGGAAAAAAAATATGAAATAGAGCCCGGCAATTACAGCTTCATTATGATAGTTGACCGTAAGTTCAATAACAATGTCTTTGTTTTCAAGACAGACCTCGCTTTCCGCGGCGGAGAACTTTATCTGGGTGAATTCAATATAAACAGCCAGTACAACAAATCAGGCAGCTGTGAACAGGGCTTCATCCCTGATGACGATATGTGTCTAATTCCTTCATTTAAAATACTTGACAACTGTAATCCCGGAAGTCATCTTGTTGAACATCTCTGCTGTGAAGAAGGATTTAATTTCATCATGGAAGGAAAATGTTCAAGATACAGCGACGCTGTTGAAAGCGTTATCTGTCCCGCCGGTTATCATGAAGGCGGAAAAGGAAGATGCTGTCCTAAAGGAATGCTGTTCATTGATGATCAGTGTCAGGTTCCTCCAAAAGATGTTCCTGCTCCCGCAGAGAATCAGTAATTCTGCAAAATGGAACAGAGTGTTGATCTTGACAGCTATTTTGCCCTGTTCCGTGATTTTCTGAGAAGTGAACTCGAATTGAACGGTTTAGCAATGGTCAGAGAGTTGCTATACCGCTTTGCAATGGTACAGTTCAGGGATACACGCGATTTCAAGTCTGGGAAAATAGAGTTCATTCCAAAAATACTTGCCCACATGCAATCAGAACTGGGGCATATATTTGAGAAGTTTGCCAAAGAATGCTTTGATAAGGGATATGATCATGATTTTATTAATAAAACGGTCAAACAATGGCTTATAGAGATTTCAGAAGAAATGGTTCCGGAAAAACAGGATTAATTCCTTTCGTTATCTGTTCGCTCGTTTTTCACGGGATTCTACTATTGGTTGAAATTGATACCGGGTCATCCGATGATGATTCGACCGTTTCAATAAAATATTATGATCTGAATGATGTTTCATCTCAGGTTCTCCCTGAAAAAGCTGTTCCTGAAAAAATTAAAGAGGATCTTTTAAAAGGTCAGGTTGTTGATATTGCAAGACCTGAAATTCAGAAAAAGCCCGAAAAGAGCAAATTCCTTTCAGAGTATGACAGTTCTGTTCCAAAAGAAACGAGATCTGATTTTGATAATGCCATAACGGTCAGGGATAAAAAACTCAGAAAAAAACTTTCTGAATCTGTTCAGAGTGAAACAGAAGAGATAAAAGAAGAAATTATAAACGGACCTGAACATGAATTACTCGCAATGCAGCAGGAAAAGGTTAAAAAAGGTGAAATGAAGGGTTTTGACGGTAGTGAAGGAAAATATCTCAGTGGTGGCGAAAAAGAGAAGGCCGGTGTTGTCAATTCAGAAGATTCTATTGACAGGGATGGTTCAAAAATTATAGGAGGTCACAGGATACCGGATAGATTTCTTCCCTATTTTAACGGAAGCGATCCACTTCTCACAACACCATCAAACGATTTTCTCAAAGATATTGAAAAGGGTGAAGAAACTGCTCTTAACACAAAAAAATTTATATATTCAGCTTATTTCAATAAAATTAAGCAGGCGATCTCACAGCACTGGACACCATCGTATGTTCTTATGATAAACGATCCCGGCGGTCATGTCTACGGAAGGAAGGACCGGTTTACAAAACTTATTGTTCACATTTCTTCAAACGGAACGCTCATCAGTGCTAAAGTCGATGTGTCGTCAGGGATAGATTTTCTTGATAGAGAAGCAATAAATGCTTTTAAAATGGCATCACCTTTTTCTCCCCCTCCTGAAGTTCTTCTGAACAGCGATATGATGCTTGAGATCCGTTTCGGTTTTATGGTGAGTATGGAATGATGCGTGAAAAAGCAGTCGTACTTTTCAGCGGTGGACTTGATTCCACAACAGTGCTTGCCTATGCAATTTCAAAAGGTTTTGATGTTACTCCCTTGACTTTTTCGTATGGCCAGCGTCATTCGATAGAAGTCGAAAAGGCATCTGCTACACTCAGAAAATACGGTCTTTGGAATAAATCCGCTGTTTTCAGCATCGACCTGTCCGTTTTTTCTAACTGCTCTCTGCTGAACAGCGGTATCGAAATACCTCAAAATCAGGATAAAGGGATTCCTTCAACATATGTTCCTTCAAGAAATCTTATATTTCTTTCAATAGCATCAGGATTTGCCGAAACGATAGATGCCCCTGTGATTTTTATAGGTGTTAATTCTGTTGATTACTCAGGTTATCCTGATTGCAGGCCTGAATTTATCAGAAAATTCAATGAAACCATAGTGGTCGGAACAAAAAAAGGGGTCGAATCGTCTATAATTGTTGAAGCTCCGTTAATTGACATGTCAAAAAAAGAGATAATTCAACTGGGTATCTCGCTGGGGGTTGATTATTCAATGACTCACAGTTGCTACAATCCATCTCCGAACGGTTTGAGCTGTGGTAAATGTGATAGTTGCAGGCTCCGTCTTGAAGGTTTCAGTAAAGCAGGCGTTCAAGATCCCCTTGATTATATCTGAAAATTGTGAATAATATTACAGGTGTTGTTTTTTTATGCAGGGAGAGAAAAATGAAAAGATTATTAATTGTCGCTTTTATTCTGTCATTTGCGATCATTCTTACAAACTGCGGAGGTGAAGACGATGAAACTGAAAGCGGAAACAAAAAGGAATGCCTTTCAAATAAAGACTGTCCTGTAGGTTTTGAATGTAATCTTTCAACATATAAGTGTGAACAGGACGGTGATTCAGGAATCCTTCCGGACGACTCCGATTCAGGAGATGATGGAGACAGTGGTGATTCAGGAAATTCAGGAAATTCAGGAAACACAGGTTCCACAACAGGAGACTGCACTCCGGAACAGACGCAGAAGTGCAATTATCAGGGATCTCCAATCACTGAAGACATCGGTCCATGCAAGGCAGGAATTAGGACCTGTAAAAGTGATCACACGTGGGGTCCTTGTGAAGGGGAAGTTCTGCCTGAAGTTGAGATGGGAGAACTTTGCAGTGACGGTATTGATAATGATTGTGACGGTATGGAAGATAACGGGACAGATATTGACGGTGATGGAGTTTCAAGCTGTCAGGACTGCTGTGAATCTGTAAAGGACTGTCCTGATCCGAAAGAGGCATGGGATGCCGCAATCCATTTCTGCTCTTATGATGAAACAGAAAATGCACAGCTTTATGAATGTGACAGTTCATTGAACGGAGCAACAAAGGAACCGATGGATTATGCAAAGGCGATTGGTCTTTGCAAAACTGCAACAGATGATCCGTCAAGCGGATGGGGTGTCATCAGTGCAGAGATTTTAAAACCGGATGGTAGTTTCGGAGCCAGTATGGACAGCAATGGCCTGCTGAATGCACTTGGCAATGTGATAAAACCGCCTCTTGGATCACAAATGCTTGCAATGACATCGGGCAAGGTGGGGAATCCTCTTCCGCAGGGAACTTTTAATCAGAATGTTTCAAGTCCACCGCCAAGTGACTGGTACGGTGCTAACGGCAACAAATATCCGTCATCTCCCTCGTGTGGCGGATCGACAGGTACTACTGGAAATACGAATGATCCGGTTATGTTCAAGTTGAGGATAAGGGCTCCCAAAGCAGCAAAATCATTCAGTTTTAATCTTTATTTTTTGACAATTGAATACCCCAATTACATATGCAGCCAGTTCAACGATTTTTTTGTTGCTCTTCTCGATTCGACACATACAAGTGCTGACCCTGAGTACCAGAACCCTGCAGATAAAAATCTTGGAAGAGATTCACTCGGAAATCCTGTAGGTATAAATCTCGCTCCGGCAGGTCTTTTTAAACAGTGTGTAAATGTGCCGAGTAAAGGTGTAACTTCCTGCATAGGAACTGAAGAACTTCAGGGGACTGGTTTCGAATCAAGTGGAGGTACAAGCTGGCTTGTTACAAGAGGAAATGTTGTGGGAGGCGAAGTAATAACTCTCCGTCTTGCAATCTGGGATCTTGGCGATCATGCTCTTGATTCAATGGTTCTTATTGATAACTTCAAGTGGGAGTTTGAAGAATATAAGCCCGGTACAGGCGCTTCATAGATCAGAAATTTTTCTCAAATCTTTTCCAATTGTTAAAAGTCTGTTAATTCTTTCAGATGCCATTGCGTATTCCGTTAAAAAAATTAATGTGAGAAAAGTATTTGTTTTTTGTTAAACGGAGCATGTGATGTTAAAAAAGTTATTTTTTGTTTTAATGGTTGTTTTCTTCTCATGCACATTAATTGCCGAAATAAGCACAGAAGAGCGCGAGAAACTTAAAAATGAATTGAAAGACGAGATCAAGAAAGAACTTAAAGAGGACTTGAAGAAAGAGAAAAATATTCTCGATATGTTCTCTCTGAACGGGAAAATAAAAACAAGATATGAATTTGAAAAAAAAGCGAAAATAGACAGATCAGGTCACGACACCCGTCACAGGGGGGTGTTCGAGGCAAAACTGGGATTTGTTTTCAGACCTGTTGATTATTTCAAAGCAGGTTTCGGGCTTGCATCGGGAGCTGAAACACCTGTTTCTTCAAATGAAACGATGAAAGGGCAGGCATCGTCAAAACCGATATTCCTTGATCTGGCATATATTGAAGTCCATCCGTATTATAAGTGGATATCGCTTCTCACAGGGAAATTCAAAAATCCGCTTTTCAAGGCCGGCGGAAGTCAGATGGTGTGGGATAACGATGTCAATCCTGAAGGCGCCGCATTAAGTTTTAAATACGATTTCGGGAAATTTAATATTTTCGGAAGCGGAGCTCTGCATGTCCTTGAAGAATACAAGGTAGAACCCGATGACCCTTTTATGGCAGTTTTTCAGCTTGGGGCTGGACTTGATATGGCAGGGGTGAAATTTAATGCCGCCTTAAGTTATTCAGATACAATAAACCTTGATAAGAAGCTTACCCAGTCAAGAGCAGGTTCAGACACGGATTATTCATACTCGTACTCGAACTCTGTTTCTCTCGAAGACAAATATATGTATGATTACAATGTGTTGGGGGTTGATGCTGATTTTTCATACACAGCACACAAATACTTCATGATCACTCTTTTTGGACAGTTCTACTCAAATGTTGCCAAAGATGTTGAAGAGAGATACGCATATATCTACGGAATAAAGATCTCAAGCGAAAAAATGAAAAAACCGGGTGACTACTGTTTTGAATTCAGATCAAGACATGTAGACAGAGATGCCTATCTTGATTCTTTTGCGGATGGCACATTCTATTATGGGAGAACAGGTATCGTTTCGTATGATCTTGCAGTCAAAGCCGCCATCTGGAATGATGTGACTTTTGATGTTCTTTACTCAAGACAGACCCTTAAAACCACAGATGGTGTTTATAATCAGCCGATAGATTCAGTTCAACTCAATTTTGAAGTAAAATTCTAAGTTGACTCTTTTTTCATTGTGCTTATTCTACAGTGAGCATGTTTTTCAGGAGGATGAATATGAGTGCAGTTTATGATGTGGCGATTATCGGTGCAGGTCCGGCAGGAATGACAGCGGGGATATACGCTTCGAGGGCGATGCTTAAGACTGTCATGATCGAAAAAGGGGTTGCAGGGGGTCTGATGGCTCTGACTGACAAACTGGACAACTGGCCGGGTGAACTGTCGGTTTCGGGAGCTGATCTTTCAGAAAGAATGCTTAAGCAGGCAACCGGCTTCGGGTGTGAATTTCAAATGGGAGAAGTCACAAAAATAGACAAACTCATTGACGGTAATTTTGTGATCAACCTTGCCGGCAGTGAAAATATCTTGGCAAAAACAGTTATTTATGCGGCCGGATCTGTTCCAAGACTTGCAGACATAGAAGGTGAAAAAGAGTTTGCCGGCAGGGGAGTAAGTTACTGTGCTGTCTGTGATGCGGCGTTTTACCGCGGACTTAAAGTCGCCGTTTTAGGTGGCGGAGACAGTGCATTGAAAGAGGCCCTTTATCTTACAAAATTTGCTGATGAAGTTACAATAATTCACCGTAGACAGGAGTTCCGGGCTGAAAAGATAATTCAGGAAGAGGTGAAAAACAATCCGAAGATAAAGTTTGTTCTTGACAGTGTTGCTGAAAAGATAGAAGGGAGCAATTTTGTTGAAAGAGTTGTTGTGAAGAATGTTAAGACCGGAGAAAGGTCGGTAGTCAATGTTGACGGCGTATTTGTATTCCTCGGATACATTCCCAAAGTTGATCCGGTTAGACATTTTGTTGAACTCGCTGAAGATGGCAGGATTAAAGCTGATTACAGGATGCAAACAAATGTTGAAGGGTTCTTTGCGGCAGGCGATGTGATCCAGAAACTTGTAAATCAGGTCGCAACAGCTGTGGGTGACGGTGCAACTGCGGCAACTGCTGCTGAACATTTTATTTCATCAGCTAAAAAGTAGAGTTTACGATTGGCATATTTAATAGACCCGAAACTCAAACAGGCAAAAGTTCTTGCTGAATATGCTTTAACAGGCGACTCTTCAATAAAGAAAGAAGTGCTTAAAATAATTAAAGAACAAGGTAATGTTTCGAAAATTCCTGATCTTGCGCAGGGACCTTTTCAGACAGAAAAAGAGTCGGAACTGGCCTTAATTGAAGCAGGCAGAGCAGTTTCAGAAATGGGTTTTACCAAAACTGTTTTCGGCAATGTTTCAACTGTTTTTGACAATATCCTTTATATTTCAACCACAGGTTCAAATCTTAAAAACCTCGAAAATTCAATAGCATACTGCGATCTTGAAGGAAAGGCGCTAAACGGGTTGAATCCGTCAAGCGAACTGCCGGCACATTTGAAGATAGTCAAAGAGACTAATTCAACATGTGTTCTTCATGCACATCCTTTTTTCACAGTAGTTTATTCATTGATAAAGGGAATTAACGGAACGATGTTCGGTGTCCCGATAGTTGGAGGAGATGTCGGAGGAGGAGAAAGCGGGATAGTTCATACCGTACCGCTCTATTTTAAAGAGTTCAATATTGTAACAGTTTATTCTCACGGAGTTTTTGCAGTTGATTCCTTTGACTTTAACGGACCGCTGAAAAGTATCTGGAAACTTGAGTCACTGTGCGCAAAAAGGTATATTGAGAAATATCTTTAAAGAGCCGCGTTATATATATCGATTATATCTTCTTTTGAAAGGCTCTTAAATCTTCCTATTTTTGAATATTTTAAGGCAGATACAGCCATTTCCTCAAATCTTGAACTGTCAATTCCAAGTTCTGATAACTTTGAAGGAATTCCGATGGATTTAAAGAAATCGGCAGTCATGTCAATTGCCGCAACGGCACATGACATGTCGTCTTTTTCCAGAGTGTTCCAGACATTTCTTCCGTATTCAGCGAATTTTGAAGCATTTTCTGTGTCCAGAACCTTTCTCATCCAGGGAGGCGTCAGTATCGCAAGTCCTGTTCCGTGAGTAATATCATATTTTGCACTGAGCTCATGTTCAATTAGATGTGTCGCCCAGTCGCCGTCTTTGCCGATTCCCAGAAGTCCGTTCAGACCTATCGTTCCAGCCCACATGATATTTGCCCGTGCTTCATAGTTTTCAGGATCTTTTATTGCTAACGGTCCATATTTTATAACTGTTTTAAGCACTGCTTCTGACATTCTATCCTGAAGATAAGCTTCAGGATAACTGAAGTACTGTTCAAATACATGGCTCATGATATCAGCAACTCCGGCTGCGGTCTGATGTGAAGGAACAGTAAAAGTGTAAGCGGGGTCAAGAATGCTGAAACGGGGCTTCATTTTGTTGCTTCCGGTAGAAAGCTTTTCCCCTGTAATCCCGTTAGTTATTACAGTTCCGCCATTCATTTCACTTCCTGTCGCGGCAAGGGTGAGAATAGAGCATATCGGCAGAGCTTTTTTCACGGAAGTCTTTCTGATAAAGAAATCCCAGGGATCGCCACTGTAATATCTTGCCACAGCAATGGCTTTGCAGCAGTCTATGACACTTCCAGCCCCCGCCGCAATTATAAAATCCACATTGTGTTCCCTGCAAAGCTCAGCACCTTTTCTGACACTTGAAATTCTCGGGTTGGGGTCAACTCCCTGAAGTTCAACGAACGGAATGCCGTGTGAATTCAGTTCTTTAACTGTGTCATTGTACAATCCGTTCCTTTTAATGCTTCCGTGACCGTAAACAAGAAGAGCTTTTGTACAACCCTCTTTTTTTAAGGTTTTTCCAAGAACGCTGATCTGCCCTTTACCGAAAAATATTTCAGTAGGAAGGGTAAGCCAGAAATTATTCATATCAGACCTCCGCAGTTTTTGTTTTTAAGAATCTCATCTGGGAAAAGAAAAGTCCCGTGATAACAGCGGCGACACCAAGTATTTTAAGTAGAGAGAACTGTTCTCCAAGATAAAAATATGAGAAAATTGCAGTTATTACAGGAATAATATTTGCGAAAGCATTTGCTTTTGTGGCACCCAGATATGTAACGACAGGGATGAAGAGAATGAATGAAATAGTAGACGGAAATGTTCCAAGCTTTATTATTGCAAGGTATGCGGCAGGCTCGTGTGAAGAAGCCATGAAACTCCCTAATTCCAAAGCAAGGAACAGAGGCATGAAATATAATACCGAAAATATATTCTGCCAGAAAACTATCACCATTGAATTATATCTGTTTCCGACCTTTTTAAGTATGATCGAAAAAAAGATAGCACTAATCACAGCAACAAAAAGAAGGGAAACCCCTTTTAAAGATGCAGAAAATGAAGCGTTGTCACTGGTCACAACGAGAATTATCCCTGCAAAAGAGATCATCATGCCAAGAAAATTCTTGAAGTGTATGGTTTCTTTAAGGTTCATGAGCATAAGTACAAACGGAGTTATGAGCGGAATCGTGGAAATAATTATTGCTCCGGTTGTAGGGGACACATGCTGCATTCCGAAACCTTCTCCCAGAAAATAACAGAAAGGCTCAAAAAAAGAGAGAAGAGCCATATATCTGTAATCCTTTTTTTCAATACGGAGATCTTTTCTGATTATTTTTGCAGTGATCAGTAAAAGAGATACCGATAAAATAAGACGGAAAAATATTATTGTAACAGGTCCGTAACTGATGAAAGCATCTTTATACCAGACAAATGAAAGTGCCCAGAATGTCATGGATATAAGTGCAAACGAATAGATCTTTATCTGACTCAAACTGAATTCTCCGGAAAAAAAGGATTATTTGCTGTTGATTTTGCTTTTAAGGTCTTTGCCCGGCTTGAAAGAAGGAAGTTTCTTTGCGGGGATCGTTATTTTTTCACCGCTTTTGGGGTTTACACCAGTTCTCTTGTCATATTTCTTAACGATAAAACTGCCGAAACCTCTAATCTCAACTCTTTCTCCCTTTTCCATTGCACTGACAATGCTGTCTGTTATGAGATCTATGTATTTAAGAGCTTCTTTCTGTGAAACGCCGTGTTTTTTCGCGATCTCTTTTGATAAAGCTGTTCTGTTCATTGTTACCTCCTAAAATGAGCCTGATTTGTTTACACTGTAACCCTGTTCTTCTTTCCATCCTTTAATTTTCTTCAAATTTTTGAGTGCCTCGTTTTTTGCATCCTCCTCAGATTTTGAACTGAATGCAAAGGCAAAGGTTTTTTTGAGTATTCCGTCAACCCAGTATGCCGAATAAAGAACAGCAAAAAATCCCTGATTGAGAGTTGTTGAAACAGTACTTCTCACACTTGCATGCCCTTCTTTTTTTAACTGGGCGATTGCATTGTTCTTCGCTTTTGTAACATTTTTCCCGTCTTCAAAGGAAAATGTCCATGTTATTGAGTTCCCGTCTTTATCAATTGCTTCAGCAAAGGCTGCTGCTCCAAAAACGGGAAGTGAAAAAAGAACGATTGCAATAATAAAAAGGATCGCTTTCATTTAAACCTCCGTAAAAATCATAAATACAGACAAATGATGCTAACTTGGAAAAAAAAGTCAAAGTAATTTAAGGATCAGAGACTTTTTAAAAGTTTCTTAGATTTGATGTTATAGTCATTTGAGGAGTCTGTTCCGTCTATAACCTGCTGAAGAAGGTCTTTTGCCTTTGACGGATCCTCATTTCTCATACTTCTTGCTCTCATATATAGTTCTTTAGCTTCGTCATCGCTCATTCCGGATGATTTTGATCTAGACGATGACGCCTGTGATTCATTACTGTCTAAAGATTCTATTTCAGATACAAGCTGTCCGCCGGAGATCTTTTTGTCATAAATTATAAGCTTTTTAATGGTTGATTTCTTTTTCTGCCCCTTTTCTGACTGAACGGCAGGCCATGCTTTTCTGAACTTTGTAACTTCAAGTTTCAAAAGTTGAGCTTTCTTGGATATGTCCCTGTCACGTGATGTGCCTGCTATATCAAGATTCTGTATCGCACCGTCAAAGTCTTTTGAAAGGTAAAGTTCGATGGCTCTTTCAATATCCCGTTCAGATCCGCCACCGGAAGATGTATCTGCAGGCTGAGGTTTAGGTTGCGGTTTCGGCTGTGGTCTTTGTACCGGGCCTCTTTTTGCCTGCCTTTCCTCTTTTTTCTTTTTCTCCGCAGCTTTCTTTTCTTCTGCGGCTTTCTTTTCTTCAGCAGCTTTCTTTTCTATATCTTTTGCCTTTTCTTCACCAAGCTGTGATGTTATTGCTTTCTGAAGATTTTTAATCTCTTCATTGTCTGGATTTTCGATTAAAGCCGCATAGATCTTTTTTAAAGCATCATCTTCTTTTTTTGCAGAAATAAGAGCTTTTATGTCATCTACGAGCCATTTTGTTACGATCTCAGGTCCTACGGTTGTTTTAACCTCTTCGTAAAAAATAGAATCTTCAGGGATCTCTTTAAGGATTTTTGAAGCTTCATCCTTGTTTTGTGTGAAGATAACTTTGCCCTGTTCAACTTTTGCCTGAAAAGGCTTCTCTTTTTCTATCAATGCAAGTCGTTCTGCAAGCTGTTTGTTCCCGGGAACTTTTTCAAGGAAGAACTTTGTGTTTTTTTCTGCACCTTTAAGGTCTTTCTGTTCGATCAGTTCATCAATTTTATCAATATCGTCAATACCCAGTTTGAACTCTGCCGCTGCAACCTGCTGGATCTGCTCTGACTGTTTCATGAAAAGATATCCGCCTGCCGCAAGACCGCCGATAACGATGAAAATGGCAACCCACGGAAGTATTGAAGATCCTTTCCGTTTTTCTTTTGAATGGACAGATTCCTGAATATCGGCAACATCGCTCTTACGACTGTATTTTTCTTTCATATCAGGATTAAGAATCTCAAATTTTATCTGGCGGGCACCGGCTGTAATTACATCACCGTGATAAAGTGTTGTTATGGGTTGTTTGATCCCGTTGACCCTTATACCGTTACCGCTTCCCATATCTGATACTGAAAAGTGATCCCCTTCGCGCATTACTTTAAAATGTTTTCTGGAAACAGAGATGTCGCTGATAACAAAATCGTTATCCAGACTTCTTCCGGCGAAGATCTCATCTCTTGTTATGTCAATGCTTTTTCCTTCATCTTTGCCATCCAGTATGGTAAGTCTGGCATCTGCGGTGTGTCCTGATAGTGCCGTAAGGTCTATGATGGCTGTTTTTTCTGCAGCCATATCCTCTTCTTCATCGTCATCATCAAGAAGGGTAGGCGAAATAGAAGCCATGGGTGGAGGAGGCGGTGTCGTTTCACTTTCCGGTTTTTTCTGCAGGGATTCCTTTCTGGCTTTCTCTGCCTTTATCTTTTCCGCAAGCTTTTTGAGATATTCCTTGTCAATGGTGGGTTTTCCTGTTCCCTGTTTGTTTTCTTCCATAATCTAAACTCCTGAATGAATAGAACAACACAAAAAAAGTTCGTAATTTGATAGTTCAAAAAAACACAAAAGTCAATTATTTATACAATTAAAGGTCAATTTATATCTTGATAAATTTTTTGTGTATTATTTTTTCGGTGCTATAATATCACGCTTATTGTTTAATCAAGTTTGATTCGAAGGTTAAAATGGATAAAAACAATATCCTGAAAGGTAAAAAAATAGTACTGGGTGTCACTGGAGGCATAGCTGCATACAAGTCAGTGTATTTGTTAAGGCTTCTTGTGCAGAGAGGGGCTTCCGTTCAGGTTGTCGGGACACTGAATTCCTTGAATTTTATCGGTCGTGCGACTTGGGAATCACTTTCAGGAAGAATGCCGCTTTTTGATACATTTGAAAACAGCGATTCATCAAAAATAAGTCATATAATCCTTGCACAGGAGGTTGATGCAGTGGTCATCGCTCCGGCATCATGCAACATAATAGGTAAAGCGGCAAACGGAATAGCGGACGATCTTCTGTCAACAATACTAATGGCTGCAACGGTGCCTGTTATTTTTGCACCTGGAATGAATACGGCAATGTATGAAAATCCGGCAACGGTCAACAACATAGTGACACTTGGTAAAAGAAAGAATGTTTTTTTTGTTGAACCTGGAAGCGGTCAGCTCGCATGCGGTACATCAGGAAAGGGGCGGATGGCGGAACCAGAGGAGATAGCAGGCAGGCTTGAAGATATTCTTTCCCCTTGCGGACATTCCGGTATAAAATGGCTCGTCACCGGAGGAGCAACAAGAGAGTTCATCGATCCGGTCAGATATATCACCAACGGATCTTCAGGAAAAACCGGTGTTGCAGTTGCTGAGGCTGCTTTAAATTCAGGAGGAGATGTTGCTTTCATAGGGGTGAATGTTGAAATTCCGGTGAGCAGTGGAATAAAAAAGATTGCGACGGTCACATCTGCCGAAACTTATCAGGAAGTAATAAACCTTGTTAAAGAAACCGATATTTTTGTAATGAGCGCCGCTGTGGCTGATTATAAGCCTGAGAAAAGTCTTTCCAAGATAAAAAAGAACGAAGGCGGCCTTGTCATTGAGCTTTCAAGAACAGAAGACATTCTTGTGTCAACGGCAGACATGATGAAGCCCGGCTCTGTCCGTATAGGTTTTGCTGCTGAAACAGAGAACCTGGAAGAAAATGCGGTTTTAAAGTTGAGAAAAAAGAAACTCGACATGGTTGTCGCCAACCTCGTATCTGAGAAGTTCAACCCTTTCGGTTCTCAAACAAACAGTGTAATGATGATAACTGAATCTGGAACTGAATCCATTCAGAATGTTGATAAATTTGAGCTGGGCAGGATAATAGTTAAAAAGGCGATGCAGATATTTGTGAAAAAAAATGGAAAATAGATCAGAAACATTAAAAAAGCTTCTTACTGCAACACAGGAGGATTATCTTGAGGCAGTATTGTATCTGACAACAAGAAAAAAGGTTGCAAGAAATATGGAGATAGCTGATCTGCTCGGTGTTAAGAGAGCGAGTGTTACAAGAGCGGTGAAACTCCTTTCTCAAAAAGGTCTTGTCGAACACGAAACGCATGGATATGTGACCCTGACAGAGCTTGGCAGGAGCATTGCTGTTGAAATTACTGAAAGACACAGACTTTTTACCCGTTTTTTCAGGGATATTCTCGGGGTCAGCCAGTCTGAATCTGATGATCTTGCGTGCAAAATAGAGCACCTGATTTCGGGTGGCGTGCTTCAGAAATTCCGTGATTTTATTGAAAGAACAGATGTGCATATGAATCAGGACAATAACAGAAAAGGGAAATAGAATATATGCAGCGATCTTATCAGCCCGGGGAAACGGTACTTATAAAAAATGAATTTTCCGGCAGCTTTTTCATAATTGTCAGAGGAAGGATAAAATTTGAAATGAACGGGAAGATTTTTTTTCTTTCTGACGGTGATTTTTTCGGAGAAGAAGGTGTTTTTTTCAATAAACCGAACCCTTTTACAGTTACTTCGGCGGAAGAAACACAGGTTCAGATAATGGACAGGAACGAAGCGAGGGATTTCATTTCCCGTAACTACGATGCCGCATTCAATATGTTCATCAGAAATTCAGCCCGTTTCTCAGAAGGGATAGAGCCTGTTTCAGATGTCAGTCCGGTGCATATAAGGATACTGGAATGCATATTTCCTTTTATATCAGGATCTGACGCGGATCTTCCTGAACTTGAGGCGGACATCGATATTGATAAACTCTCGGCGATGCTTCAGATCAATGGGGACAAGATGCTCCCGCTTCTTCATGCAGTAGAGCCGCTTGGCTATGTTAAGTTCAGTTCTAAAGGCAGGGTGCTTACATCAGGAAAGAGCAGAATAAATAAACTTATAAAAAAATATTACAGGGAAAAAATATTCTCCGGCGCTGAATCGGGAAGCGGATCCGGTCTTTTTCCATTAATAAACGTGATCAGCAGAAAAGAGAGAAAAGGCATTAATATATAACTTTTTTAATGGGTTTGAAAATGAAGATCAAATGTCCTCATTGCAGCACAAACTACAACATTGATGATTCAAAAATTCCTCAGAAAGGTCTACTGGTGAAATGCTCTGTCTGCAAGAATCAGTACAGAGTTAAAAAACAGGAGGAGGAAAAAGGGGACGACGACATTGTGGGGAAAATCCATGAAAAGATGGATATTGAAACAGGAAGATATGATGCCGACCACTCTGCATCTGAAGTGGCTCCTGGATCAGGAAATAAATCCATAAATAAAGATGATTTTCTTGATGATGAGGAAAAAAAAGAGGACACGCTTGATTTTAAAATAAAAACTACTCCACAGGGTGGCATCGAGGTCGAGAAAAAAGCTCCGCCGGTCCAAAATGTCAAGGACGATAAGGAATTTTCTCTGTCGGATGAAAGATTTGACGGGGATTCTCTTTTTGATGAGAAACCTTCAGTAAAACAGAGAAAGGCGGACAGTTTTTCTCTTTTTGATGATGAACCGGACGAAGAGCTTGCCGAAAAACCTGCTCGAAAGCCGGATTCTTCCGATCTTTTCAGCGATGATCAGAGTTTCGGGAAAAAACCTGATAGCAAACCGTCTGAAAAAAGTCAGAAGCCAGGTCAGGATGATTTCCTGAAGGAACTTTTCGGTGATGCGAAAACGGGTAAGGAAGAAGATGGTAAAAAAGGGATATATTTCAGAAAAAAAACGACTGGTGAAGTTGTAGGTCCTTATGATGAAGCTGAAGTTGAAAGCCTTATGCTTAATGGGGTTATATCAGAGGAAGATGACATAAGCTATGATGGTTTTTCATGGACTTCAGGTGATGGCTCGCTTCAGCCGAAAACTTCATCAGCTTCTTCATCAAGTTACGGTCTTTCGCTTGATGATGATGAAGGCGAAGCTTTTGATTCAATTGATTTTGATAAGGTTCAGTCAACATCTGAGACAGGTGTTTTCAAAGATGCGGCTAATGAGTTTGAAGATACTTCTTTTACAAGTGCCGGTGCACAGAACCAGCATGTCGATCATATTTTTATTCCTGATGAGTTTTCCGAAGAAAAGATGGAAAAGACCGGTCATGCAAAAAAATCCAAGAAAACGAGAAAAGGAGACAGTCCTGTTCTTTTCTATGCGGTACTTGCCTTTTCAACAGTTATAATTCTTGGTCTTATCGGAGGAGGGTTTTATTATTATTTAAAGTATGTTAAAGGAACACAGGGCGACATTCTTGATAACATCAGTGAGTCCATAGCTGTCAACACAGGAACTCTTGTTGATGTAAGAGAATCTCTAAACAAAGACCTTCCTGAAGATTATATAAATAGTATCGGTATCTTGAAACAGTATCTTAAATCCGAAGATTCCGCTCCGAGTGCTGTCGGACTTGACGGTCAGGTGAAATTCAACCTACTTATTTCATATAATAGAAGACTTGAGCCTTCAGCGACACTGAATGAGAAAATAGATGCAGCTATGAAAAAGGCTCCTGGAAATCTTGATCTTATAAAGGCGAAGGCACTTTCACTTTATGAATCTAAAATGTTTGACGACGCTCTTGTTATCATACAGCCGCTTGCTGAAAGCAGCGATCAGGAGATATTCTATATTCTGGGATTGATCGCTCAGGCAAAAAAGGATATGCAGAAAGCTGAAATGTTCTTTAATCAGGGATTCATGCAGGGAGGCGGGAAAAATTCCAAGATAATATATGCTCTTGCAGAAATGAAGTACCGTAACGGTGATGCACAGTCTGCAACAGCATTCCTCAATCGTATTATTTCAGAAAACCCGAACTATCTAAAGGCTTATCTATTAAAAGCAAGTATAATAATGAATACTGATGGAAAGCTTGAAGAGGCTGACACTTTTCTCAAAAGTTTGTCTGCGACGATTATTTCAAAAGCCGAAGATTTCCAGAAAGCCGACTATTATCACAAGCTTGCGACAATAGCACATAAAAGAGGCCTGATGAAAGAGGCTGTCGGATATTATGAGAAGGCTGTTGAGATAAATAAAACCGACACTTCTTCTATAACAACGATAGCTGATTTCTATGTTCAGATCTCAAATTCGTCTAAAGCGATGGAATATTATGAAATGGCTCTTAAAATTGATCCGAAATATCCCCCTGCGATACTCGGAAAGACCGAGATATTTATTCTTCTTGGTCAGAATGATAAAGTTTATCTGGAATTAGCTAAACTGGATATAAAAACCGTTGTTGATGCACCTGCTCTTATAAGGCTCGGAAGGATCTATTACAAGATCGGAGACAAAGGCAAATCGATGGAATTTTATGATCTTGCAATAAAGTCTAATCCATCGCTCATCGAGCCGTATTTAGCTAAGGTAGTAATACTTCTTGAATTTAAAAAGATAAAGGAGATAGATGCTATCGCTGCTGTTGTTGAGAAACTCGGACAGGAAACATATGCATTTAATCTTATAAAGGCAGTTGTGCAGCACGAAGAGGCCAATTACAAGAGGGCCGAAGAGTATTTTAAAAAAGCAGTCGAAAGAAATACCACCGGAGATGACAGAGTCTTTTATTATTACGGGGTGTTTTTGCTTGATCAGCAGAATTATCGTGAATCTTCAAAAATGCTTGAAAAAGCATATAAGATTGATCCCAGGAATTATAACTACATTCAATCCTATGCTGAGAGCCTGGAGAAAGAGAAGAAGTGGAAATCTGTAATCGATCTTCTTGAAACGGGCACTTTCAATGAGAAAAGAATGTACCGCAGTTTTGTCACACTTGCTAATGCATTTTACAGCCTGAACAAATTTGATGAGGCTCTTAATTTTGTCAACAGGGCAATAGAGCTTAATAATCAGCACACACATGTTTTTCATATGAAAGCTAAGATCTATTATGCGATGGAGAAATATAACGAAGCTGAAAAAGAGATAGATACCGCAGTGGTAATCGACATGAGAAATTTTGATAACTATATGCTCTATGCAAAGATCCTGGCAAAGAAAGGGGACTTCAAAGGGGCAATAGAAAAGATAGAGGCAGCGGAAAAGATTGATCCTGCAGACCAGCAGCTTATGCTTATTAAAGGCATTATCTATAAGAATCTGGATGATTATAGAAGTGCTCTTGCATATTTCAGAAAGGTAACAGACAACAGTCTTATTAAAGAAGCGTATCTTGAAATTGGTGAAAGCTATCTTCAACTTAACAGGGTTGATGATGCAATGAAATATTTTAAGAAGGCTGAAAATTCCGGAAACAAATTCGCCCATAAACATCTTGCAAGGATATATTATGAGTCGGGCAAACTTGATCAGGCGGTAACATATTACAGAAAAGCTTTAAGAGCTGACAAGAATGACACAACTGCGATGAGACAGCTGGGCTATATTTATAAAGAAAAACAGGAGTGGGGAAAAGCACTCTCATATCTGAAAATGTATCAGAAAAGGATAAATGATGCGGCTGAAAAGAAAATGATAGATGAAGAAGTATATTTCCTTGAAAAAAACCTTCCTCAGGGTCGTCCTGTTCATATTGCCGAGTCTCTGAATGAACTCGACGAAAATGATGCTGATGCAATAAATGAAAGGGCAAAAGAGCTCTACATAGAAGGACGTGCATTGAGAGATGAAGATCCTGAAACTGCAAGGGATAGATTCCGTGAAGTAATGAAGATTGTTCCCCAAACTAATGAATATCATAAAAAAGCCTTCAAAGCTTTCAACAAGCTCAACGAGGGTAAAGGGAAATAGTTCAAAATCCTTGATTTACCTTTTTTAAACTGTATACAATCGATAAGTAACGGTTCGTTAAGGTTTACTGTTTTTATTCAAAAAGGAGGAGAAAATGGGTTGCTGTTGCAATGAAAAAAAACTTACAAGTTCTGAGCTTATGCACATTGAACACACTTACGGTGCGCACAACTACCATCCGCTGGAAGTTGTCATCTGTAAGGCTGAGGGTGTTTGGGTCTGGGATCCGGAAGGGAAAAAATATATGGACTGTCTCAGTGCCTACAGTGCAGTGAATCAGGGACACAGACATCCTAAAATAGTAAAGGCTCTTAAGGATCAGGCGGATATCCTGACTCTTACAAGCCGTGCGTTTTTTAACGACAAATGGCCTCTTTTTGCTCAGAAACTTGCTGAATATACAGGGAAGGATATGATTCTGCCTATGAACACAGGAGCAGAAGCAGTTGAAACCGCAATAAAAATGACCCGCCGCTGGGGATACGAAAAGAAAGGAGTTCCTGCTGACAAAGCTGAAATAATAGTCATGAAAGAGAATTTCCACGGCAGAACGACAACAATAGTATCTTTTTCAACCGATCCCGATGCAAAGAACAATTACGGTCCCTTCACACCTGGCTTCAAAATTGTTGATTACAATGATCTTAAGGCTGTTGAAGAAGCAATAACCCCCAATACTGTCGGCGTTATGCTTGAACCTATTCAGGGTGAAGCCGGTGTTTTTGTTCCTTTTGACGGATATCTCAAGGGGATCAGAGAGATATGCGACAAGCACAATGTCCTTTTTGTGTGTGATGAAGTTCAGACCGGTTTCTGCAGAACAGGAAAGAAATTTGCATTCATGCACGAAGGGATCGTTCCTGATGTAATCATAATGGGAAAAGCTCTCGGCGGAGGCATAATGCCTGTTTCGGCAGTTGCCGCAAATAAAGATATCATGGGTGTATTCACTCCAGGAACACACGGTTCCACATTCGGCGGGAATCCCCTCGCATGTGCAGTTGCAACTGCGGCTCTTGATGTTCTTGAAGAGGAAAATCTTGCACAGAGATCAGAAGAGCTCGGCAAATACTTCAGAGAAAGACTTGTTGCCATGAAAAGCCCGAAAGTTGAAATAGTAAGAGGAAAAGGTCTCCTTAATGCAGTTGTTCTTAAAAAAGAGGCAGGCAAGGCAAGAATTTATACTACTGCAATGAAAAACAAAGGGGTTCTTGCAAAAGAGACACATGAATGGATCATAAGATTTGCTCCTCCGTTGACCGTAACAAAAGAAGAGCTTGACTGGGCGCTCAACATCATCGAAGAAGTTCTTAAATAGTTCTTTTTCGGGTCTGAATTATTTCTGAAAGATGAAATCAACAGTTATTTCAACAAGTTTTGGAATAGAATCTGCTTTTATTTCTGCAATTGTCTCTTCATTTCCCTTTTTTCCTCCCGGTTTGAGAATTACGAGGTTGAAATATACACTCATGAGATTTTTATAAGTTCTGACCCTGAAGCTTTCTCCGTCATAAGTCATTGATTCTCCTGTGTCAATTACAGCTTCAATTCCTTTTGACTGAAGAGCGGCGGCAATCCCGAAAAGAATGGCGTTGCTGTCTTCATCGTCAATTTCATTGTAGAGAATAACTTTTTTTATCCCTTCAAATTTAAAGTTCTCATCTTTGACAGTTATCCCTGAATCAGCTCTGGCCCCTTTCATCGTGGGGTCTTTCTTTTTCTCGGTTGAACCGCAACCTGCAGAAAAAAGCAGGCAGACAACGATGATAATTGAATAAAATACTCTCATTCAAGCCTCCATGGTCAAAATGAATTTAACGGATTGATTTTACTAATTTGAATGTCTTTTACAAATTTAAATGGTCAGGGAGGCTTGAATTTCCCATAATTGACTTTATATTTAATTACTGATATTTTTTGCTGTTTGGAAAATTTGAGACTTAAAATGTTTTTAATTCGGACAGTGTTGACTTTAATAGGGAGATGTGATAAAAACCACCGATGATTGAATTTAGGACGTTTAACATATCAAATCTTTTGCTAATCAATTAAAATTGGAGGAAATGATGACAATTAAAGGAACCAGAACTGAGCAGAATCTTCTTAAATCTTTTGCCGGTGAATCTCAGGCAAGAATGCGTTACACCTACTGGGCTAAACAGGCAAAAAAGGACGGTTATGAGAAAGTAGCTGTAATTTTTGAAGAAACAGCGAATCAGGAAAAGGAACATGCAAAAAGGATGTTCAAATTCCTTGAAGGTGGAATGGTAGAGATCACCGCAATGTATCCGGCCGGAGTTATCGGTTCTACTGTAGAAAATCTTAAAGCTGCAGCAGAAGGAGAGCACGAGGAGTGGACAGATATTTATCAGGAATTTGCAAAAGTGGCAACTGAAGAAGGCTTTAAGGATGTTGCAACAATGTATAAAATGATTGCAAATGCTGAGAAACATCATGAAAAAAGATATAAAGCACTTCTCAAGGAAATTGAAAAAGGAGAGGCGTTTAAAAGAGATGAAAAAGTTGAATGGCGCTGTATAAACTGCGGCTATATTCATGAAGGAAAAGGTGCTCCTGAAAAATGTCCGGCATGTGAGCATCCACAGGGTTATTTTGAAGTAAACAACACAAATTGGTAGGAGAGAGAAAAATGAAAAGAAGAGATATTTTTAAGTGTGAAATTTGCGGCAACATAGTCGGTGTTGCCCATGTCGGCGGAGGAGAACTGGTATGCTGCGGTAAGCCGATGAAACTGATGGAAGAGAAAAACGCAGACAGTACAACTGAAAAACATGTTCCTATAATTGAAAAAACTGAACATGGCGTAAAAGTAACAGTCGGATCGACCCTTCATCCAATGACAGATGCTCATTTTATTGAATGGATCGAGGTAATTAACGGCGAATACAACCAGAGAAAATACCTTAAGCCCGGAGAGCCGCCTGTTGCTGAATTTTATGTTCCCTACAGTGAAAAGCTCATTGCAAGGGAATATTGCAACATTCACGGTAACTGGACAACAAAAAAATAAAGGAGATCAATTATGTTAAACAAGAAAATAGAAAAAATGATCAATGAGCAGATGAGTTTTGAAATTTATTCAGGATATATCTATCTTGCAATGGGAGCATATATGGACAGTCTTGACCTTCCGGGATTTGCAAACTGGATGAAAGTTCAGTGGCAGGAAGAGTTTTTTCATGCGCAGAAAATGTATAACTATCTTGTCGAAAGAGGCGGAAAACCTTCATTTGGTGCCATTCCTGAACCTCCGAAAACATGGAAAAGCATAAAAGCTGCTTTTGAACATGCTCTTGAGCACGAACAAATAGTAACAGGCAGGATCAACGACATCATGACTGCCGCAATCAAGGAAAATGACTATGCAACCCGTTCATTCATCAACTGGTATGTTGATGAGCAGGTTGAGGAGGAGGCAAATGTTGAAGCTGTAATTAAAAAGCTTACTCTTATGAAAGAGGCTCCTCACGGTGTCTATATGCTTGATAAGGAGCTTGCAGCGAGAGTATTTACTCCCCCTGCGGCACAGTAACGGAGCAGTAAATGTCTAGTAATTTCAAAGCAGTAAAGATAACTGATTCTGTTTACTGGGTCGGTGCTGTCGACTGGGGTGTAAGATATTTCCATGGATACTCCACAAAAAGCGGCACAACCTACAACGCCTTTCTGATAATGGCTGACAAGATCACGCTTATTGACGGGGTAAAGAACGGTTTTGAAAAAGAACTGCTCGAAAGGGTTGCATCTGTTGTAGATCCGCAAAGAATAGATTACATTATCTCCAACCATTCGGAGCCTGATCACAGCGGGACAATTCCTGAGATAATCAAGGCAGTTAAACCGCAGAAAGTGTTTGCCTCAAAAAACGGTGTAAAGGCACTTCTTGCCCATTTCGGTGATATGGGCGTTGAAATAACTGCTGTGGATGATGGAGGAGAATTGTCGCTTGGCAACAGAACGCTGAAATTCATGGAAACTAGAATGCTTCACTGGCCTGACAGCATGTTCACCTATCTTGTTGAAGAAGAAGTGCTTTTCAGTCAGGATGCGTTCGGAATGCATTATGCCTCTTCCGAGAGGTTTGATGATGAAATTCCGTGGACAAAACTCAGCGAAATGTCAGCGGAATATTATGCCAATATCATTACTCTTTACAGCAGTTTTGTTCAGGGTCTGTTTAAAAAAGTTCAAACATCGGGTTTTTCGTTCAAGATAGTTGCTCCCGATCATGGTCCTGTGTGGAGAAATATGGATAACTTCTCAAAAGTACTGGGACTTTATCAAAGATGGTCGTCAAGGGAGACATCAAGAAAAGCGGTCATAATCTATGATACGATGTGGCATGCAACTGAAAAAATGGCAAGACACATTGAAGACGGTCTTTTAAGTACCGGTGTGAGTGTAAAAGTGCTTCCGCTCCAGTCAGCCAGCAGAAGCGATGTGGCAACTGAAATGCTCGAAGCGACTGCGGTGATTGTCGGAACTCCGACACTCAACAACAACCTTTTTCCGTCCGTAGCCGATGTTCTGACCTATCTTAAGGGTCTGAAATTCCAGACTCCGTTCGGTGCGGCTTTCGGCTCATACGGATGGAGTGGAGAGGGAGTTCCTCAGATAAAACAATATCTTACCGATATGGGTTGTGAAATTGCCGGAGCAGTAAATTCAAAATACCAACCTGATGAAAAGGTTGTGACTGATTGTTTTAATTTAGGTGTCGAAGTAGGAAATAAAATTATCAACAAGATCAAGTGAGAGGAAATCATGAAAAAGTATGTTTGTGATGTATGCGGTTATGTTTATGATCCGGCTGTTGGCGATGCAGATGGCGGAATAGCTCCCGGTGTAGCTTTCGAAGACCTTCCTGAAGACTGGCTCTGCCCGGTATGCGGAGTAGGCAAGGATTCTTTTTCTGAAGAGTAGTTTTTCTAAAAAATTCTTTTGAGCAATTCATAAAAAACGACAAACTGGTAAAATTTCTTGCCAGTTTATGTGAAATCTGGTAATAATTATTTCCAGTTCTGTTCAAATAGTGAGGGCAAAGATGCTGGATATTTTAAAAGAAATGATTGTCGATGCACAGGAAAGAGAGTTTTATACAGGTGTTGAAAGAGATATAAAAGTTTCATTTTTGAAAGGAAAAGCGACTGTTTGTATCGGAGTGCGAAGAAGCGGAAAATCGACATTCGGTTTTCAATTAATTCAAAAACTTATAAATTCAGGTGTTTCAAGGAAGAATATTCTTCACATAAATTTCTTTGATAATAGAATCCACAATTTGAGAAAAGAGAATCTTGATGCTGTAACTCAAGCTTATTATTCACTTTTTCCTGAAAAGAAAAACACTGAAACG
>CAZVWR010000013.1:0-77219 GCA_964630905.1 uncultured Spirochaetales bacterium | reverse complement strand
CTTTTCTGGCTTGGAGATCAGGTTGTTTCATGGGATGATAGAGATGGGATAAAAACTGCGGTGACAGGACTTTTAAGCAGCGGATTATCGGGATATTCGCTTAATCACAGCGACACCGGCGGATATATGTCGGTAAGCTATCCTGTGATAACCATAAAAAGATCTAAGGAACTTCTGATGAGATGGATGGAAATGAATGCGTTCACCGCTCTTTTCAGAACTCATGAGGGAAACAATCCTGATTCGGGCGGTGTTCAGGTTTACAGCGACGATGAACTGCTCAGTTTTTTTGGAAAGTTTGCTAATATTTTCAAAGAGTTGAAAGATTATAGAAAAGAGTTGATGCTTGAAGCTCAGAATTTTGGATATCCTGTCGTAAGGCATCCGATGTTTCACTATGAATCTGATGCTGAAGTGTTCAAACTCGAATACCAGTTTATGCTGGGAAGTGATTTTATGATCGCTCCTGTTCTTGATCCGGGTAAAAATGAAATTGAGATTTATCTTCCTGAAGGTGAATGGGTTCATCTGTGGAGCGATCTGGAATATATTAATGAAACAGGAATCTATGTGACAGTTTCCGCACCTCTTGGAAAGCCTGCGGTTTTTTATAGAAAAGGGTCAAAGTACGGGGAAAAACTGAAAGAGTTTCTAAAAGATTTTTAAGGCTTATACCAGGTAGCCCAGAAATCGCAGTTTTTCTTTTTAAGCTGAGCTTTTTTCGATCAGAGTATCCATTCAATTTTGGAAAATCCGAACTGGACTATTTTTTTCTGTTGCTCAGAGCTTTTCTCTTATGTTCTGGAATTTCTTTGTAGTTTTCTTTTGTGGAAACTTTTACTTTTGTCTTTTTTTCGAGTGCGAATCTTGCATCTCCGGCTATTTTGCCACCTTCTTTTGCAGCTTTTTCATTTTCTTTAAAACCTTCTGCATCCTTATTTCTGGCAATTTCAGTAGTTGATGCTTCCCCGAGCATGGTAAAAATAAGTTCAAGATCTGTCATGTGATCGCGGAGATTATCTTTCGGATCAGTCAATGATTTGAAGTCCTTATATTCAGAAGGTGTCATTCCGAATGTTGCCTTGCTGATCTCTGCTGTCAGAATAGCATATTCCTTTTGCTCTTTTACTCCACGCTGCTTCCATTCTTCAGTAAGTTCGTCTCTTACTGCAATTCCGCGCATCCGTTTTTCAATCCAGCTTTCAGAATAACCTTTCTGACGGTAAATTTCACGCATTCTGGCAGCTGCTAATTCCGGATTTTCGATCTCTTCAAGCCGTTCATAGCCGACTTTTGCCAGCCATCTTTTGAATGGTTCAGCTTTGGGAGAAGGAATGGATTGGATAATACGCAAAATTCCCTGTGTGTCAGCACAGTCGGTTTGTCTTAACTTGCCGTCTTCAGAAGGTATTTTCAACTGTACGATAATTTCGTACAGTTCATTCATCCCTTCAGATTTCAGCTTTCTTTTAAGATCGCTCCAATATCTTCTAGGGTTTTCAGTTTCACTTAATATTCCAACAACATCCACAATTGAAAAATACCAGCACTGTTTTTCTTCATTCCACACTGAACGCACTTTTTTCTGCTCAAAGATTTTAATTGCTGTTTCTTTAGTCATGGCAACCTCAAAAAAGTTTTATTTTTAAAGATCATTCCGCTTTATAATCAAAAATCAAACAATTCACAACTAAAAATTCTAATACGCAGTTGATTATGCAATAATTAAATTATATTTGCAAGAAATTGGATAAGAAATTGTAAACAAGTTAGAAACAAGATGATTTAAGAGTTAAATTAATATGTTATGCTATATTTGATCAAAATATTTATATAATTTTGCTGCCCTGATCCCTATTTTTTGGTGAGAGCTGCCCGCTGTAAAGAAGTTTGTATTCGTAGTTTCCATTTTTCATCTTCGCTATCCTACGATTGAGTGCGTCTGAAGTATATCGTATTTCATCATTATTTGGAAGAATTACTTTGAGAAGGTTTCCGCCATGATCGTAAGAATAGGTGGTGAAAGCATCGTCGGATAGCGTTTCGACATAGGACATCTTTAAGGTTTATACCAGGTGGACCAGAAATCGCAGTTTTTCTTTTCAAGTTGTGCTTCTTCAACAAGAGTATCAGAAATGTTAAGATATTTTTCATCACTGTCATACACGGGCCAGTCATCAAGTGTTCCGTCTGCTGCGAATTTAAGCCAGAGACCGCTTATGTTCTCAACTGTCTCATCATATCCTGCTTCACTTTCTTTATAGTTATTAGCCCATGTGTTGAAAAGATATCCAAGTTCAGCTCCGTGAAAACATCCAAGTCCTGTAGAAACGCCGTAATCGGGAACCTTTGAAAATCTGTAATAGCGTATCTCTTTGTTATATTTGGCAAAATCACGTGCCATGAGAATGGATGAGCAATTGAAATAAAGGTCTGCAAAAATATCGGTATAGGCATGCCATGGTGATTCATAGTCTGATGCGGGATATTCAGCGAGCACCTGTGTTGCGATAAGCCCGAACTGCTGTTTCACAAGATCTTCATACTGTTTCTCGGTCTGGATATAATTTTTGTATGCAATCGTGAAGGCAGTTCCTTCATCACTATTTGTCCCGATTATGAGAGGGATTTTTTTTCCGTCACCTGCGATCGCCATTTTGTAAGGAACATCAATAAAAAGCTCGCCGTCAACATGAGGTCCGTAGCTTTCTGACTGAGCATCAAAAATGCCGCTTTCAAGAGTATTAAGAACTTCAGTTGCCGTCAGATCTTTAAGACATTTTTCAATGTTTTCAGCATCTTTGCAACCAGCCGCCTCGACATAACGGGTGCCCTGATCATCGGCGTCCTCTTTTTTCATTGCGTCTCCCCATGAAATTGTAGCACTTTGAATTACAGCTCTTTTGAAAAGATCAGGGCGGAGTGCGATCATTGTACCGACCGACAGTCCCCCTGCCGATTCACCGAATATGGTGACATTTTCACTGTTTCCGCCGAAAGAGGAAATGTTCTCTTTAACCCATTCAAGAGCGGCTATCTGATCCATTGTTCCGAAATTGCCGACAATTTCAGTATCAGGAACAGCAAGGAATCCGAACTGTCCGAGACGATAATTGATAGTTACAAGTACGATTCCCTGAGATGCAAGCCATGAACCTTCATAAGTTGCTAATGATGCCGCACCGTTGACATATCCGCCGCCATGAACGAAAACCATAACCGGAAGATCTTTTTCAACGGTGTCAGGTCTGAAGACATTAAGATAAAGGCAGTCTTCATCCCATGGAGGAATATATCCTGCCGCTACCGGCACTGATTGAGGGCAGGCTTTTGAATAATCGGCTGCATCAAGTGTTCCATCCCACGGTTCACTTTTTACCGGTGCACTCCATCTGAGTTCACCCACAGGAGGCAGGGCGTAAGGGATTCCTTTGTAGCTGATCACACCATTTGCCGCAACCCCTTTAATCATTCCATTATCAATCGTAACTGTTTCATAAGATTCAACAATCTCATCATCAGTCTCATCATCAGTTGTTTCATTTACATCCGACTCCGCCAAGGCTTCGTCGGACAAGTCGTCGGAAAAGTCATCAGCAGTCTCCTTGTCATTGGCAGTTTTTTTAGTGTTTTCACAACCGTAAAACGCAAAAACCGCAAGAAAAATAAAAATCAACGCTTTTTTCATGAACTTTTCCCCCAAAAAAACGGTTAAGTTACAACACTTTATTTGAAAAATGGTAAAATATCAAGTGGTAAATACGCCCCGACTTTTTTAAAGATAGCCGTATGATACGCCTTGACTTTTTTAAAGATAGCCGTATGATACGCCTTGACTTTTTTGAAGATAAGGTGGTAAGGTCAAAAATTATTGAGGGAGATTGCTTTGGAGAGAAAAGTTTATTCAGATCTCAAAAAATGGGCGGTGCAGAAAACAAGAAAACCGCTTCTTTTAAGGGGTGCAAGGCAAGTTGGAAAAACACATTCGGTAAGAAATCTGGGAAAAGAGTTTAAGAACTTTGTTGAAATAAATTTTGAAGAAAATCGTGAAGCATCTGTTTTTTTCAGTTCATCTCTAACCCCTCAGAACATTGTTGATCAGCTATCTCAATATACAGGTCAATCAATTGTTCCAGGACAGACACTTTTGTTCTTTGATGAAATTCAGGCATGCCCCGATGCATTAAGATCGTTAAGGTTTTTTTATGAAAAAATGCCGGAGCTTGCTGTTATTGCCGCCGGATCTCTACTTGAATTTGCATTGTCTGAAATTCCATCTTTCGGAGTGGGAAGAATTTCTTCAATGTTCATGCACCCAGTTTCATTTTTTGAATTTCTTGATGCAACGGGAAATCAGCTTTTAAGAACGGCCGTAGAGAATGCCGGCTTTAAAAACCCTCTTTCTGAGCCGTTGCACGATAAAGCAATGAAGCTGTTAAGAGCGTATCTGGTTCTCGGGGGGCTGCCGGAGGTGGTGGACAATTATGCCCGAACTGGAAACACGGTCGTTTCTCAGAAAATGATAGATGAACTTATACTCACATTCCGGGATGATTTTGCAAAATATAAGACAAGAATTGCAACAGAGAAAATTGAATTGACATTCAATGCCACAGCTTTTCAGGCAGGATCAAAGTTTGTTTATAATGCTGTCGGTGATGGTTCCACAACAGGTTTTTCAACTGCACTTGAACTTTTAAACAGGGCGGGACTGGCAATAAAAGTCTTTCATTCATCAAGTCGCGGTATCCCGTTGAAAGCTCAGATAAAACCTAATAAATTCAAAGTTCTTCCGTTTGATACAGGTGTCTATCAACGACTGATGGGTCTTGACATTCCCGGTTTTCTTGTGGCGGATGATAGAGAGCTTGTGAATAAAGGGGCGTTGACCGAAATTTATGTTGGTCTTATGTTGATGCAGACATTTCCAAGTCATATAAAGCCCGATAGTTTTTATTGGCAAAGAGAGGAAAAAGGAAGCAATGCTGAAGTTGATTATGTTATCGAACATAACGGAAAAATATTTCCGATAGAAGTAAAAGCATCAAAAAGAGGAAGTATGCAGAGCATGCAGCTTTTTTTAAAAGAACGGGATTTCCAAACCGGAATAAGAATTGCCGGAGAACAGTTCAGCACATATCAGAATATTTTAGTCATTCCTCTATACGCAGTGGAAAATATAAGAAATCTGCTTTAGAAATTTGAAAAATGAGGGAAAACAAGGTGGAAAAACAGACAATTCCGGTTGACAAGGCTTTTAAACTGCTCTCAATCTGGGCTCAGACGATCGGGCATGTTCCGATAATAGATCTTATGGCTGCGGGTGGCGAAAATCCGTGGAAAATACTTGTTTCGACAATGCTTTCAGCCAGAACTAAAGACAGTGTCACGGCAAGTTCTTCCGTAAAACTTTTCAGTGTTGCAGACACTCCGCAAAAGACGGCAAAACTGACTGTGGAAAAGTTAAGAGAACTTATATATCCGGTTGGATTTTATAAAGTCAAAGCGGAAAATCTGCATAAACTGGCTTTAATAATTATTCAAAAATACAAAGGTCAAGTGCCTGAAACTGTTGAAGAACTCATAACTCTTCCAGGAATTGGCATAAAAACGGCATCACTTGTTTTCATCAAAGCATTTGACGGTTACGACATCTGCGTTGACACTCATGTTCACCGCATTTCAAACATGTGGAACCTCGTTAAAACCGATGTGCCCGAAAAAACAAGAGAAGAACTCAAAAAAGTACTCCCGAAAAAATACTGGAAAGAACTCAATCAGCACATCGTCACGCTCGGGCAAACCATCTGCCGCCCAATGAAACATGAATGTGATAAATGTCCACTGAACAAGATCTGTCCTGAATCGAAAGTGTAATTAAATCAGATAAGTATTCCGGCGATATTTGCAGTGATGAAGCAGGCGATGGTTCCGCCGATGAGTGCTTTGATGCCAAGTGATGCGAGTTCTCCTCTTCTTGATGGAGCCATTGTGCCGATGCCGCCAAGAAGTATGGCAATTGAACCGAAATTTGCAAATCCGCAGAGGGCATAAGTTGCAATGACGGTGCTTCTTTCTGAAAGTGCAGTTGCGGCATCTTTATTCATTTTTGCAAGCGAATCATAAGCGATGAATTCATTAAGAACGGTCTTTTCGCCAAGAAGGGAACCGACTTGAGAAGTTTCCTCCCACGGAACGCCCATCAGAAACGCAAAGGGCTTAAATATCACTCCGAAAATTCCTTCCAGAGATGTGCCGAACATATTGAAAACATAGTTGAAAAGGGCGACAAAAGCGATGAAGGCAATAAGCATTGCGGCAACATTTATTGCAAGATACACTCCTTCACCTGCTCCGCGGGCGGCGGCATCAAGTGCATTCCGGTCGGTCACTTCGATCTTTATTCCTGTTATGCTCGATGTAAGAGGTTTTTCAGTTTCGGGGACCATTATTTTTGCAACAATTATTGCGGCGGGAGCACTCATTACGCTTGCCGCGATAAGGTGTCCTGCGTTTATTCCCATGTTTACATAAGCCGCGAGAACTCCGCCGGCAACCGTTGCAAGTCCTCCTGTCATAAGGCACATCAGCTCGCTTCGGGTCATCTTTTCAATGTATGGCTTGACCATCAATGGGGCTTCCGTCTGACCCATGAAAATATTTGCCGCTGCTGAAAGACTCTCGGCACCGCTTGTTTTAAGAACCTTTGCAAGCATCCATGCAAAGATTTTCACAAAGAACTGCAAAATTCCAAAATAGTATAACACAGCGAAAAATGAAGAGAAAAAGATTATTGTCGGCAGAATTGAGAAAGCAAAAGAGAACTCTTTAAGAAGTCCGCCGAAGACAAATTCAGAACCGGCATTGGTGAAATCTATCATCTTTGAAAAGATCTTGTTGAGAAAATTAAATATCATTTTCCCCGGAGGAGTTTTCAAAATGAAAAGGGCAAAAGCGAACTGAATGAGAAGCCCGTTTATGACAATCCTGAAATCAACCTTTTTTCTGTTTTCACTCAAACCCCACGCAATAGCAATGAAAACTGCAATACCGATGAAACTTATGAATCTGTACATTAGCGTCTCCTAAGAAGTGTACAACGATAAGGATTATAATTAATTAAGAAGAAAGAGTAAAAAAAAATCCATTTTTGCAATATTAGATTTTTAGTCACTGCCTGCAAAATGGGTATCTGCCTGAAATATGTTAATAAATATACGGGAAAACTGGACTAGATCACCTTACTTCAGTCCTTCAAAATCAACTGTGATGTCGGTTTTCTCATCAATAAAGGGTGTTATGAAAACTGGGAATTCAATCCCGAGTTTGTTTGAAAAGTGCTTTATTACATTGATGGAATCATTCGCAATTTCAACTTTTTCCGCTGGATACATGTTGTAAACAAGTGCGGCAACAGGAATATTCCTGCTTTTTAACATTTCGAGTGTCATCATTGTGTGATTTATGCTTCCGAGCTTTGGTGAAGAAACCACTATTGTCGGAATGGATCTAGAGGCAATGAAATCAAGTGTTGTATAATCTCTTGTGATCGGCACATAAATTCCACCAGCCCCTTCGATGAGCACTTTTTCAAAGTCTTCGATGAGTATTTTCAATGACTTATCTATTAATCTGACATCTATTTCACGACCCTCAAGCTCAGCGGAAAGATGTGGGCTCGCAGGATATTTAAAAACAAAAGGGGCCGTGATCCCCTCGATGTCAAAACGGTCTGGTTCAATGCCCATTATTGATCTATGTACAAGAATGTCTTCAGCAATTCCGGTGCATCCAGTCTGAACAGGTTTCATGGTCGTTGCTTTTTTGCCGATTGAGAGAAAATACTTTGCGATCAGACCGGTTACGACCGTTTTTCCTATACCGGTGTCAATTCCTGTGATAAAAAACTGATTCATGTCACTTATCGTCTTTCTTTCTTAGTGTGTGCCTTATCGTTGCAGAAAGAACAGCTTTTCTCAGCCGCAATGATGAAGGGGTGATCTCGACAAGTTCGTCATCATTAATAAAATGTATTGCTTTTTCAAGGGTCATCGGCCTTACCGGAGTGAGCGTTACTGCATCATCTTTGCCCGACGCTCTCATATTTGTAAGTTTTTTCGCTTTGCAGGGATTGACATCAATATCAAGGTCTTTTGAATGTTCACCGATTATCATCCCTTCATACACAGGCATTCCGGGAGTTATGAAAAGCTCGCCTCTGGGTTCAAGGTTGAAAAGTGCATATGCAACAGCTTCGCCTTGACGGTCTGCAACTATCGAACCTGTGAATCTTACTGGAAAATTACCACGGTACTCTTCATATCCTTCAAAAATTGAGTTGAGGGTTCCGGTCCCTTTTGTGTCGGTAAGGAACTGGTCGCGATATCCGATAAGCCCTCTTGACGGAACAGAAAATTCCATAAATGCCCTTTCTGAGCTTGAATTGACAAGGTTGAGCATCCGTCCTTTTCTGATCGAAAGTTTTTCTGTTACAACCCCTGTGAACATTTCGTGGCATTCGATATAGACATGTTCGACCGGTTCGTGGATTTTACCGTCGATCTCTTTAAAAATTACAGTCGGTCTTCCTACACAAAGCTCAAATCCTTCACGCCTCATCTGCTCTATAATGATCGCCATCTGAAGTTCGCCTCTCCCTTTTACGATGACATGATCGTTCTGAGGAGGCTCTTCAAGACGGATAGAGACATTCATCAGAGTTTCCTTGTGAAGCCGTTCCTTTATCTTTCTGAGCTGAACATATTTACCTTCACGACCGGCAAGAGGTCCGTTGTTTATTGTGAATATCATGCTGACAGTCGGTTCATCAACTTTTATCCTTCTAAGTGCAACAGGTTCTTCTATTGTTGCAACAGTATCACCTATGTGGACATCTTCAATGCCGGCAAGAATTATTATATCCCCGGGTGTCGCCTCGGAAGTCTCAGTAAGCTTAACACCTTCATAAGATTGAAGCTTTGAGACTTTCAGCCGCTGATGCTGACCGTTTTCCTTGATGCATACGAGAGTTTTGTTGCAGGTAACACTGCCGTTAATGATTTTGCCGATGGCAAGACGGCCCATATAATCATTATAACTCAAATCTGTGACAAGCATCTGGAAAGGTTTCTGCGGATCGTACTCAGGCCCTTTCATTTCAGAAACGATCATATCCATCAGGATGTGAAGGTTCTCCCCTTTTTCATCAAGTTTCTTCTGAGCAACGCCGTCTCTTCCGATAGCATACAGTATCGGAAAGTCAAGCTGATCTTCTTCGGCACCTAAGTCTATGAAAAGATTGTATATTTCATCAAGAACTTCAACAGGTCTTGCATCTTTTCTGTCGATCTTGTTAATTATCACCATTATCTGAAGTTTAGCTTCGAGAGCTTTTCTCAAAACGAACCTTGTCTGAGGGAGCGGCCCTTCCGACGCATCAACAAGAAGAATTGCACCATCCGCCATTGAAAGTGCTCTTTCAACCTCTCCGCCGAAATCGGCATGTCCCGGGGTATCAATGATATTTATTTTAACCCCTTTCCATTTTATTGAACAGTTCTTGGCGGCGATAGTTATTCCCCGTTCTCTTTCAAGGTCCATGTTGTCCATGATCCTTTCGTTTACTATTTCACCTTCTCTGAACACTCCGCTCTGCCTGAACATTGCGTCAACAAGTGTGGTTTTACCGTGATCGACATGGGCGATGATCGCAACATTCCTGATGTTATCGTTTCTGATTAAGTTGTGCATATGATATTTCCTAAATAGTTTATCTGATTCTGGATTTTACTTTCATGCTTTTCTGCTGGTCTTTGATCATCTTGTTCTGAAGGCGGGTGATCCCTTTTCTGTCAAGCATGAGCTGATACCACATTTCCCCGTATTTTTCCATCTTAAAAGGTTTGTTGTTCTGCAGGGAGATGAGATGCTCCTGTATCTTCTGATTGTCAGGCATGACTTTTGCCGCTTTATTCAGGATTGAATGAGCTTTGTCTCTGTCATTGAGTTCTTCTTCATAAAGATATGCAACTGCGGAATATGCGAAAGGATCCTTTTTGTTGAATTTGAGCAGAAGATCTATGTCGCGGTCAATATTCTTTGTCTTGTTGTTCTTGATGTGCCCGATGATGAGCATCAGATATCCCATCATTATTCTCGGATTTGAATTCTGAAGATGTTTGTACGCCTCTCCGAATTTCTTCTGGGTGTAGAGTATTATCCCTATCTGACTGTCGATCTGGGCTTTGACAAGAAAGGCGTGATTGTTGTATTTATAGCCGCTCCTGAGGATCGAGATCGCTTTGTCAAACTGCTGTTTCTGAATGAATGTGTTCGCTTCGATGAAAACATCCTGAAGTTTTTTGGAATAGAACCTGGTAAAGAAGATGAACATTCCCATTCCTGCGAAAAGACCGATGAATATTCCGAAACCGTAATTGATGAGATAACCGGTTGTCAGCCCCGCCGCCACCGCTATCAGCAGTGAAAAGATCAGACTCAGCATAAAATCCTCCTTTAAAACAAATACTGCAACAATTTATTTAAGGATTCACTTATTTCAAGTAAAAATTTTTGAGATTTGCTGTGAATCTGGTATTATCGGCCAGAAAAGTTTAGGAGTTGTTCAAAATAATGGCAAATGCTTCACAGAAAAAAAGGGAAGTATTCGACTTTTTCAACGATAATTCTGAAAGGCTGGCAGGCGATGTTGAACTGCTCCGTTCATCAAAAGAACTTGCAGGACTTTTCGGAAAGGTTATAAGGGGTTACAAACTCTATCCCAGAAGCAATCCGGCTTTCACAAGGTTCGCTGAACAGTTCAAGGCGAAGCTTGATCAGATACTTTCAGGCATGCCTTCAATTTCACTGAGAATATCCACAAAAGGGTTCATGATCGGTAAAAAGATTATTGATACAAGTGAAAAAGATAAAGAGATAGTTTTTTTTCTCTATAACGACGGACTTAGAGAGATCTTTTTTCAGAAAGGGACCACAAAAGAGGAAATTACGGAACTTTTCAATGTTCTTGCCCAGTGTACACTTTTTGCGAATGAAGACTATGACCTTGCCACACTTCTTTGGGATCACAACTTCCCCAACATCGGGTATATAACGGAAGATGAGTTGATAAAGGAAAATCTGGTAGTTGCCGAAGAAAACCCATTTTCCCCCTTCATGATAGAGGAACTTTCATACGGAGAAGGGCTTGACGATGTCGGTGACGGCGGCGAGGATGGAGAAGGCGATGACGGTGATTCTCCGGAAGAATCTGCGACCGGAGCCGGTTTCGACCATGATGATTTTGAAAAATACTCAACGCTGATATTCAAGGAAAATGATGAGATAGACCTTAATGTGAGGAAGGAACAGCTTAACAAAAGAATTGAGAACCATTCTGTCGGCAAAATGGAGATGTTCAAGTTCGACGAAGCACTCAAAAATAACAGTGACGGATTCGTCGTCAACAGGTTCCTGCGTGAGCTATCAAGCCGTCTGATGCTGAGTCAGGGAAGCAAAGCGGGACTTGAACTGCTTGAAACAGCTGCATCACTTTGGGAAAAGCTCCTCCTTTTCGGATCTGTCAAAGGGGCTGTTATTTTCATAAAAACACTGAAAATGATCGCCGCGAAACTTGAAACAGAACAACCTGAATATTCAAAGAAAATAAGGGAAGGGTTCTCTTCACTTGATGACACTGAATTTCTTGATGATGTATTTTCAACCGTTGAAGATCTCCCTGCTGATGAACTTGAAGCGATCGGAGAGATCCTCGAAATGGTCCCTTCGACCCGTGTGGAATATCTCCTTTCCAAGATAAACGGCATTGAATCTGCTGAAATAAGGGTTGCGATGATAGCGAGCTTTGCAAAATTCATTTCAATTTCGGAAGAACTGCTGTCACTTACTAAACACGAAGACTGGAAAATAGTAAGAAACGCCCTTTCGCTGATGAAAGATAAAAAGGACAGCCGTATCGTAACAGCAATAAGAAGCGCTCTTTCCCATCCTCAGAAACAGGCACGGATAGAAGCACTTGCACTTTTAATGGAGTTCTCTATCGAAGAAGCGATGCCTGCACTTGAAAAAGCGGTCTTTTCAAACGAGAGAGAGATCAGAGCGATTTCATTCAGCAAAGTTCTTGAACTTAAGGAGCCGAAGGTCAAAACCATCATAAACAGGGCTTTTCAGGTCCACAACCTTAAAAAACTGGAAAATGATGAAGTTGATGAATATCTCAAACTTATTATAACAACAAGAAGGGAGGATATGTACGACCTTCTGGCAAATCTTCTTTTTTCTGAAGACATGGAAATGAAAAACAAGGCTGTGGCTGCAATTGCCGCAGCTCCGACACTTACACCGTTTTCAAAATTTATTGCCAGAGCGTCTGATCTTTCAATTATTTCAAAAATGAAAAATGATGATCTTAAACATTTCTGTAAGTTATATAAACCTGAGACTTTTCATGATGTTATGCCGGTGATCTCTGCACTTTTTTCAATGAGCGGCGGACTTTTTAATAAAGCCGTAACAGAGATCAAGGATACTGTTTTCAGATCACTGGTCATCTATATTGAAGAACCTGCGGTAGTTAATTTCTTTAAAAAAGGGCTCTCTTCCGGAAACAAAGAGACGGTGAACATGATAAATAAAATGGCGGCGAAATATCTATGAGCGAAGAAAAAAATGTAATCTCTTCAGATTTCTTTGAAAATTCTGAGCGTCTTGAACGGCTCAGGATGAATGATTTTACCGTTGCATTCAATTCGATCATAAAGGCACTCCGGATGTATGGTGCCGAGAACGACACAGTGGAAAAAGTTATCGTGAAATTCTTTGAAATATTTAAATTCTTTTTCATTTCAGAGTCTTTGTTCTGTCTTGAATATAACGGGAATGATTTTCTCATAAACGACACAAGGGTGAAAAAGAAAAAATCGTCACAGATATCTCTTGACGACCTTCAGAACTTTTTCATGGAACTTCAGATCGCATCGATGACATTTCCGGCCGATCTCAGACCGAAAGAGCTTGTCGATCTTGTCTCTACCGGACATGAAGTCCTCAAAAAGAATCCCGGCCCTGATGCAGTATTTGACCACCTTGAGAAACTTTTCCGTCAGAAAAACATAAGGGTTGCGATAACCAGGCGTGACAGTGCCGATGATGAAGAGGATTTCAGCATTCTGGACAAAAGTCAGCTTGCCCGTCTCAGTTACAGAAATCTCATAACCGACCATGCTCTTTTCAAATCCAAAATTAAAGAGAACAGGCCGATACCTCTTAGAAAGGCGATAAGAAATGTCCAGAATGTCATAGATCTAATGTCAGACGGATCAACTGATTCACAGGAGGCACATCTTCTTGTTCTTGCATCAATTAACAGCTTAAGCGGCAAATTCATTGCAACCCACCTTGCAAACACGACAATCCTGAGCATTGCCGCAGGAATACAGCTCGGTATTGAAAGAGGACTGTTGACAAGGATCGGAACTGCGGCATATTTTCACGATATCGGCATCCCTGAAAGGTGCAGGGGCGAAACAGTGGAACATTCACAGGATGGTTTTGCCGTACTGAGCAGACTTAATTCATTGAACTTTGCAATGATGGAGGCCGCTATTACTTCAGGGCTTCATCATTCAACATACACCTTTGCAGGAGAACCTGTTCCACCGGAAAAGCCTGTCATGTCAACTCCGCTTGGTGAAATAATTAAAGTCTGTGATTACTATGACCTTGTAACAAGATGGTGGCCTTCAAGAAAAGGTGTGCCGATGAAAAGAACTGATGCGATAGAGCAGATTTTTAAAATGGCGGAAATGAAATGTTTTGCGTCAGTTACATCAAAAGCACTGTTTTCGGCACTTGGGATTTTCCCTCCCGGAACGGTTGTCAGAGTTGCCGGAAAGAATATGCTGGCATGTTCAATAGATGTTTTCAAGGAGACCGGAAAAAAAAGCAGAGCAGTACTGCTTGATTCAAAAATGAATTTCAAAGGAATACGGGAATTCTACCCGCAGGAACTTATTGAAACTCCGCTCGGACTTCATTTCAAACTTCCTCCGGAAACAATAAAATCGATGCTTGATTCGTTCAGCCCTGAACCAGAAAAACAGACTCCGGCTTCTTGACATAATACTGTAAATACTTATCATTATAGCGATGTGTGTGATTTTACGGGGGTTACCATGAAAAAAAGCCTGCTTTTTATTTTAACGGCACTTGCGGTATTATTTTTAATTTCAAACTGTTCGTCCGATGATCCTGAAAGTGGATATGTTGCCGGAACATCATGTTCGACAGAAGGACTTGAAGTATGCAACGGTGACGGATCAGCAATTCTGGTATGCCAGACAGGGGTTTTCGTTGTTAAAAAGAACTGTAATCTTAATTTCGGGGAATTCTGCCGTGTGCTTGCAACAGGACCTTCCTGTAAAGATACCGGTGACTCAGGCGATTCAGGAAATTCGGGAGATTCGGGTAACAGCGGAAATACCGGTGACTCAGGTAATACCGGCAACACTGGAAACACTGGAAACACAGGTGATACCGGCAACACTGGAAATACCGGCAATACAGGTGATACTGGAAACACTGGAAACACAGGCGATACCGGTGACACAGGAAATACCGGCAATACAGGTGATACAGGAAATACCGGCAATACAGGCAATACAGGTGATACAGGAAACACAGGTGATACAGCAGTTGATCACAGGTCTCCTGACTGTGTGGCAATTGCAGACTGCATAAAAGCTTGTTCTGACAGTTCTTGTGCAACCACCTGTTATGAAAATGGAACAGCAAAGGGGAAAACTGAATATCAGGCATATGAAGATTGTGCAGAAGGAGCATCATCAACAACATATCTGGATATTTACAACAAATGTAAAACAGAAGCTGAGGTATGCGGTTTCGCCGGGGATCCAAATTATTCTATTCCTTACGGCTCCGCAAATATCAACGGAAATTTTACATATATTATAACTACTGAAGAAAGCATAATGAGCAACATGGTGCTAATGTCAGCTTTTATTACTGGAAATGTCGGGTCAATTCCGATAGTTAATACTGATGGAGCTTCCGATGTTTTTTCTTATGCTAAATATACTGCCGCTGCAGGATCTGATCCGGCTTCATTCATGGCTTTTCAGGACTATAATAGAACAGCACTAACAAATCCTGTCGCCTATATTTTCGGAAACCCTTCAAAAATAGTTGTAGGAACGAACAAGATCGGGCTTACATCAGGTGATTCTCTCCAACTTTTCGTCATTGAGGTTGATGCTTCCGGAGATATTGTCTGCCGGCATGGATTCGGAGTAGGAACCGTTAACATCTCTGCATTTAACACTGCAGCCGGAGATGCAGGAAGTTTTATTATAAGCGGTTCCAACATAAGTATTTACAGTCTTGCAGCAGCTCCGGTTTATGGAGGAGACATTACTGATGCCACTTTTGTTGCCTGTCAGCCGAAATAGGGATTTTTTCTAATTATCTTTCAAGGAGAACATTTTGTCTGGAAAAATTAATAATTCGGGCTCTACATCACGTCTTCTTCAGCTTTGCTTCGGATATTTCTTTTTTTATGTGATTACCGGTGTAGCTGTAAAATATTTTCTTTCGACTGGAGAAGGATATCCCGGACTTCACGGAATGGAATATCTCGTCTATAACACAGCGGGAGGAGCTGTTATAGCAACAGGCGTTGTTCTTTTGTTTAAGTGGTATAAAATAGACTCGGTAAAAAAAATTAAATTTATAGGGATGACAATTCCATCTGAACTTCCATACATAATTGCATCGGGAATATGTACCGCAGTGGTTATTCCTACAACGACGCTTCTTTATTCTTTCAGAGGAATTTCAGTAATGGTCGCGATGGTCATCATGAGAGGAGCAGTCATTGTGATTGGAAGAGCGGTTGACGAGATTCAGATCCGACAGGGAATTTTGAAAAAAAAGGTTTATATGGAAGAAAACATTGCAATGCTTGTTGCTCTTCTTGCAGTAAGTATAAAGATTTTCGGTGGTGACGGAAAAGGTGGGGACAGCCCTTTCAATTCCATTCCTGTACTTGTAATATTCGGAAGCTACATACTTGCATATTCAATCAGAATATACATTATGAACTATTATAAGAACACAAGATCTCCGGAAGAGAAAAAAGACAACAACAAATCTTTTTTTGCAATTGAACAGATATCATCAACGATCACTTTAATACTTGTTACGGTGGCTGTTGTTGCTGCTGCAAAGAGCTTTGGAGTAGTTGGAGAAAGAATAACTCCTTTTGCCGATGCAGTCGTTGCTCCGGACATGGAGTGGGGACCATGGGCTTTTCTTGCCGGTGTAGGTTACGGGATCGTTGCTTTCTTCAGTGTTTTCCTTTTCATGTTCAAAGGGAGAACTGCTACATTTGCAGGACTTGTGAACCGTCTTACATCTTTGATTGCAGGAACAACCGCTACAATACTTTTCGCTTTCATGTTTAGTGGAAAATATCCTGAATTAATTGACTGGATTTCCCTGTTTTTCATACTCGTAGCAGTCGGATTCATGGCAAAAGCCGAAAAGAAAAGAAGATTTGAGATCGGTTGATATGTCTAATTAAATCACAACTTTGTTCCTTCCGGTTTTCTTTGCCTTGTAAAGTGCCTGATCAGCTTTTTTCATGATCTTTACAGCAGTTTTTTCAGCTCTTGAGTCACTTACACCTATGCTCATTGTTATCCTGACCGTTGCTGCGGAAGCGGATCTCCCTTTTTTACCGGTTTTTTTATATTTCGCTCTGCTTTTTCTGTTTCTCACAGTGAAGGGGGTGTTTTGAAGCTTTTCTCTTATGTTCTCGAGATGTTCTAATGTTTCTTCCTTTGTTCTGCCACTGAAAACAATAACAAATTCCTCACCTCCGAATCTGAAAGCTTTTCCTCCACCTCCGACTGAAGATATTATTTTTGCGACAAGTTTCAGAACCTCATCACCGGTATCATGTCCGTATGTATCGTTGAATTTCTTGAAATGGTCAATGTCAGTCATCGCGATCGCATATTTTGCACCAAGTGATGCAGTATATTCGTTGTATGCCCTTCTTGCCGGAAGCCCCGTAAGCTCATCAGTATATGAAGTTGAATAGATCGAAGAGAGAATGCCGGTAAATATCAGTGCAAACCCTGTGAGAAGATTAAGAGAACTCAGATCAATATTCAAAGTCGTTAATATCAGGAAAGCAATTGATATTCCAAGCGCTGTTGAAACCTCATAACTTTTATCACTGAAAATGTTCTTTACTACGGCAAGTCCTATTAGTGTGAAAGGAAGAAAATGAAACTGCATGTTCATCATGAACTGAACTGTTTTCACAAAAGAATTGGCTGACTGAGTGTAATATGCCGGCTGATAGACCGTGAAATAGTATATAATGCAGAACTGGCTTATAATAAACAGCACTTTTTTCAGACCGTGAATTGATATTATCCCCCGTTCCTTCGATGAGGCCAAATACAGAACATTGAATGAGAAAAAGAAGAGAAGTTCATTGACTGGAATGGCTGAAATAAAGCGGATCTTTTCTTTAAAAGCCCAAAGAACAAGGAGTGCCATAATGAAAGCGGCCCTGCTCTTGTTAAATCTCAGACAGATAAGAAAGGTCAGTCCTGCCGCCGCATAAATTATCTGAGGAGACAACTTAAGATAATTTTCAATGAAATGAAATTCACTGCTGAAAAAAACAGCAACTGCGGATATAATTATAAAGATCAGTGAAAAAACGGTTCTGCTCATGGTTTGTAGAATATTCCTGCACCCGGCCCAAGAGGTATTCCGAGTTCTATCCAGACAATAAGCAGAAGCGTCCAGAATAACATGAATGCCATTGTATAGGGTATCATCAGGGAAATTATCGATCCTATTCCGGCATTTTTATCATACTTTCTAATGAATGCGATTATCAATGCGAAATAACTCATCATTGGACTGATGATATTGGTTGTCGAATCACCTATTCTGTAAACTGCCTGTGAAAGTTCGGGTGAAAAACCGAGTATCATGAAAATAGGGACAAAAATCGGAGCAAGAAGTGCCCATTTTGCAGAAGCACTCCCAATAAAAAGATTAAAAAATGCCGACATGAGCACAAAGAGTATCACAAGCGGAATAAGTCCAAGTTTCAATGACATCAGAAATTCAGCACCGTTCACTGCAATTACCACTCCGAGCCTGCTCCAGTTGAAGAAAGAGACGAACTGTGCGGCAAAAAAGGCAAGGACTATATAAAGACCCATTGATTTCATTGAATTTTCCATGCCTGCAACGATGTCTGAATCGCTTTTGAATTTTCCGCAACCTATTCCGTATGCTATTCCGGCAAGAACAAAAATAAGGAAAATGACAGTGATGATCCCTTTTATCAGGGGAGATGTGAGGACTGCATTATTATGAGCATGGTCACGCAGAAATCCTGTTTCAGGAATTATGCCTGCCGCAAGAATTAAGAAAAATATAAGAAAGGTGATACCTGCATAAATCAGTCCTTTCTTTTCTTCCGGTGAGATTTTTTCATCAGCTTTAATTTCTTCAGTTCCTTTATATTTTCCAAGACGCGGTTCAACGATCTTTTCTGTGATGAAGGTTCCGGTTATGACTATCATGAAAGCTGATGCCGCCATAAAGTAATAGTTCGATGTCGCAAGAACAACAATGTCGGGATTGAGGATCCTTGCCGCTTCCTGAGTAATTCCTGAAAGCATTGGGTCAGTAGGACCGATTATGAAATTTGCACTGAATCCGCCTGAAACCCCTGCAAAAGCCGCGACCATTCCCGTAACAGGATGTCTGCCGGCCGTCAGAAATATAACTCCCGCAAGAGGAATCAGAAGCACATATCCTGCATCGCTGGCGGCATGTGAAAATATTCCTGCAACGATAATTGTCGATGTTAAAAGTTTTTTCGGTGAATGGATAACAACGATCTTGATAAGACTGTTTATAAGTCCGCTGTGTTCCGAAACGCCTATTCCGAGCATCGCTACCAGGACGATTCCAAGTGGCGCAAAACTTGTGAAATTGGGTACAAGTTCGACCATGATCCTGTGAAGGCCCTGAATCGTAAGGAGATTGTTCACCTTAACGACTTCCTTGGTTGCAGGATGCACAACGCTCCATTCAAGATAACTGCCTATTGCACTTGCCAACAGAACCAGTCCGGCACAAATCGCAAAAAGTGTTGCCGGGTGGGGCAGAGCATTGCCGGTCTTTTCAATGAAATTCAGGATCCTGTCTGAAATCTTTGCTTTTGCCAAAACGGACACCTCGATAAAAAATTAATCACAGAAGAAATATACAGAAAAAAAAAGAAAATTGTAATAAAACTGACAACATTGCATTCAAATCTTGAGTTATCCTTGCAAGCTGATAATATTCTGACAGTTTTTTTTGTAACTGAACAGGGAGCATATTAAATGAAGATCGGAGTTGTCGGTTCCGGATATGTGGGACTTGTGGCCGGGGCGTGTCTTGCAGATTTCGGGCATGAGGTCATCTGCATGGATATTGATGAAAAGAAGATCGAGGAGCTTAAAAAAGGGATACTCCCTATTTATGAACCCGGTCTTGATGACATAGTTGAAAGAAATTACAGATATAAAAGGCTGAATTTTACTGTTGATATTGAACATACTGTTAAAAACTGCGACATTCTTTTCATTGCTGTCGGGACACCGCCTAAAGATGACGGAAGTGCAGATCTTCAGTATGTTCTGTCTGTTGCAGATAATATCGGTAAATACATAGACAGGTACAAAGTTGTTGTTGATAAGTCAACTGTTCCTGTGGGCACAGGCAGGCTTGTGAAAAAAACTATTTCTGAAAAGATCGCTCAAAGAAGTCTGGCAATAGACTTCGACGTTGTTTCAAACCCTGAATTCCTAAGAGAAGGTAAATCGGTTCATGATTTTACCCATCCTGACAGGATCGTTATCGGTTGTGAATCTGACAAAGCCGGCGAAATCATGAAACAGGTCTACAGAGTTCTATATATTAACAACACACCGTTTGTATTGACGAATCTTGAAACAGCCGAAATGATAAAATATGCGAGCAATGCTTTTCTTGCCGTTAAAATATCTTTCATAAATGAAATGGCACTTCTTTCTGAAAAGACAGGGGCAAATGTTCAGGAAATAGCTAAGGCAATGGGTATGGACGGCCGTATCAGCCCGAAGTTTCTTCATGCAGGATGCGGTTACGGAGGGAGCTGTTTTCCCAAGGATACAAAAGCGATTGTTGATATTGCAAAACAGCATGACATAGATTTTAAAGTTATCAAAGCCGCAATTGATGCAAACGAAGTCCAGAAAATGAAAATGGTAGAAAAAGTAATTTCAAAAATGGGCGGTGTGGAAGGAAAGACATTGTCAGTGCTGGGACTTACTTTTAAACCTGAAACTGATGACATGAGAGATGCGCCGAGCCTTGTCATAATATCAGAACTCATTAAGAAAGGTGGAAAAATAAAAGCCTTCTGTCCGCAGGGGATTAAAGAGGCAAAATGGCGGTTGGCTGAATACAATGAAAAAATAGAATACTGCTCAGATAGTTATGAAGCCGTGTCAAATTCCAATGCTGTAATAATTCTTACAGAGTGGAATCAGTTCAGAGGACTTGATCTTGAAAAGATGAGATCTTTGATGAAAGATAACTATTTTTTTGATCTTAGAAACATTTATGCAAAAGACAATTCCATCAGAAATATTTTTCAGTATTCCGGCGTGGGGATTCAATAGTACCATTTAAAATGGCAGATCGTCCTCTTCAGCTATGTCGACAGTGTTTTCTGATGATTGTGAAGGTTGTTCATTTTTGGTTTCTTTGTTGTGATAGACTCTTTCTGAGTCGGCACTTTCCTTTATGTCGAGAAACCGGATAGTATTTGCAACGATTTCAGTCACATATTTTTCATTGCCGTCTTTGTCCTGATATGAACGGCTCTGTATCCTTCCTTCAATGAAAACAAGCGATCCTTTTTTAACAAATTTAGAAACATTTTCAGCCTGATTACCGAAAACGATTATCTTGTGCCACTCTGTCTTTTCCTCATAACCGTTTCCTTTTTTGACGCTTTCAGATGTTGCAACAGAGAAATTGCATACAGCCGTTCCCGATCCTGTATATTTTTTTTCGGGATCTCTTCCGAGCCTTCCCAGAAGAAGAACTTTGTTTAAACTGTTAAAAGAGCTCATAGTGCCTCCTATTGGTCTGGATCAAGCTTTTCTTTATCAGGAGATTTTTCCCCCAGTAAAGTTGCTATCATCATGTTTGCGTTCTGATTAAGATTGCCTTCTACACCTTCTGCATCATTGCTGAACCTGAACTTGGTGTTGCCGTTTATTATTTCAAGCATGTTCTCCATGAACTTGTTTATCGGCTTATTGAACTGCTCATCAATTATAAATGAGAATATAAGTGAAACAAGGATCATGAAAAAGCATATAAGACCGAATGTTCCGTGTCTTGCCTGAACAGGATCAAGAAGTTTATCTTTCGACACCAGTGCTATGTAGAACATGTCATTGGTATCTGAAAGGGAAGGGTGTCTTGAAATACTTGAAAAGAACCTTTCATTCTTGAGCTCTATTACCGTATCGTGTTTTGAACCTTCAATGTCTATTTTCTGTATAAGTTCCTGATTTTCAGCTATGAATTTTTTGAAACTTTCATGAAGCTCTGTCGGCAGAGTGCTTCCAAGAAGTGACTGTTTGTCAAAAAATCCGAAGTAGAATCTTGAATTATCTTTAAATATCGACTCGTTATAAAGACTTTTGGACGCCTCTTTTGCTGTTTCTGAATTTACATTGTCAGCACTGCAGTATGCCCCGATAATCTGCCCGTTCTTCTCTATCGGTGCAGCAGTTACAATATAAGTCTTGTCAAGTATCTTCATAACATCTGTATCAGAAAATCCCTGTAGTACCGTCTTTATTAAAAGTTCTTCGGCCAGATTTTTGTTTCTGAATATTCCGTCAAGATTCTTGGCAACAACATTTCCATTCCTGTCAACTACAAAAAGTGCATCATTGTTATCATACATTTTGTTTATGACATTAAGCTCAACCTGCACATTCTGTTCGATATTTTTCACTATTTTTTTAGATTCTTCGCTTAATTTTGAAAAATCTTTCGGACTCTGCTGAATAGCAGATTCCCATTTTTCAACATCGAATGCGGCGACAAGTTCGGGTTTTTTCGCATGCAATTCAACATTTTTGATTGATGCAAAAGAATCTGCTCTATGAATATACTGATACAGTGACACTGACTGAGAAACTGAATTCTTAGCCGAATCGATAAAATTTTCTCTGGTATATCTCAGAAAAAGATAGTCAGCGGCCAGATACATCACGCCGATAAGCACAATTGTTAAAAGAAAGATTTTTAGTTTCATGACTCCTCCTTTACATTACAGCAGGACAAACCTGTCTGAAATTGAATATTTACTCTCGGCAACAATAGTTATCGCCTTTGAAAGTATTACATGCTCTTCTTTAAGTATTCTTGCTTTAAAAGAATCAAGTGTATCATCCATCTCCCTGAAAACAGGCTGCTGAATAATAACCGGTCCGCCGTCAAGGGTTTCATCAACAAAATGAACTGAGCACCCCGAAACCTTCACGCCGTATTCAAAAGCCTGTTTCTGTGCATCAACTCCTTTAAAAGACGGAAGGAGAGACGGGTGTATGTTGATAACCTTACCTTTGTAGCCTGAAAGGAATGTGTGCCCGAGAACTTTCATGAATCCGGCAAGAACGATCAATCCTGTTGAAAAAGGGGCAATTGCCTCAAGCAGTCTTTTTTCATACTGATCCTTATCTTCATCTTTTTTTCTGGGAACCACAATGGTTCTAATTCCCAATGCTTCAGCTTTTTCTGTTCCCGGTGCCGATCTTTTATCTGAAAGGACAAAGCTGATCCTGGAAACTCCGGAAAGGCTTCCTGCAATAAAGTTTTTGCAGACGGCTTCCATGTTTGTTCCTGAACCGGAAATGAAAATGCCGATATTCAAAAGTTCCTCTCTTCGATGATCTCGATAACATCGCCTTCCGCAGGGGTTCTTTCCGCACCTTTTCTGTCGCCGCTGAAGGCATATGGTTTCTTTTCTTCTGAATTTATTTTCCAGAAATATTTGAATTTCTGTTTGTCAAGAGGAAGAAGTTTTAATTCAGGTGTCTGGTAACGCAACCCTTCTTTGTCGGCCTCAAGCGAAAAAAGACATCCTTCCCCGTAAACCTTAAAAAAGGCATATTCGACATTTACACGGCAGAGCACATTGTTTTTTTCCACAAATTCAGTGAGCATTTTCTGAATGATTTTTTCATCATAGCAATTCAGCTTCTTTTCATCCTCTGAATCGACGATAAGCTCAAATTTTGTAGGGCATTTAACTTTTTCATCCTGAGATTTTATCATGAAATAAACCGGTATCCCGACCGGGACCTGACATTTTTCCAAACACCCTTTTATTTCCAGATTATCCAGTGCCTGATAAGCTGTTATACTGTCTCCCGACTGGTTTATTATCAGTGTTGCGGTCGGACCTTCAGATATATCAATATTTCCGTTATGGAGTAAATCGGGTTTAAAGTTAACCGTTACGGACTGCTTTGTCTGGATGTTTGTGTATGAAACAGATTTGAAATCAAGTGAAACTGATTTTTTACCCGGTTCTATCCTGAAAATGGTGATACAGTTCTCGGTTTTTTCAACTGGTTTAAAATAAGCCGACGGGACATTGTCCACCATTATTCTGAAATCTCTCATGAAAAGATCGGTGTCTTTATATTTTTTAAACCCGAGCGACGCCCCTTTTGATCTGTCATCAGTAAAAAGGACGAACGGTTCCCCATCCATTTTTGCACAAAGTTTAAGCACGGATGTCTTTTTCTGTGCATGAATATCATTTACAAAGAAAATAACGAATGCAATGACGGTAATAATGATTTTTCTGTTCAACTGGAAACTCCACGAATCACATTTCATCAAAAACAATTAGGGTTGCATTATATTGCCTTAAAAAATATTTGTAAATAAAATTTGTTGAGAAAAGAAAGTTTATTATAATAATTACAACTTTCTTAATGAGGGAGGTCGCTTGAGAGAACATTATTTTGAAACAGATTACCTGAAACATCCTTTCAGTTCAGTACTTTCTGTGGCAGGGAACACAAAAGTCATTACATCACTCACCATTGAAAACAGGGTCCCCTCTCATGTCAGAGAAGGTTACGGCTGGCTTACGGCTGAATACTCACTGATGCCAGGATCCACAACGACAAGGGCTCCAAGGGAAAGGAATCATCTTTCAGGCCGTACAGCTGAGATACAACGGTTGATCGGAAGATCTCTCAGAATGGCTGTCGATATGTCCGGTATCCCCGGCATTTCAATGCTTCTTGACTGCGATGTACTTGAGGCTGACGGAGGGACAAGAACATGTTCAGTGAACGGAGGAATGGTCGCTGTTGCTATCGCCTGCAGAAAACTTCATGAAAACGGAGTTCTCAAAAAAAACCCTTTAAAACGGTGGGTAGGGGCAATAAGCGGAGGAGTCATCGACGGAAGAATCGTGGTTGATCTTGATTATGAATCAGACTCAAAAGCTCATGCCGATTTTAATTTTGTGTTTTGTGAAAATGGCAATATAATCGAGTTGCAGGGCACGGCTGAAAAAGAGCCGGTTGATGATGGCAAGTTCCTTGAATTACTTGAAAATTCAAGAGAAAGCGTTTTGAAACTGATTGACAGCATGAAAACTTCGGCAGGTTATTAAAGATGATCATTGTTCTTAAAAAAAGTATTCCTGAAGAAAATCTTGAACAGATAAAAGCGACACTGATATCAAACGGGATGTCTTTTGATGTGCTGACTGGTGTAAATTATACCTTAATCCCTGTCGCAGGTGATCTTACCACTTCTGACATGGGGCGGTTCAAAGCAATGCCTGGTATTCATAAAATCATAAGGATTTCAAAACCTTACTTCATGGTGTCCAAAGAATTCTGTGATAAGAGCGTTATCGATCTTGGAGACGGTGTGAAAATAGGTGAAGGACTCGCTTTTATTTCAGGTCCATGTAGTGTAGAAGGGCCCGATTCTCTTGATAAAATAGCAAAATTCCTTTCCGGTCTGGGTGTAAAGATCCTTCGCGGAGGGACATACAAGCTTAGAACATCCCCTTATTCTTTCCAGGGACTTGGCGAACAGGGGTTGAAAATATTAAGGGATGTCAGCAACCGTTACGGAATGAAGTGTGTCTCCGAGATAGTTGATGTCAGGCATCTTGACCTTTTTCTTGAATATACCGACATTATTCAGGTCGGAGCAAGGAATATGATGAATTTTTCACTTTTAAAAGAGATCGGAAAAGTTAAAAAACCGGTCATGCTCAAAAGATCGCTGAGTGCAACGGTTGATGACTTTCTTTCAAGTGCAGAATATCTCATGTCGGAAGGAAATGAAAAGGTCATACTCTGTGAAAGGGGTATCCAGACTTTTGATGACATAACAAGAAGCACTGTAAACATTGCTTCAATACCCGTGCTTAAAGACCTGTCACATCTTCCTGTCGTTTTTGACCCTTCGCACAGCATCGGTTCATCTAAATATGTTCCGGTTGTAGCACAGGCCTCAGTGATACTTGGTGCTGACGGGTTGATGGTGGAAACTCACTACAATCCTACCAACGCTCTGTCTGACGGTTTCCAGACGATCAATTTTGACAGTTTCGAAAAGATGTACAAGAAAATATCAAGACTGTCATCATTCCTCAATGAAGAGAATTGATCTCTCAAATTTTATTCCGCCTGATAAAAGTTCACTGATAAGGGGATATCTTTTTTCTCTTCTGACTTGTGAGCCTGTTTCTGTCTATTACAGCGATGATCTGCCACTTGATATAAAAACGGCTTTCAAGTGCCTCAAGAAATTTGGCAAAACCGTTATTGTTTCCGGCAGTACAGCATACATATCAGGTGTTTCAACTCCTTCTTCAGAGTTAATAGACTGCGAAAACTCAGCAACGGTAATGCATATTCTGATGGGAATTGCTAAATACAGAGAATGGGATTTGAAACTTACTGGTGATAAATCATTAATGCACCGTGATCATTCAGAATTTACTAAGGCGGGTGAACTTTACCGAGCATGTTTTGTTGATACTGTTCTTTCAAAAGAGAGTGCTCAGCTTAAAAGTTTTAATCTTATTGCAATGCTCAAATATGGAGGGAAACTTCATTTTAAGTCAAAGACCAGACGAAACACCGAAGAACTGCTAAAGAAAATGGGGGCGGATATTTCAGAAAGCAGTCATCGGATAGAAGTTAAACCTGTTAAAGAACTTAAAGGTTATGAACTTGGAATGAAACTTGATCCGTCAAGTGCTTTTATTGCGGCATGTTCAGGGATAATTGGCGGCAGACCGTTTGTTATTTCAGGCATATATCCTGAAAAATTGAGAATGGAACCGTTTAAATATTTGAAAAAGGCAGGATATTCAGTTTCTGTAAGTTTAAAAGATGAAGGTTTCGAGGTCAAATGGTCCGGCGGCTTCAAGACAGGAATGGGTATGACCGTTGTGTCAAGCAAGGAAGTTGCTAAAATTATTGATGAAATTCCATTTGTTGCATATATGTCGGCAAGGGCAGGATGCAGTTTTGAACTTAAGAACGGAGAGTGGTTGAGAAATAAGGAGACCGACAGAATTAGTGAAACTGTTAAGAGAATGGAGATGTTTTTTGAAACAGTTGAGACAGTTGACGGGTTTATTGTAAAGAATAAAAAAAGCACCGGAACAGTTAAGTTTTCCCATAGCGATGATCACAGAATGGAGATGCTTTCAAAACTTATTGCTGCTGATAAAAATATTCCTTTTACAGTTAATGACTGCTATAATGTTTCGTTTCCCGGTTTTTTAAGAATGATCGAAGCACTTGGAGAAAAATGAACAACGGCATAAACGGGTTAAGGGAAAAGATCGATAAAATCGACGATCTGATAGTTGAGCTTGTAAGGCAGAGGATCGATATCGCTTCAAAGATAATAGAACTAAAAAAGGAAAGTTCAATGAATGTTGAAGATATTTCAAGAGAAAATTCAATAATTAAGCGACTTAGCGGCAGATCTCCTGAAATCGGAAAACTTATAGAAGAGATCTACGGGAGAATCTTTAATTGGGTAAAAAGCCGCTGATTTCGTCAAAAATCCTTTTAAAGATCGAAACACTTTTAATTATTGCAGTATCTTTTTTTCTTCTTAATACTTTCGGGAAAAAGGAGCGTGTCGCTCAAAAACCTGAAGAACATACACCCCAGGTTGTTGAAAAAATTGAAACTGCGCTTGAAAAAACAGCAGTATATTTTGACGAAGAGATCTATGAAATTGAAAAGAAAATGGTCATGTCTGCTGAAAAATGCATCAGAATCGCGACATATACATATTCAAAAAGTCCTCTGACAGATCTTCTTGAGAAAAGAAAAAATGACGGGATTGATGTTAAAGTTGTTTCCGGAAAGAACAGAGACGGTCATGTTCCTCAGTTTGATATGGTTGTAAATACTCAGAAAAACGGGATATATCACCCTAAATTTATGGTGTTTGATTCAAAAGATGTTCTTGTTTCTTCATCAAATATCAGTTCTGAGAGGTCGGCTTCAAACAGTGCAGTGCTGTTTAGAGATGTCCCGGTGGCTGCCGGCATTCTTGAAAGCGAGATCAATGCTGTTTTTTCTAATAAGTTTGAAAGAAGGTGTGAAACCGGTTGTGAAACAGAAATAGGGACGATGATTTTTAATCCCGGAAGAGGTTGTGTTTTGATAAAAAATGAATTTCTTAAAGCTGAGAAATCAATAAAAGCAGGTGTTTATACAGTTACATCAAAAAACCCTGTGATAACCGGATTGAAAACTGCGATAAAAAAAGGGGTTGATGCAAAGCTCGTTTTTGATAACTGGAAAGGGGATGACGGCAAAGTTGTGAACAAAAAAGCGTTCAGTTATCTCTCTGCAAAAGGGGCAAGCTTGAAATTTGATGAACCTGAACATCAGAACGACTCGCTTTTTCACCATAAATTTGCAGTAATTGACGGAGTTACAACAGTTTTTGGTTCAATGAACTGGACCTCAAGCGGCTGTTATCGAAACCGCGAAATAATCGTGATAAACAAAGATCCACATATCGCACAGAAATTTGAAAAATATTTTGATTCGATCAATCGGTGATAGTGTATCTCACAATAACTTCGGCGTAGTCGGTGGCGATAACTCCAGTTCCGGTTCCATTCGGGGCGACGGGAGTCACAGCGAAGTTGAGAGTTTTCTGATCACCGAAGAATATCCGGTTAAGCACAAGGGGATCTGTGGTTGTCCATTCAAGTCTGCCACTTTCAGGATCGTTTTCAAGATCAGCCGGCGACATGTTGTTATCGTCAACAGTTTTCCACACCCCTTCGTCCCAAACTTTGAGTTCGGTGCCAGATGTTTCAATTCCGGATGGATAGCCGATTCCGCCGGAACGAAAGAAAACATTTATAGAATTCCACATCAAAGTTTTGGAAGATATGGCGGATGATAAAAATACTTTTAAAATGTGACTTGGTTGTGAATTACTTCCTCCGTCCCATATCCATGTTTTTCCTTCAGAAGACTGTGAAAAAGCAATTACTCTGCCTTGATTCATGTCAGAAGCTATCGCGGAATTCAGAGGAACGCCATCACTTTCAGGATCAGAAACCCCGATTTTTTCCCAATAGTTACCATTCAATTCATATACATGTGCCTCGCCGGAAAAAGAAACTACTTTTTCAATTAAAGTATCATAAAATAGAAAACCTCTTCCATAATCTTCTGCAACAACAAAGCAGGAAATTTTTTCCCAGCTAATGCCGTCTCCTTCCCAAGTACACAAATCACCCGACACATCTCCGCCTACCAATATAAGCTTTTCTCTTTGAGGATCATATATCATAGAGTTTGCATCACATGTCAAAGGATTTCCATCCTCTTCAGGATCAACAAGGTTTACATATATCCAACTGAAACCATCCCATTCCCAAATATTGCAGTCTTTATCCAATAAAACAATTTTTCCGTTTTTTGCGTTATAGGTCATAGACAAAACATCTTGAGGATCACCATCACCTTCAATATCTGTCGGCGTTTTCATTTCCCAACTTAATCCATTATATTCCCATGTGTCATTTAATGGACCTGTATCACCACCGTCTGAGCCTCCAAACAAAACCACTTTAGAACGGATACTGTCATAAGCCATATGCAAATCAAAGCGATTTGACGGGTTCCCGTCACCCTCGTTGTCAATCGGAAAGATCTCCTTCCAATCTTTCCCGTCCCATTCCCATGTGTCATTCAATGGATGAGTTTGTTTGCCACCGAAAAGAACAAACACCGATCTATTAGAATCAAAAACCATTGCGGTAAGCGTGCGGTTGGATGGTTCTCCGTCACCGTAAATATCAACATTGTCATTCCTTTTCCAACTTAAACCGTTCCATTCCCATAGCCCGCCTTTAGGAAAACTCTCTATTCCTCCCCAAAGAAAAGATCTTTGTTTAAATGGATCATACGCAAGAGATGGTCTATATTTTCCAGAAGGGTATCCGTCATTTTCAGGATCGATCACCGCAATATTTTTCCAACTGATTCCATTCCACTCCCATGTATCTCCACTATATATTCCATTTGATGTGTGACCCCCATATAACACAACAACACTGCGGCTTTGATCAAAAATCATAGCATGTCCGTTTCTACCTAAAGGATTACCGTCACCTTCCGGATCATCAGGTATCATCTTTTTCCAACTGATACCATTCCATTCCCATGTTTCATTGTTATACTGATATCCACCGAACAACACCGTTTTGCCACGAACAGAGTCATATGCCATAGAATGTCCTGCTCTATTGGAAGGATTTCCATCACCTTCAGGATCAGGCGATGTCTTTTTTTCCCAATTTATACCATTCCACTCCCATGTTTCGTTAGTATATGAATTATTGTGGTAGCCACCAAAAAGAACCAAAATTCCTCTTTTAGTGTCATATGCAATACTGTATCCCCAACTTATTGATGGATTGCCATCGTTTTCATGATCTTCAGGAATATGCTTTTTCCAACTGTTCCCATTCCATGCCCACAAATCATTTTCTGAAAACACAACGACTTTTGATTCTATTGAATCATAGACTCCATTCCCGAAATCATAAAGTTGCGGATTGCCATCTCCTTCGGGATCTGATGGTATAACAGATTTCCATGAAACGCCGTTCCATTCCCAAATTTTATTTTCACCAATTCCTAAAAATACAACTACCCCACGTTCATTATCATATACTATTTTACTATCAGCAGATGAAGGCACTCCTGAAGACAACGAAAACCATTTCGCAGAACCGGCAGTTTTGGTAAAAGAGTCATTCGTTTCTTTAACACCGGCACCGCTCTGCAACAGCGGACCTGAAAACCATTCGCATTGCTCAAAACTATTTGGATTTTCCCATGTACTTCCCGGCACTTTTCCTCCCATTGTCGCTGTCCACTCGACATCGCGAACTTTGACGGCATCGCTTCTGTTGCAGGCGTTGTCGTATGCGGCAAGATACACTTCTGTTCTGTCTGATCTATTAAGTTCAAATTCGGAAAATGTGCCACCGCTGGCGGCAGTTTTGCCTATTTCACTTGCTGTTGAAGGATCAGACCCGTCATAAGCATAAACCCACGATGTGTTTTCATCGACGGCATTTCCATCTGCTTTTATGCTGAAATACTTTATTCCGCCTGTTTCATCACTTCCCCACGGAATTCTGCGGTAAACTATTCTTTCCTCTTCATCAACAAAAGGTGCATCAGGTTTCGCTGTGTCAATCTCAAATCCGCCGGTAAGTGTTATATTATTTTTATTGCCGACTTCATCTTCTATTTCAATTTTAAAGATGTAAGTCCCGTCTGTGAGAAATTCTGTATTTATTGTCTCTTTGCTGAATGTATAGAAATATCCGATCTGCCCTGTCATATTAAAATCAATAATATTCACTTCACCTTCAGCACTGACAAGCGGATCACCGATCTCTTTTAATGGCTCATTGACAATAAAAGAGATGTCAACACTGCTTCCTGAAGTTATGCTGTTTACTGAACCAAGCGGACACCCTGCCGGTTTTGTAAAAATTATTGTCGCATCGCCTGAAATTTCAGGTTTTGTCCTGTCAACATAAACAGTTCCTGCACTTATGTTTGAAATGTTTCCTGCAAAATCGGTGAGAGTCACAGTCAAACTCTCTATGCTGTCACCGCTTCCGGAAGGTGCATTAAATGTGCAGTATGCCACGCTACACTCAACTCCGTTAAGTTTGATGCTCTGAATGGGCTTTTTCGCTTCTGTCACCGAAATTACAGATGAACCGCTTCCCGATATTCTTGCAGGGTTGGGAAGTGAAATAACTGCTTCCGGATATTTCGCATCAACTTTGTATGTGCCTACTGTGAACTCTGTCTGTTCATTTCCTGCAAGGTCAACTGCTTTCAGCTTGACTTCATGGGTCCCTGTTTCATTCTTTCCCTCAATATTCCAGCTTGTAAACATGTTGTTAAGTTCAATATCATCAACCGTTATTGTCTCAACAGGCTCATTTGCCGTGATCGTCAGAACTATTGTGTCTGTTGCATTGTAGTCCTGAGGATCTTTGTTCTTTCTGAAAATAAACTGCGGAACTTGAGTATCTATCTTTGCTCCTGAAACTATCGACCTGCTGTAAATGTTGCCCGCAATATCATTAAAAGAAAGCGATATGTCGGCAACAACATCATAAGTCACATCTTTATCTATCGTCAGAGAGCAGTCAAAAGAAAGCTCTTTTTCCCCTTCTTCACAAATGATCTTGTGCGGTCCAAGCAAAAGTTGCGGAATTTCAGTGATCTCTTCATTCAATTCGAGTTCAAACCTTAAGATATCTCCGTGCTTTAGATAAAGATTTGAACTCAAACCGTGTTCGGTTCCATTTTTAAACATTGCAATGTAATTAAGATCAGGTGGAGTTGTGTCAATTCTCACTTTTCCAAGATCGACAACATCAGTTTTATTTCCGACAACATCGGCCGCAGTCAGCGAAAACTGGTACTCAATTTCATTATCTTCCTCCTGAACAGTATAAGTGTAAACAAAACTTTTATCCTCCTTGTTTTCTTCAAGCACAAATGGAAGTCCCTGCCAACCCGGAACAAGTGATTCAGGATCAACTGCTTCATCAAACAAAATTCTGACTTCAATTCTGTCACCAAGCTTGGCAACTTCCTTAAACGGTGTAATGTTGGGAACAGGCGGCGTTGTATCAAGAAAGACATCTGCTCTTTTCGGCTCACCTATCTGCCCGATATTGTTCTTAAGTTTGCCAAAAACTGTATATGAGCCGTCACCTATTTCCTCCCAGCCTGTTGTGAAATTCCAGGGTGAATATTCATAAGTTGTTTCATCTATTTTTTTCAGGTCGGTAAGTGCTATTTCCGCCGTTCCCTTTTCAAAATTAAGGTCATTTGCAATGATGACACTGTTGGCATTTCTTATTGTAAATCTTAATGCAACTCTTGACTCAGGCACTCTTTGGGCAGCAGAATCATTATGAAAGACCCATATTTTAAAAGTGTTATTGCCATTTTCATCATATCCCGGCAACCCTGTCATGCTCATCTCGACATTGACTTCAGTATGATGTCCTGCTTTAAAATCAAACAGTTGCGACATGCCGGTGAAAAGAATTCCGCCTGTCAGCTCTTCTCCTTTCCTGATCTCAGCAACGACAAACCGCCTTGAGCCATATGAAAGATCACCGAAATCTATGCTCGTGCCCTTTGCTTTCATCTGTGCAGGATCACTCTGAATGAGCTGTTTCCCGTTTGCCGCAATGTCACCGGGGAATGCAACTCCTTCTTTCCATTCATAAATTCTTACAGTTACAAAAAAATCTCCCGTCGAAACATCAGGCTTAACTTCTTTGCCTTCACCATCTTTCGCCCATGAGAACTTCACTGCAAAAGTTCCTGCTTTCTGATTGTCGCAGGAGATGAGAATTGAAAAAGACAGAAGCATAATAATAAAAATCTTTGTAAATAAATTCATTGTATGTCGCTCCAAAGAATTGTTTTGCTTACTAATACTATCTGTTTTTTTTATTTTTTAAAGAAATTATGTAAGAACCGATTGCAAAACTTCTGAACATCTTCAGGACAAGGGGATTTTAAGGGTTGGGTAAAACACTGTATAAATGTAAATGGCAATAGCTTAACGATTTTAAAAACATACATAGCCCCGCTCATTTTTAAGGTGCCGGAATTATTTTAAAAACAATTTGATTTTACATAGGTATAAAAAACCTTTTTAAACGGCAAAATGAACTAAAACAACATTTTTGCCACAAAAAGAGTTGCTTATCCAACATGCAAAAGTAAGAGTTAAATTTGCAATTAAGCGGAGCTAAGAATATGAAAAGTAAGGATAATCAGCTCAACAGTTTGATACTAAAAAATTTGAAAATATTTTTTGAAATGATATATTACTTTAACGAATGGCTTATACACAGTTTTTTCTGGAGAATTGGCTTGGATCACATTCTCAAAAACATACAAGCATCGGTGTTGGGTTCAGGTGTGCAGAATAGGAGAAAACTTATGAAAAATTCACAAGACACGGTCACTCAAATCACACAAGGTTTATTTGCCGGTGATACGGCTTTCTTTTTTGGTGCAGGGGCATCTGCTTCTTCCGGTGCTCCGCTCTGGACAAAGCTTAGAGATGATTTAATGAAGGAGGCTTTCAGTGAAATCGTGACTGAAGAAGAACAGCTTGAAGAGTTTAAGAAAAAGTTCAAGATTGCGGATAATATTGAGATCTTAAAATATCCAGAGGTGGTATTCAGCATGGCAAAAGCTGTGTTCGGTGTCGGGTATCTCGAAAAATTTTTAGGTGCTCACTACAGGAATATTGTTCCTGATTCGGACACTTATAATGTGATGGAAAATCTCGTCAGATGGGGATTTGCAAGAGATGTTTTCACGACGAATCAGGATGCACTTTTTGAAAAGAAATTTGATCAGTCAGATATTCCATACATAAAAATTATTCCAAGATTCTGTGATGAAAAGGATAAAGAGAAGTCTTCAGATGTGAAAATTCATTCTCTTCATGGTGATTGGAAAACACATGGCAGCATTCTGTCTGATATTCAACAGATAATTCCGTCTAAAGGTGCGGCGGATGTTTATAACAACTACGAAATTTTTAAGGTTGAGAAAGCACTTCTTAGTTACAGAACACTGGTTGTGATCGGCTACGGCGGACTTGATTGCGATATTCAGTTTCTTTTTAAAAAATATCTGAAAAGAGGAAGAATTATCTGGCTTTGTTATGGTGGCGATGTTCCAGAAATAGGTGACGATTTAAAGTCAGGAATAGATTTTGTGAAAATTACTGACTCTGATAATTTCTTCAATGAATTGGAAAAAGGAATCAGAAAAGATCATAACTGTTCCAATGTTATGAAAAATAGCATCACAAGAATAGAACAAGCTGCTCGTCAGCCTGAATGCTCTATAGAAGGGTATGGCTCGGTATGCCTCGGCGGAGATTATGGTGTATATAAAAATGGCAGAATGGTTCAATACACGCACAATATGAAAACGGTCTTTTCAGCTTTCAAGTCTGAACACTTTGAGATTATTACGAAATATCCAAATCCATTCAGTGGAGAAATTATTAATGTTAATGAAGATAGAAATAGAAATCTTGAGGATGCTGTCAGAAGTTGCTTTATTACATCGAAATTACCGGATTTAAGGATAGAAATTATAAGTGAGTACCCGCTTGATTCAGGACTTGGTGACCCAGAACCTGCCGGATTGACAAGACTTTTCATTAAAATGGGAATTCTTCCAGTGGCAAACGCATGGGAATTTTTCAAAAAAATTGCAAATTCAAAACCATATTATCCTCACACAAGCTATCTCCGACCCCTGGCAAGCCTGCTTCCTGCCGGAATTATTTCTGTAATGAAAAGGGGTGATCTGCCTGAAAACTGCCAATATGGTGATGTTAAATGGCAGCAGATCAATTCAAATAATGTGAAAATTCAGAGTATAGAATGCGGCATAGTGAGCAATGAAGAACCGATTTTCGGCATCTGTTATTCAAATAGAAAAATATACCCTATTAAGCTCCAGTTCTCTTCCACAGGACACGGGACAAAAATGAATGATGAAATGAAAAAATCGCTTTGTGAAGGTGCTGCAGAAATTGAGGAAAAAATTGAGGATTCGATAATAAATCACTGTAAAATTGATTTTCTGGGAAAACAACTGAATGAAGTTTTTGATCTGTTTCATTCATTTGCCAAAATTTCAGATCACGAAAAAGATCTCTTCAGCAAGATAGATGGAAATATCTGCATGGGTGCAAAACTTTCCGGATCAGGTCCAGGCGGTGCATATTGTGCAATAGGCAGAAAAGAACAGGAGCTTTACGATTTCGGTTGTTATTTGAGCAGAACTCTTTTTCCATATATAGAAATTCTGGAAACTTCGTATCCGCATGCTGCAACAAACAATTTAATAAAAGGCAAAATTCAGAATGCTGTAAAACCCGGTTCAAAAATTACAGACAGAACAGTTTGGATTGATATTGAAAAAATGTTTTAAAGAAGGAGAAAACCGATGAAAAAAGCAACAACAATGATCGCAATTATGCTTATGACGGTCGTGTTGACCGTATCATGCGGAGAAAGCAGCACAAAAAATGACAAGGAATCTGATATTAATGACGATATTAGCAATTCCGATAATGATGAACAGCCGGATGCTGACAATGGTGACACAGGAAACACTGGTGATACTGGAAATTCAGGAGATACGGGGGATACAGGAAATTCAGGCAATTCAGGCAATAGTGGGAACACAGGAGATACTGGAGACACAGGAGATACTGGAGACACAGGAGATACTGGAGACACAGGAGATACCGGAGACACTGGAAATTCAGGAAATACTGGAGATAGTGGCAACACCGGGGACACTGGAAATTTCATAACAGTCTGGAAAACTACTAAAAACTACGAATCAATCACACTTCCTCTGGTTGAAAACGGGACATATAACTTCACTGTTAAATGGGGGGACGGGACAAAAGATGTGATTACTGAGTGGAATGATCCGGCTTTGACGCACATTTATGATGAATCGGGAGAACATGAAGTTGTCATAAACGGTGTAATTTCGGGTTGGCAGTTCTGTACACAGATCTGGGATTGCAATGACAGCAATTCTAAACTTATAGAAATCAATGAGTGGGGACCATTTGCTTTCGGTGACACATACGCACAGTTTTCTGGATGTTCCAAGCTAAATATAACGGCAAAAGACTCTCCTGATCTGAGTGAAACAAAAAGCTTGAAACATGCTTTTTATTCTGCAAAATCTTTGATCGGGAATGAAAGCTTTTCTGACTGGGATGTTTCCAATGTGACAGATATGTCGTGGATGTTTGAGGAAGCAAACGACTTCAATCAGGATATCGGCGATTGGGATGTTTCCAATGTGACAGATATGGGGAGCATGTTTTATGATGCAGGCTCCTTCAATCAGGACATCGGCGGCTGGGATGTGTCGAATGTGACAGATATGATTGGGATGTTTCATAACGCAAGCTCATTCAATCAGGATATAGGCGGCTGGGATGTTTCCAATGTGAAATATATGGGGAGGATGTTTGAGGAAGCAACCAACTTCAATCAGAATATAGGCAGCTGGGATGTTTCCAGTGTTACAAGTATGTATGGGATGTTTTATGGAACAAGCTCCTTCAATCAGGACATCGGCGATTGGGATGTGTCAAATGTGACAAATATGGGGAGCATGTTTTATGATGCAGGCTCCTTCAATCAGGACATCGGCGGCTGGGATGTGTCGAATGTGACAGATATGTCGAGGATGTTTTATGATGCAAGCTCCTTCAATCAGGATATAGGCGGCTGGAATGTTTCGAGTGTGACAAATATGAGGAGCATGTTTTATGATGCAAGCTCCTTCAATCAGGATATAGGCGTCTGGGATGTTTCCAATGTGACAGATATGAGGGAGATGTTTAAGGGAGCAATATTCTTCAATCAGGATATAGGCGGCTGGGATGTTTCAAAGGTGACAGATATGATTTGGATGTTTTGGGGAGCAAGCTCCTTCAATCAGGACATAGGCGGCTGGGATGTGTCAAATGTGACAAATATGAGGTATATGTTTTTTGGAGCAGGCTCCTTCAATCAGGATATAGGCGGCTGGGATGTGTCAAATGTGACAGATATGTATGGGATGTTTTATGATGCAGGCTCCTTCAATCAGGATCTTTCGGGCTGGTGTGTGGAAAAAATCAGTGAAGAACCAGTGGATTTTGACACAGATGCAAACGCATGGGTTTTGCCCGACAGCAGACCTGTGTGGGGCACTTGTTCAAATTAATTTTTTAAATAGGAAAAAAGGAGTTAAAATAATTGAGCGTATAGATAAATCTCTAAGAATTACAGGTATAAAAGTCCTTAAAGACAGAGTCACACTCGTCTCCGAAGAAGGTGCTCATTGAGATGAGAATTCCAGAAAGTAAAAACATTGTCCGTTTGAGGAGCAGGAAAACTATCAGCTCTCTTTTCCGATCTTTTCTGTGGTTTTGGAATAAACAAGAAGGACAATGAAAATAAGAGTTGCATAAGCTGCGGCATATCCGTATCTTTCCTGTCGCTGGAACGCCCATTTATAGGCCTCGCTGATGAGTATTTCCGTTCCGCCATCGGGTTCTCCGCCACTCACAAGATAGATGATGTTGAACATATTGAATGTCCAGACGCTGCCTAAAATTACAGCGGGAAGAAGTGCCGGTTTTAGAAGTGGCAGAATTACATGTCTGAATCTTTCCCAGCCGTTTGCTCCGTCAACGCTTGCGGCATCTTCAAGTTCTCCGGGGATCGCCTGAAGCGCTCCGAGTGCTGTCACCATCATGAAAGGAAATCCAAGCCATGTGTTCGTTGTCACATTCGCGGCAAACGATGTCCAGAAAGAGCTGAACCAGCTAACCGGCTCCATTCCGAGTGACTGGAGAATGCCGTTTATTGCACCGAACTGCCTGTTGAACATCCCTTTCCAGATGAGGGCTGTGATATAATTTGGAACTGCCCATGGAATTATTAAGAGCATACGGTAAAAACCTTTCATTTTAAGCCACGGTTCGCGAAGCATCAGCGCAAGTATGAGTCCGATCGAAACATGGAGAAACACATTCACAGCAGTCCACATCACTGTTACTGCAAGAGTGAAATAAAATGAAAGGGGATTGGTTATCGGAAAATCTTTGGAAAGGAGGATCGAGATAAAATTTGAAAACCCGACAAACTGGTATTCTCCGCTGCGGTGAGCAAAAAATGCAACGGCAGTTCCTACAGTAAAAGGGACAAAAACAAGAAGGATCATGGAAAACATCGCGGGAAAAAGATATAAATACGGTGTCGGACTGTTCATCACATTTTGGAAAAATTTATGTTTTCTGATCTGCCTCACAAGAATGAGCAGTCCAATCATACCTGCAATGAGCAGTATGACAACAAAGATCACAGGACTTTTTGCTTTGGGAAGAGGTCTTGAAAATATCACATATTGAGCTTGTGCGGCATCAAGAGCGGTTTTGGGATTTTCTGCACCGCGAAGCACTTTTCTTAAAGCGCCCGCAAACGGTTCCCACACCATTCTCATCTTCGGGTCGTTACTCATCGGGACTGCAATTTCAGCTTGAACTCTGAATGTATTCAATATGTTATCATTTGCAATATCAGGGTCAGTGTAAACGCTTTTAGTTGAAACCGACTGTCTTCCTGTCACTGCACGAACCTTTGCACCATCAAATGAAGTGATGAAATTTCCGAATGCTCTTGCTCCGCTCACATTTACTGTTGGATGCTCAGCGATAAGGTAGGATTCAACAGTTAAAAATGGCTTCAGCACATTGCCTGTCTGGGAAACTGTCGGAAGAACTGCTACATCAAAAGGGACATCTTTTCTTATTTCGCCTAAAAACCACGGTCCGTTTATCACCATCGCCGCCTTTCCGTCATTGAAAAGCTGTGTCACGAGGGCACTTGTCGCTTCCTGCGGAACGACTTTGATGCCGTTTACAAGATCCCCGATGAAATCAAGTGCCGCGATGTTCCCTTCGTTGTTAAGGCATGCATCACCTGTTTTCTTAGTTTTTCCCTCTTCAAAGCAGAATCCGCCGTCAAAACCGTAGATGAAAGGGGCGGAAAAATATACCGAAGTTGCTTCAAATGCCAGTCCGTAATTCCCTTTTTCAGAGTTAGTAAGTTTTTTTGCGAGCTCGATCATTTCGCTGGTGCCGGCAGGAACTTTTTTAACAAGATCTGTTCTGTAAAAAAGGACGACGCTTTTAAATGAAAGGGGATAGCCCCAGTATTTTCCTTTATATTTCAGTGCTTCAAGTGTTGAAGGAATGGTGTCAGGTCTTAAATTTTCAACAGTTTGAGTTTCAAGCGGTCTGATGATCGAACTTTCAGCCCAGTCACCGATCCTTTCATGGGCAAAAATGAAAGCGTCAGGCCCGTTACCTCTCGGAATGGCGTTTGTGAGCTTATTTGCAAAAGCATCGTATGGAACGCTCAGAAGCACAACATTGAAATCATTGTTCAACTCGTTGAATTTATTCTTTAATTCTTCAAGAGCCGTCTGCTCGCTTCCGCGGTATGAATGCCAGACAGTTACATCGGTCTTCTGAGCATAGATGGAAATATGAAAGATCAGAAAAAATAAAATAAGAGTGAATTTTTTCACTTTATTTCTCCATTGATCCTTTCTTTTGTAACTGAATCAAAAAAGTGCATCTTTTCATGTTTGATATTCAGTTTTATTTTGTCGCCGATCTTGAAATTTCTTGCAAGAACCGTTTCGAGTTCCGCGGCGACCTTGGCAGTGTCAGAAAGTTTCACATGGACAAGCGACTGTCTTCCGAGTGCTTCAACTATCTCAACAGTTCCTGAAATCTCAGGGTCATCGTCAGTCAGCATAAAATCCTGAGGTCTAATTCCCACGACCATTTCTTCACGGAAACTCCCTTCAGCAAAGACTACGCCGATGTTGATACCGTCTGAAACGAGTGTCGCATGGTTGCCCCGCTTTATGGTTTTGAGGTTAAGAAGGTTCATTGACGGACTGCCGATGAAACCTGCAACAAAAACATTTGAAGGCATGTCAAAAAGCTCTTCAGGAGTGCCAACCTGCTGCAATATCCCTTTGTTCAGAACAACTATCCTGTCGGCAAGCGTCATTGCCTCGACCTGATCGTGAGTGACATAAATTATCGTTGTCTTAAGCCGTTCATGAAGTTTTTTAAGTTCAACTCTCATCTGTGTTCTAAGCGACGCATCAAGATTTGAAAGCGGTTCATCAAAAAGGAAAACTTTCGGATCTCTCACTATTGCTCTTCCCATTGCAACTCTCTGTCTTTGTCCACCGCTCATCTGTTTGGGAAGTCTGTCAAGAAGGTGCGTTATATCAAGAAGTTCCGCTGCAGCGTTGACCCTTTTTTCAATTTCCTTCTTTTCAAAGTTCCTCACTTTCAGGGCAAATGACATGTTTTCACGGACAGTCATGTGAGGATAAAGGGCATAACTCTGGAAAACCATTGCAATATCTCTATCTTTCGGAGCGACATTGTTTACAATCCGTTCCCCGATCCTGATGTTTCCCGAAGTGATCATTTCAAGACCCGCAAGAGTACGCAGAAGTGTCGATTTTCCGCAACCAGAAGGACCCACAAGAACAAGAAATTCACCGTCACCCACTTCAAGGTCTATCCCTTTCAGTATCACAGCTTCTTCACTGTATTTCTTCACAACTTTTTCAAAAGTCACAGATGCCATATCAAACCTCCGGAACTGAAATTGAGTGATTATACAGCAATAAAAGAAATAATTCAAAAAGTGTACGATTTACTTTTGAATAGTGGACTGTGTAAGCGTGCAGTCAACAACATCCCTTGATCATGTATTCAGGGACATTCACTCTTGTACCATAGACATATTCCTCAACCACACGGTCTTCATCGTTCAGCCGTGCAATCGGTGAGAGCTGACCGCTGTAAAGAAGTTTGTATTCGTAGTTTCCATTTTTCATCTTCGCTATCCTACGATTGAGTGCGTCTGAAGTATATCGTATTTCATCATTATTTGGAAGAATTACTTTGAGAAGGTTGCCGCCATGATAAAATCAACGGATAACATTAAAAAAACAAGATATTAGTTTATAACATCTTGTTTTTCCAAAGCTTTTACTTCGACAACAATCCCTCCAAATTTATTCGCGACCAAATTATATATTGAAGAAAGAAAAAATCCTGATATTCCACCAACCACGAATCCAGCAACTGGAACAACAAGCGTAAATGCGACAAAAGCAATATCACGACCCTCAATAATCATTAATACTCCAGCTGTCAATGATGTTATTAAACCAAGTGCAAAATAAATGCAAGAAAAGGTTTTCACGACTGTTTTTCTATTAATCTTTGTAATCTCATATTTCATAATATTCTCCCAATTCCGTTACTTACTGTTACTTATAAAACTTCCCTTTGTAGATGAAAAGAAATATCCAGCAGAAGCTGAAAAACCAAAACCCCCACTTGCAAGACCAGGTTCTATAAATGGTGCTGTTTCTGTGAAAGAAGTTGATTCTGCATTTAGTTTTTTAGTTCCGTCATAATAAGTCACTCCAGCTGATGCAATAATTACTGAATACCCAGCGCTCATACACAAACCTCTTGTGTGATCCAACAAAGGTCTCCTGTTAATATCTGAATCTTTATATCCTGGACAGGTTCCATTTTTATTATAAAAGTAACTAAACCCTACTCCTGCTCCAACTGTAATTGTTAGAAATTCCTTTCCGTCTGGATCTGTTCCCCATGAAATTGTTGCACCAATTCCCAAATAAGCTGAAACTGATTGTGATTTCAACCCCGTCACATCCACAAAATTCACCGGATCATTTTCTGCATACACATAGAAGTTGCTGCTTCCATTAAACCCCAACGGTTCCTTACTTGTCCACCGTCCGACCATTGGGTCATAGTCCCTTGCTCCGAAGCGGATGAGTCCTGTGTCACGATCCTGTAATCCGCCTGCATAACCGAAAAGGACGGGTGTCCAGTTTTCAGCAAGATCTTCATCAATAATCAGTCCAAACTCATCATAATCTGTTCTCTGCATCACTGTTCCGTCATGTGTATCAACGACCATTCTGACACTGCCTCTGTGATCTGTGATGAACCTATATTTCCTGCCGTCTTTGATCATGTATTCAGGGACATTGACTCTTGAGCCATAGACATATTCCTCAACCACACGGTCTTCATCATTCAGCCGTGCGATAGGTGAGAGCTGACCGCTGTAGAGAAGTTTGTATTCGTAGTTTCCATTCTTCATCTTCGCTATCCTACGATTGAGTGCGTCGGAAGTATATCGTATTTCATCATTATTTGGAAGATTTACTTTGAGAAGGTTGTTTCTAATAATATTGGAGTTTTATCAAAGCAAGATGTTTTTCAGGAAGCTTTTTTTACAGGTATTCCTTCTTCATAAATAATTATCGGTGATATGTCGGCACCATTTGCCCATTCTATGCTGTCAAAAACGACTGTTGCGGTTTTGAAAAGTTTTATGTCCTTAAGCTCTGAAAAAACACCATGTGAAAGATAAGGACTCATATCAAAGATCTTTTCTTCTCCATTGTCAAAAAGTATTAACATCTTGTAATCAGACATAAAATCTTTTATTTTAAGAACTCCTGCGTACATAATTTCTCCTTTTATCTAAGCGGGTCAATCTTAAACGGATGCTCACCATTTTGAGCCAGTTCCCAATTGGCCAACAATTCTTCTTTGTGGAGTTCAGCCCATGCGAGAACCAGTCTTGTCTGTTTTGAAGGAAGATTGCCTTCTTTCAGAGTAAGAGAATTTATATCTATCACTGCTTTAGAATCCTGATAATAAACATGGAAATGAGGCGGATGATGTTCCGACTTTCCCATATACATTCTTATAATTATTCCGAAAAACATTGAAAGAGTCGGCATCTCAAACCTCCAAAAAACATTCAGCAATAATTTTATTTAAACAGCACCCATTGTCAACCCCTTGACCCATAAACATATTCCTCAACCACACGGTCTTCATCGTTCAGCCGTGCGATCGGTGAGAGCTGACCGCTGTAAAGAAGTTTGTATTCGTAGTTTCCATTTTTCATCTTCGCTATCCTACGATTGAGTGCATCACGAAGTATATCGTATTTCATCATTATTTGGAAGATTTACTTTGAGAAGGTTGTTGACGGAAAGTTCCAAGGAAAGAAAAATGGTCGCGGGGATTGGATTTGAACCAATGACCTTCGGGTTATGAGCCCGACGAGCTACCAGCTGCTCTACCCCGCAACCTTAAATCAGGTGCTATAGTAGTTACGAAGCTTCAGTTGTCAACCTTTATTTTGCCTTTGACTCAAAATTTCTTTTGAAAAACAGGAGTCCGAGAAGAGCAGCAACAGCCATAAACACTGAATTTATTGATAAATCTTCAACTGAGGAAATTGAACATCCGCCATCCTTTTCATCAACTTCGCCCTGACAGCTTGCATCACCGTCCTCACATTTGTACCAGAACTCCTTCGATTTAAGCGGAAGACCTATTGTGTCAACAGCTTCATCAAGAGTAACTTTTAAGATCTCGATCTGAGCCATCTTGTCTTTAGGAATGTTGAAAGTTGCAACAACAAGGATTGTTTTTTCCTCATTTTCGCTGTAGTTCAAAGGAGGCATGAACATGAGCTCTATTTGATTGACCGGCCCGTTTATTGAAGCTGTTGCAAGCAGTTCTTCAGCTGCAAATGATCCGTCCTTGTTCGCATCGTTGAATATTTTGATGCTTTCGATCCCTTCACCGAAAAGTACTGATTTAGTAGCAGTTTTAAGTTTTATTTTTTCAAGAGTGTTGCTGTGTTTGAGAGCTTTTGTCCTTATCTGCATAATCTCGACAGTCTTGTTCATGTTCGCGATTGAAGGGACAGGCGGATCTATGTCGCCTTTTGTAAATACGAAAACTTCTTCGGTGGGTTCAAAAGAGTATTCTATGAATTCCATGGGGATTTGAACTTCAACGACAGGTTTCCCCGCATCGGTAAAATCAAATGCTTCAACAGCATCTATTTCGAAGTTGAACACCGTATTCATCGGAATGTCGTCCGGTGTCTGATATGATGCATCAATTACCATAATGAAGTGATGAAGGATATTGGCACCGTAAACTGTATTTCCGCTTTTATTTGCAAACGAAACGGTTATGTCATCAACTCCTGAAGGCTCAGCAATTATTTTTTCATCTTTGTCAGCAACACCATTGCCGTTTTCATCATAAATAAGTTTGATGTTCTTCATTATTGTTGATGTATCCTTGTTGACTTTTACAGTCATCGAATTGAAATTGAAAAATTTGTCAGTGCTGTCGACAGTCGCAATAACAGAAATCTGACCCATAACAAGCTTTTTTGAGTCAGCAGGAACTATTACAGGAGAACTGTTTACAGGTGAATTCTTGCCCATATCAACAGTGATCTTCGCATCTTTTGTGAACTTTGATGTATCTATCACACATTTGCCCTTATCATCACAAACCTGACCGTCAGGACACTCTTCATCTTTTTCACATCCTTCTCCGGGAACTCCGCCACATTCAGTAAGATCAGGGTTTTCACACTCGGCGGCACTTGGACAGCTTCCTGATACAAGACGTAGCGGAATAGAAGTGTTGGTTTTGTAAACTTTGCCGGACAGATCACTTATAAGTGCAGTGTTTTCAATAACATCATGTTTCTGGAGGTTTTCTTTGGGAAGAACTTTGAATCTTACCATTATTGTTTCGGGACATTCCATTGTGACAGGATCACAATACATGAGGACATCTGTCAGAGGATATGGTTCCGCAAGAGGAAATTTCCCCCCTTTGTCTTCAATTTTTGTCCACTTTGAGCAAACATTAGGTTGTTTCCAATCTTTACAAATTTCAGTTGTTCCGGGAACATAAGTAACTTTAGAGGAAAGCTTGTCCTGGATTGTCACATCTACTGAAATGTCATCACCCCAGTTCTGAACTTTTACCGCAAAATAGAAAGGTCCAGTGAAGCATACTGAATCAGCCTTTTCCGAGCATGAACAGTAATTTTTCTCTCTTCCGCTCGGTGTATCAGCGTTCGGCGGAATATCATATCTTGGAGCTTTTGTGTCAACTGAAACAACCATGTAATTTGTGTAAATTAAGTCTCCGTTGGCACCGATTTTGAAAAACATATTTTTATCGCCTTTTTTAAACTGATTGTCAAAAAGCGTATTTGTTTCAGTATCCATTAAAAAAGTATCCACATCCATTGTGTATTCAAGGGTGTTGGGATCAGGATTGTTCGGATCGCCCCCTATACAGGTCGGAGTAAGTCCATCTAAGCTGTAAATGCTTGAAATTGAGTTGTATGTTTCAGAATAGTTAAAAGGCTTGGGTGGATTTGAGCCGTCTTGAAACTTAGCAGGATTACAGTCATTTTGCAAAATAACAAAATCTGTGGTTGCAGTAGTTTCCCCAGTTACGGAAAGTCCTTCCGGGGGGCATGCTCCACCGCAATTTGCTGCGTCTGTAGCAATTGCTATTCCGGGGTCACCTTCAAGAACATGAAGAGAAACTTTTACTTTTGGTTTGTCGGGAAATTCAAATCCGGAAATGTTAATATCCTGTGTTCTGAATATGTAAGATGAAAAGCCGTTGTAAACATAGACCATTTTGGGATCAACCTGAACTGACCTGTAAACAAGAATTATCGACCATCCGCCGATCAAACCTGAACTTAAACCCCTTAAGGATAACCCATCATTATAAATCTGGGAAATATACTGCGGATTGTCCGAACAGACAACGCCTCCTACAGTATAATCTCCTATAAGAGATGTTCCGTCTGCAGCATATCCGGCCGCACGACCAAGTTCGTGAATATGCTGAAAAATCTCTGTGACATCAACTCTGTATGTATAGAATCCGCGGACAACAGAACCGTTCTGTTCCATGCCGATTCCTTCAAAAGAAAAATCCTGAGTTCCCTGATTTGTTGAGGTTCCCAGAGTGCCTTTTCTCGGGGCAGTAATAACCTCACTAACAGAAATCTTACCATCGACAGAAGAAAAGGACAAATTAGCAGTATTCATAATTGGTTGCAAAAAGGCATTAGGATCCACACTTCCAGACCAGGTAAGATATGCAGCTTCAACATAAGCATCTTCAGGAATCCTCGATGCGTCAAGGGTAAATGTACTTGACTGAAGACAGGTATCACCTTCAGGGTTGTTCTCCCAGTCACAGCCTAAGCTTCCTTCAACCTCTCCAATGGCTGTACAGAGAGTTCTTATATTATTGGCAACCAGTGATTTAAACATTACAAAATAATCATAGCTACCTGCTTCCCACTGAAGTTTTTTCCCATCCAGCTCTGAAACACCAGGTCCCATTAACTGTCCGTTATACTGTGCTGAAAGGGTTGAGCATACAAAAATGAAAAATACAAAAATTAAAGATCTTTTCATGATTACTCTCCAAAATTTATGGTATCAAAAAACAACAATATTTAAGTAACAGCAACACTGGAAATTTATCATATTCAAACAAAAATATATGTCAAAACAAAGTTTAAAGAGGCATTTCAAAAGTTATGGTGAACTCGATAACGGCATCCACGGGCGTTCCGTCCTTTGTTTTTCCCGGTGTAAAACGGTAGTTTTTTGCAGCAGCAAGTGCCGCTTCGGTGAAAAGTTTGTGATCTGAATCTATCACTTTAATATTTATCACTTTCCCTTCCTTGGAAATTGAAAGCTCGAGAATAACTTCTCCCTCTATCTCTTCTTCTTCAAGTTTTTCCGGATACTTAGGTTTTGCCGGATTTATAGCTTTCGGCATGATCGCAAGTTCGGTGTTCGGCACAGGTGTGAATTTTGGTCCTTCATCCTTTTTTCTTTCTTCGAGCTTTGATCCTGAAGCATAATCCTTCACTTGATCCGGGGGTGTATATTCTTCTTCCATTTCTTTCATCAGAGTGTTGCCGACCCTCACACCTATTCCTTCTGTCTGTGTTTCATCAACAGTTTTTTTTGTAACACCGAAAACCGGCTTCACTTCTTCGACCTGTTCAGCCTCCTTTTTTATGTGGCTTACGGGAGGAACAGGTTTTTTTTCTATCTTTTTTTGAGGTGGCGGCGGCGGCGGCGGCGGGGGAGGCGTCTCAGGCTTAGCGATCTGCACGATAACGAACCTGCTTTTGCGATATTCATCATCAGTTATTTCAATTCTCGAAACTTCAAATATGGATGCGGCAAGGAAAATATGGATAAATGCAGAGACAATTATCCCGATTCTAAGAAATCCGGTCCTTTTCATTGCGAATTCTTAAGAGCCTCCTCGTCATATTCAACATTGATGGCAAAATCGTATATTTCGAGTTGGCGAATAAGATCAATGATATCAACAACTTTTCCATGATAAACAAGACGGTCTGCACTTATCACGACCTGTATCTGAGGGTTTTCGCTTTTTTCTCTTTTGAGCTCAGTTCCGATGTCTGCAACAGTTTCATATTTTCTGCCTGAAAGATAATATTCTCCCTCCTTCGACACAAGGATCGAAAGTGTTTTTCTTTCAGTTTCCTTTCCTGTCGCGGCATGTGGAAGATCAACCTCGATCGCCTCCTTTGCGACAAAGGAGCTTACAAGCATGAAAATTATCAGAATAGTGAGCATTATATCGACAAGGGGAGTTACATTTATCTCTGAGACTACCTTGTTGTCTTCATGTTCATTGAAATCGTGACTGCTCATTCATCCTCCGTGATCTCAATTTCAAACCACATAAAATCCTGTCCCCATCTGTAATCGGCAATGCTTTGTGCATCGATCGCTTTGTCTCTGATAATGTGATAAAAATTGAATTTTACCGGCAGTTTTATTTTGTTTTCCTCTATTTCTTTTATCACAGGACTGAAGCTTAATGCAAAATATTCCCTGTTCTGAGTAGCTTTCTGATCTTCAGGAACCGCATCACCATATTTTTTTCTATCAAGCTCTACTTCCATGTCGTTTTCAAGTAACTCTCCGGTATCACTTGTAAAGAACCATGCAAAATTCAGCCGGTCCCAGCCGGTTTCCTCCTGTGGAAGAGGGATAGATCTGAAAATAATCGTTTCAGGAACCTGAGATATCGAAAAGGAAATAAATCCACCGTCTTCAATCTCAAAGCTTTTTACGGACCCATAAATTTCATAAGAGGCAAGAACATGGTCAATGACCGGATTTTTCCTTACACCGTCTTCAGGCAATTCTTTGTATATTCTGACCGTTTTTGTGACAGTAAGTGTCCTTGTTTCAGATCTGCCGGGAACGGGGGTTTCAAAAGATGCCGTAACGGGAAGGTCCGCAAATCCGTTTTTGTTAAAATTATCAATGAATGAAGCCACTTGAGGGTTGTCCTGATCAGCAGGTATCAGCTCTTCAAGATTTTCAGGAACGGGAAATATTAACGGTTTTGTATAAGGTATCGTCAGCTCTTCAAGCCCAAGCCACGAAATTTTCAGGTCGCTTTCCTGAGAAAATGTCCTGCCGCCGATCAGCATGGAAAGAGTTATCATGTCACCGGGAACAGCTTCTACCGGCTCGGCTTTCATCCCGAGAGGACGGATCTCACCGACAATGTAATTCGGTTTTACTGTCGGGTTCGGCTCGCAGGATGCGAAAATTAAAAGAAAAGTTAAGACAAGATATTTGTTCATCAGAAATCCCCCTTGAATCCAAGAAAGACCAGGATCGGGAAACCGTATGTATAAACTTTTTCAGTATAATCATTCCGGTAGCTCACTCCGAGTACATTCTTTGCCATATATACATTCTGAATGTCAAGGTATGTTGAGAATATCCAGTTGTCAAAAAGCCAGTATTTATCAATTCTTAAATCAAGTTGATGAGTTATTGGCAGTCTTGAATCATTCACATCTCCCCGGTATTGAGGAATGTTGAAATTATTATCGGCGTCAAAAGAGTAGTCTGTGAACATGAGATTGGAATACGGAGCTCCGCTTGCAAGTTTGAATCTTGCACCGAACTGCCAGTATTTATTGAGCTTATAGCTTGCAACTGCGATAAGATTGTGGTTTACATCGACATCAAAAGGTCTCCATTCGCCGTCCGGTGAATCCTTCCTTTCCGACATGCAGAAACTGTATGATATCCAACCGAAAAATTTTTCTGTCATTTTATGTCTCATGAGAAATTCTACACCGTATGCATAACCGATCCCTCCGTTTGAAAAAGAGGAAAGATCAAAAGAGTCGTCTCTTTTTACAAGATCGAAAAAGTGTTTGTAGTATCCCTGAAGGTCAAATTCAAGGAAATCCAGCGGTTTGTACTCGATTCCCGCTATTGCATGGAGAGCTTTTTCAGGTCTCAGTCCGGGTGTTCCCCACGGCTCGTATGATTCGTCGTTTGCGGGCATCTGCGAATAAAGTCCGCCTGAAGTTTTAAGAAGCCACTGATCGTTTATCTTATATTTGATCGTAAGTCTCGGGTCGAACATCATCTGAGTGTTGTGCTCATCATAGATAAAATTTATTCCCGGAACGACAGTGAATCCATTATAAGTTATCTCATCCATGAAATAAAATCCGGGGAACCAGTAGTGGCCTTCAGAATGATCCTCAATCTCGTTGCTCAGCGGGTTGTATGCGACTTCACCTTCCTTGGGCATCGCAAAAAGGTTGACATCCATCGTGTAGAAACCGTAATAGAATTTGGCTCCGAATCTCAACTTATGAATATCATTGAGTTTTATTTCCATTTTCTCACTCAGTTCAAGCTGAAAGAAAAAGTTCTTGAAATATGCGGCATCACCTGCATTTATATCTACCCAGACAACCTCAGCCATTGGCGAAAAAAGACTTTTGAAATCATTTTCGCGGAAATGCCATTCCGTCGTATGCTGGACGAATTGTGTCTTGGTCTTTGCGGTATTGCTCATCTTCTGGATCGAGGTCTGATTGTCAAATCCGAGCCGCACCTCATCCCATGAACCGACAGTATACATCTTAAGTCTGTTCCTTTTATTGAATTCATGAACATAGAGAACCATTGCATCATAGTAGAAGGGATAAGTCGAAAAAGAAACTGAATTATTAAAGAATCCAAGCTCTTCCACGATCTTCACATATGCATCGAGCATCCCTCTTTTAAAGGCGACGGCAAGATAATCCTTCTTGGAAATCGGTCCTTCCACCATGAAAGAGACATTCAGAAGACTCAGATTAAGATATCCGCCCCACCTGTCCTTTCTCGGATCGCGAAGATTTATCTGGACCACTCCGCCCATAGTGTTGAAGTATTCGCTTGAAAATCCGCCAGCAAAAAAGTCAAGAGATTCAACAAGTTCCGGTTCGATCACAGGGTCAAGACCGCCAAAATGGTACATCAGCGGAATACCGTGCTCGTTTACCACCGTGCTCGAATCACCTGCCGAACTTCCCCTTATTACAAGACCGCTTCCGTAACCGTTGAAAACTGAGATATTGGTGACTCCCGGCAGACTTGTGACGGCTTTGAGAACATCCCTGTTCGTGCCGGGAATTTTTGATGCCTCTTCGATCGTGATCCTTTGAACCGAGACCTCCCCTTTGTTTTTTTCACCGGTGACAACGATCTTGTAAGGGTTTATCACAAGCGGCTCAAGCCGTATGACCAGTTCCAGTTTTTCCCCTTTTTTAACCTCGATCTTCGTTTCAAATTTTTCATAGCCGACGATCGGAAAAGAGAGAGTGTATGTTCCTTCAATAAGTGAAAAATTGAAATTTCCTTCTTTGTCAGTCCTTATTTTTCTGTTGTTTTTCTCAATAATATAGAATACTTTTCTGGAAACAGGTGCGCGCGTTCCCCGTTCAAGGAGAGTTCCTTTTACTTCGATCTCTTCTGCTTTCCGGACAGATTCAACAGGTGTTTCTTCCTGAGTCGGTATGTCTGCTGTCGTTTCCTGTGAAAACATTATCCAAGGTACAAAAAAAAGTGCTGAAAATATTATGGTCCGTAAAAATGTCATGCAGACTCCTTTTTCAAACCCATGAAAACAAAAACAGTGAAATATATCAGATACGCGATTTTTGTCCACAACTAAATTCAAATGATTGTTTTCTTTACTAAAAAAATTAAGTGATTACAATACCTCAAGCTTATTAACAGTTTGCGGAGATAAAAATGAAAAGATCAATGATCGTTATCGTTTCTCTGGTCCTTTTTGTTCTCACAGGATGTCCGGAAGAGATAAAGAGCGGATCGGAAAATAATTTGAAATCAAAAGATGAAATACTGTTTGATGTATTAACAAACGACAGTCAGAAAGATGAAAACGGAATAGATCCTTCTACTGGCGAAAAACCTGTTGAAGGGGGATACGGTGCAGTTCCGCTCTGTCCTGAGATAATGGGTCTTGATTTTTCCACATGTCCGTTTGAAAAGGGGCGTCCTGTTTTCATTCTTGATTTCGGCAGGAACTGTGTTCTGGGAATGAAATGTGACTACAACGATTACAGCGGGGAAAACGACTGTCCGAAAGTTTGGGAACCTGTCTGCGGTGTCGACGGAAAGACATATGACAACAAATGTTTCGCCTCTCTCAACAATATGGAGATCGCATATTTCGGCGAATGTTATTATGAAGATGACTGTAACAACAAATATCCTGGAGATCCGGTCTGTGAAGACGGATCAAAAATGAATCCGGTATATGATGAAAGAGGATGTATCATTGGCTGGGAATGTTACGGAGATACTGCTCCTGATGATCCGGCAGACCCGAATGACGGTGATCCTGCCTGCACTGAAGAATATGCCCCTGTTTGCGGAGCAGACGGAAAAACATATCCTAATAAATGCCATGCATCCAAATTAAATGTCGAGATACTTCACGACGGTGAATGTAAATAATCTGATTTTTACTTTCTAAACGAACACGCTTCCGCCGACAAATTCCCGTAATATTGAATTGGGTGGGATTATTGAATCATCCATTTCCTCAAAGAATGAGAGAAATTTCAAAAGCCGTTTGACTTCTCTGTATTCAGGGGTGCTTTTTTCGATGTTTTCTAACAGCGGCTGGACATGTTTTTTCAAGATACTGAATTCATAGACCAGACTTGAATTGAACATGATGTCAGCATTTTCCTGATACGGGAAGATATTCTTTTCTTCACCTTTTCTCACTGCCGGCCACCGTTTTATTGTTTCGACAGGTGTGTGTCCACGGTATTTGTTGTCACGAACCATTCTTCTTAAAAGTCTTTCGTCAGTTGTCGAAATTCTGTTGTGGTTATCTATATTTAAAGCTGTCAGGGCACTGACATAAATCCTGTATATTTTCTGGTCCGGAACATTGAAATAGAGGTCAGGGTTAAGTCCGTGTATCCCTTCGACGACAACTACACCGTTTTCGGGAAGTGTCAGTTTCACTCCGCTTTTTATGCTTTTCCCGGTTTTAAAATCGTATGTCGGAATTTCAACTTCATGCCCTTTTAAAAGATCGTCAAGGTTTTCATTGAAGAGTTTAACATTTATTGCCGAGATGGACTCAAAATCGTGCATTCCATTCTTGTCAACAGGCGTTCTCTCCCTGTCAATGAAATAGTTGTCAAGCGAAATGAGAAAAGGTTTGAGCCCGTTGACCCGAAGCTGAACCGCAAGCCGGTTCGCTGTTGTCGTTTTCCCGCTGCTGCTTGGTCCTGCGATCGAAACGATCTTTATAACTTTGTTCCTGCGGTAGACTTCGTCAGCTATCTTTGCAAGTTTTTTTTCGTGAAGAGCCTCGCTCAGGAGTATCAGCTCACGGCTTTTTCCTTCCCTTATCAGGTCGTTGAGCTTGGCACAGTTGTCCATTTCTAGGATGTCGAGCCATTCAGCATGCTCTTTAATTATGTTAAAATATTTCGGACTGTCCTTGAATGCAGGCAGAACAGAGGGATTTGAAGGATCAGGAGCCACAATGACGATGCCCTTATTATAGAAACTTATCGAAAAACGATCGCAGTATGATGTTGACGGAACAAGATATCCTGAAAAATATCCGACAGTTGATTCAAGCATATAGACACTGGTGCATTTTTCTTCCCTTATTTTAAAAAGACTCACTTTGTCCATCAGCCCGCTCTTTCTGAACTCTTCAATCGCATTCCATGTAGGAACTCTTCTTCTTGAGAACTGGATGTCCGCTTTTACAATCTCTTTCATACGTGCTTCAAGTTTTTCGATTTCACCCGCCTCTATCCATTCGAGCCCTTCAAACCAGCAGTAGTATCCGTTGCCGATGCTGTATTCAATGTGCAGTGTCGCATGAGGGAACATCTCGGACGCGGCTTTTATGAGAATGAAGAACAGGCTTCTGAGATAAAAAAGATAACCGTCCTTGTCCCTGAGCGTTATCAGTTCAAGATTCCCGTTATCAGAAACTTCTTTTTTAAGTTCGCAAAGCTCGTTGTTAAAAACTGCGCCGACTATCCTGCAGTCATATCTGTTCTGATACATATTTGCCAGATCAAGGAATGTGGTCCTCTGCTTTATTTCAATAGATTCGATGATGTTTTCAGCAAGATGCACATTAATGGAAAAAGTTTTCATTGAAACTCCTGTTTGTTAATATCAAAGGTGTCTGAAACTTCTGATGCCTGTGAATACCATCGCAATTCCGTGTTCATTGCATGCTTTTATCGAATCTTCATCTTTTACGGATCCGCCCGGCTGGATAATTGCCCTGATACCGTGCTCCGCCGCTTTATCAACGCTGTCTCTGAACGGGAAGAAAGCATCGCTTGCAAGCACGCATCCTTCCACCGGTGAATTAGCTTTTTTTAAAGCGATCTCAAGGGCGTCTATCCGTGACATCTGACCTGCCCCGATGCCTACTGTGGCTCCGTTCTTTGAGAGCAGGATAGCATTGCTTTTAACATGTCTGACAAGATTCTGTGCGAAAAGAAGTTCTTTTATCTCTTCAGCAGATGGCTTTTTTTCTGTAACGAATTGAAGATCGTTTTCAGTTATTATCCTTCTGTCGGCATCTTCGATAAGAAGTCCTCCCGACACTTTTTTCAATTCCCAGTCCATATCAGGTTTTTTTGCAAAAGAACCTGTTTCTATGAGTCGTATGTTCTTCTTTTTCTTAAGTATTTCAAGAGCTTCTTCATTAAAGGACGGTGCGATGACCGCTTCGACAAAAAGCTCCTTCATTACCATTGCGGTTTCAGTGTCGAGCTCCTTGTTTACAGCGATGATAGAACCGAAAGCACTGACCGGGTCACAGGCAAAAGCAGATTCATACGCCGCCTTTAAAGTCTTTCCGATCGCGGCTCCACAGGGATTTGTATGTTTTACAATTGCGACAGCCGGTTCATCAAAATCTGAAACGATGTTTTTTGCACTTTCCAAGTCCATGTAATTATTGAACGAAAGTTGCTTCCCGTGAAGTTGTCTTGCCGATGCTACTGTTCCCGTGATACCTGAATTGTCAACATAGAAAGAAGCTTTCTGATGGGGATTTTCACCATACCGCAGAGTCTCTTTTTTCGTAAACTGAAGGGTTATTATTCCCGGATCTTCATTGAGTATCTCACCTTTATGGTCTATCTTTGAAAAATATGAACTTATGTAACCGTCATAAAGTGCAGTATGTGTAAATGCTTTCGTGGCAAGGCGGAATTTTGTCTCAATTGAAACTGTTCCGCCATTGTTTTTCATTTCTTCAATCACTTCTGCATAATCTTCGTGCGAAGTTATCACAACAACATCTTTAAAATTTTTTGCGGCACTTCTTATCAAAGTTGGGCCACCTATGTCGATATTCTCAATAATATCAGCCATTTCTCCGCCCTTTTCAACGGTGTTTTTAAAAGGATAGAGATTTACTACGACCATATCGAACATTTTTATTCCGTGGTCAGTAGCTGATTTCATGTGTTTTTCATCATCCCGGCAGGCAAGGATCCCCCCTGCGATCTTGGGATGCATTGTTTTAACACGGCCGTCCATCATTTCGGGAAAACCGGTATAATCCTCTATTTTTATTGCGTTAATCCCTTCCGAACAGATCATTTTATGAGTTCCGCCGGTCGAATAGATCCTGACGCCCATTTTGTCAAGCTCTGAAACGAAAGCGGTAAGACCCCTTTTGTCAAAAACACTGATGATGGCATTGGAAATCCTGTTCATTTTGATTCTCCTTATAAAAAACAGCAACTTGCGGTTAAATATCAGAAGTTCATTTTAAAGGCAACTTTTCTTGACTCACAGAAATCAATCTGTTAGCTTCGATCAGTCTTGCCGTGGAGGATTTGAATGATCACTGAAACGATGGTGCTTATAGCTCTTAAACAGAAGAACTGGACACAGGCGGAATCTATGTCCGGTCAGGTAGCGGCTGAAAATTCATCAGAGACCATGAAAGTGATCAACGGTGTTTCAAAGATTGCCACCGAAAGACCTGATGCGGCATACCTTCTTTCGCTCTGGGCACAGATTAGATGGAATGAAATAAATGACGATGAGGATTTCATATGAAGATCTGCATTATTGAGGGGCCTCTTCTTGACCGCATCGGCACAAGAGAGCCCGCTGTTTATGGTTCTTTCACAAGGGAGGATCTTGTAGGAACGACCCTTGAAAAAGCTGGCCAGCTCTCTGTAAGTGTTCAATTTTTCAGCAGTTATCTTGAAGGAGAGCTCGCGGGGCTGATCGCAGGATGTAAATGTGACGGAATGATTTTAAATCCCGGATCCTACACACACACAAGTGTTCTCATAAGAGATGCGGCCCTCTGCAGCGGAATCCCTTTTGTTGAAGCCCACCTGACGAACATATTCGGCAGAGAGGATTTCAGGCACCGTTCCTTTTTAAGCGACATCGCATCTGCCTTCATTTGCGGACTCGGTGTATATACTTATGCATCAGCTGTGGAAGCTCTATACTTAATTTTAAAAAACTATGAAAATAGGAGTTCTAAAACTTGACAAAGATACGCCTCAACATTAGTATTTGGTGCTTTTTGTTTGAGGGGTTGTTTTTTTAAGCTAAAAGGAGATTGAAAATGGCTATTCAGACTTCAGAATTCAGAAAGGGTTTGAGAATAGAAATTGAAGGGACTCCGTTTCAGATTGTCGAACTTCAGCATATCCAGCAGAAAAGGAGAGCTGTAATTAAGGCGAAGCTCAGAAATGTGCTTTCGGGTTCTATTGCGGAAAGAACATTCCTCTCCGGTGAAAGGGTTGACAAACCTGATCTTGAGGAAAGGGTTATGGAATATCTTTACACCGACGGAGACCATTACTATTTTATGGACAGCGAGTCATTTGAACAGATATCAATAGACGAAAAGGTTATCGAGGATGCGATACCCTACATGAAAGAGAATGAAAAGGTAACAGTTCTTTTTTATAATGGACAGCCCATATCTGTAGATCTGCCTCAGTTCATTGAACTTGAGATAGCTGAAACAGATCCCGGGTTTAAGGGAGATACAGTAACAACCTCCTATAAGCCTGCGAAACTTGTCACAGGCGGTCAGGTTATGGTTCCTCTTTTCATTTCAACTGGAGATGTCATAAGGATCAGCACTGAGGAATTCACTTACATTGAGCGTGTTAAAAAGTAAAATCAGAAGGTAAGCAAATTGGCAAATACAAATCCGGGGCGGTTTCTTCTTAAGGGAAAGAAAAACGATACTGAAATAGAACAATTCGAAGATCTGATCAAGAAAAGACCCGATGATGACAGGGCTTATGTGCGACTTGCAGAGCTTTATGCAAGAGCCGGAAACGAAGATAAAGCGATCGAACTTTATGAAAAAGCGGCGATACTTTTTGAAAAGAAAGGTTTTCTGAATAAGGCAAAAGCTGTCCTGAAACAGGCTCTGATGATAAACTCCGAACACGGCAAGATAAATGTTCTTCTTGCAGATTATGACAGGCAGAGCGGTCTTATAAAAGATGCTACAATGAGATATCAGACCGCTGTAAACTATTATGCTAAGATAGGAAACAAGCTTGCCGCAATAAACATTCTTAGAAAAATGATAGAAATGTTCCCGGGCAACATCAATTTTTCGGTCAAACTCGGGAATATGCTCGTTGCTGAAAAGATGTACCATGAAGCGGAGAAACTTCTTATTCCGGTTGCAGAATCATTAAAGGGTACAGATAAGGTCAACGAATATGCAGGTGTGCTCAAACTTTTATACACAGCGACCAATGGTGACAGTGCTATAGGAAGAGACCTCGTCAATCTTTATCTCAAGAGCGGAAGTTATTCAAACGCCCTTGCTGTTCTTCAGAAACTCATAGTTGATACACCTGATTCGATAGAGTTTCTTGAAAAGCTCGCATTTGTTTTTGAAAAACTCGGAGAGACCAGAAAGCTCACATCGATCTACAAACAGATCGCTGTTGTATGTGCACAAAGGCAGGATATTCAGGAAAGAGACAGAATGTACAGGAAGATCCTTGAGATCGATCCGCATGACAGAGAGGCTCTTTCGGTTCTTAACGAAGACAACAGGCTCAGAGACCTCATATCGGACAAAATTGATTCCAGCATGATTGGAATGAATGAAGATGACGAGCATATAGACCTTGTTCTGGACATAGATGTTGAAACTGATGACCAGGAAAATGAAAAAGACGGTCAGGAAGTTGCACAAGCTGATGAGAATGTTCCTTTGATAGATATCGAAACAGCTATAAAAGAAGCGGGAGTTTTCCTGAGTTACAGACTTTTCAGCAAGGCGATTGATAAGATCCAGTCATGCAGAGAATGGAGAACATCTCCCGAGGCGATAGATGTTCTCATACAGGCGAACATAGAATCGGGAGAAATGGAAACTGCCGGAGATCTAATAATCTCGCTGATAGATCTTAAAATAAGCTGCGGCAGCTATCAGGAAGCAAAAGATCTTCTAATTGATGCAGAAAACATTGTCGGCCCCGGTGATCCGAGAATCGGTCAAAGAAAAGGAAAGATCATTGAGCAGATGAAAGATCTTGACAGCGACATACAGAACAACGACATATTTGAAGGAATACCTGATCTACCGCAAAATGAGAAGGTCGGCGCTGTTTCCGAAGAGGCAGATGAAGAAGAGGAATCGATCGAACTTCTTGAACCTGAAGATCAGTCTGAACCTTTTGAATTGACAGATCCTGCTGATGAACAGAGCGGTACTGAAAAATCAGAATTTGAAAATATGACAATGGACATCCTTTCCGAACTTCAGGAACCGCCTCAGCAACAGCTTGATGAACTTGAATTCTACATAAGCATTGAAGATTTTACAAGTGCGACCCAGCTTCTTCAGGAACTTCTGATAAATTACCCCGATTCCCGTTTTTTAACCGGCATAAAAGAAATACTCCCCATAAAAAAGGAAGACAATCTTTCCGATACAATGAAAGAAATGAAAAATGTCATTGAAAACTCATCTATAGAAGGAAACGGAGCAGACGACCTGTACGATATGGCACTAAGTCATCTCTCAATGGGATTGTTTTCCGAAGCAATAACACTTTTCAACAAAATTCTTTCCGCTGACAGAAATAACATCGCATGTCTAACAGGTCTTGCACAGGCTTATACAGCCGCAGGAAAACCGGAACAGGCAGTCAAGTTGCTCAAGGAAGCTGAAGGATTTACTGAAGATGAAGAGATTTTAAGTTCAATAAAAGAGCAGATAGATGAATTGGAAAATTCTAAAAAGAACAGAACAAAGAGGTAATGTGGTCAATTTGACAAAAACAGCATGTTTAATGATCGTCACAGTTGTTTTTCTCATTCTGCATCCTTTCAATTTGCAGGCAGGCATGCTCAAGATCCTTATAAGTTACAAAAAGGGGGTTGAAAAGGCGGATCACAAGACGGTGGACATTGCTGACGGTTACTGGCGCTTTCCTGTCGTTGAAGTCCCCAAACCTTTAGAGAGGGAAAAATATTCTTTCGTAATAGAAGGATATCAAACTGTTAAAAATGTTACTGAAACGCTTGAACTTATAGGTGCCGCAATAAGTAGAAGCAATGTGCTTCTTCCAACTGAGGGTGTTTTGACGATTGAAAATAAAGAGGATTTCCCAAGAAAGATAAATATCCTTAAAGAAGGGGAAAACAGCGAAAAAGTCGAACTGACGGTTCCTGCAAAAGGTTCAGTAACTCATGTGTTTTCTTCTTCCGGTGACTATACCATTGTTGATACAGTGTTTCAGTGGAATACAGTCTATGTAAGGGTTTTACAGAACACCTATCTTTTTGTAATAGATGAGGGTTCAAACAGAATAGAAATTCCAGACATAGCTCCAGGAACATATACTGTCAGGGTTTATTACGGTATAAGATGGGTTTATCAGGAAGATTTTGTAATGATATCGAATGCCGCTCAGAATATTGGATACAAAATAGAAGAAGGAACAGTGTTCAGCATAAATTCGACATCGTATTCAACAACAATATCAATGCCCGGAGAGTGATATGACAATCAAAAGTTTGGAGATATAAAAATGTTCAGTAACCTCGGTTTAAAACTAAAGGTTTTCTTCTTAATGGCTGTAGTTATTTCGGCCCTTTCAGCGGTAAACTTCACTCTTTTCAGGTCATTTATAACTAAAATTGACATTCAGCAGGGACCGAAAAACAGTGTCAGGCTGGTAGAGGAAAAGGTAAAAAACACAACATACTCTCTAATTGCAAACTCATTTAATATTGCAAGACAGCTGAAATTTGAAAAAGCTTCAAAAAATGCTCCTGTAAGAATTGTTGAAATAAAATCACTTACTGAATATGTCGTTGTTGATCAGAACGGAAATTTTGTTGCAGGCGACACGAAGCTTATGTCTTCACACAAAGGTATTCCGGCAGTTGAAAGAGCTTTGAAAGAAGGGTCCGCTTCTGACGGATCAATACTTGTCAACGACTCCATGTATCTTCTCGGTGTAGTACCTGTTATGACGGATGTTCCCGGAGAAGGGCAGAAACTTTTTGCAGCAGTGAGTGTAAAGAAACTCACACTTGCATTTAATGTGAATGACTTCCCTATGCCTGTCAGAGTTTTCATGGGTGATAAATTCATTACTGAAACAATGAATTCCAAATGGAGCGAGGTTGAACAATCCTGCGGTGGCGATAAAGTGAAAGATGCCGTTGAAGACCTCATTAAATCGCAGGGACAGAAAGAACTTAACAACTGGACATTTCTTAACAGTTATTTTATGCCTTACGATATGCTCGGTGGAGAAAAGGTCGTTTTCATAACACTCATATCAACCATGCCGGGATGGGAAGATTACAGCAAAGTGGTTCTCTATTCATTAATATATACCCTTGCCGGCATCATAATAACCCTTTTCTTTACCTTTATTGTAACTCACACAATTGATAAAGTTTTCAGAAATCTTGCCGCTGACATATCTGTAATGAAGGTTGGCGAAAAACTTGTTATGAAGAAGTATTCTCATGGAGCAGACATAGCCGTTTCTGCATTGAACACACTCGTATCAAAATATTTAAGACATTTTGAAAATGCTGATTCTTCTTCAGGTCCGATTGGAAATGCCGGAATGAAAAAAGATGAAGCGTTGAACAGAAAAGCTGAATTCGATGCACAGATACCTGATCCTTTCGGTGTGGATGACATAGAAAATACTCCGAAAAAACCGATACAGGCTCTTTCCGATAATAGAAAACCTGTGGCTAAAGCCACTCCCAAAGCTCCGCCTCCTTCAAATTTCGACGATGATAACGAAAAAACTCAGATAATGGAAGTAGAGAATAAAGAAGGTTTGATAACAAACAGTATTGTGCCTGATCCTGAACCGTTGGATCCGATGGAAAAACTTTGGCTGGATTACTGCAAAGTAAAGGAAAAGAATGGTGAAGGAGTTACAGAAAACGAAAAACGGTCTTTTATCGGCAAAGTGAGGACTAACCGTGCTTCGATCATGGCCAAATATAAATGTTCGGATGTCCAGTTCTCAATTGAAGAAAAAGAAGGAAAACCTGTAATAAAGGCAAAACCTCTGAATGGGTGAACTATGAAATTTATTTGTAACAATTGTGGTTTTTCAGCAGAAGTTCCTGATCGCAGGACCACATGCCCAATGTGTGCAAGTGACAATGTTTCTGTCGCTTCAGTGACAGAACAGATCACAACGCCTGAAAAACCCGCAGAAAAAACCAGTGCTGACTCTGTTCCTGAAAAAAAGCCCGAACAGCCTGAAGAAAAACAGGTAAAGAAGGAGAGAGGTCCTACAGAAAGAATAACTCTGAATGATGAATTCTTCTCATCCAAACCCGATAAAGAGCAGCAGGAGATAGCAAACATCATTAAGGAACTTTATCCTGAAACAGACGGCAAGGAAAGTTCCGGATTCAAGCTGCCTGACAAAAAAATACTTATCGGTATAGCCGGAGCTGTTGTCTTAATAATTGTTTTTCTTATATTTATCTTTGCTTCTGATAATAACAGCAGTAAAGACACAAAACTTGCTTCAGCGGTAAATAACAAAGAAGAGAACAAAGTTGATGAACCTGATGAAGAGGACATAGAAAACATTGATGAGGAAAGTGTTGAGCCGATATATAAAAAGAAAATAGAAAAGCCGGTTGAAAATGTTGAAGAAACCATAGTCGAGGAAGAAAAAGCAAAAGAATCTAAAATAATTGAAAAGAAGATTGATGATAAAAAAGTTGTTGAGGAACAGGCTCCTGCATCTAAAAAGAAAGAAGTACGGAAACAACAGCCAAAGGTTGTGAAAAAAGCAGAAACTGTCCGTCCTCAGAATGATTCCAAGGGAAGTTTTGACAGCTATATTAAAGCTGGTCACAAAGCGCTTGCAGACAAAAAATATACGGATGCTTTGCATGAATATAAAAATGCGTCCAGAATAAATCCGACAAATGGGCCGGTATATAAATTTCTGGGGATTGCATATGCATATCTTCAAAATCAGAAACAGGCATGCGTAAACTATAAGAAGTATATACAGTATTCTCCGGATGCTCCTGACAAGGCACAGGTTGAAGCCTTTCTCAAGGCCTGCCAGTAAAAATGTATCTTCGAATTTCGTCAGGTTCCTTAAAAGCAAGACGATTCCGTGTCCCGTCAACATCTCTTCGTCCAACATGTGAAAAAGTAAGAGCGGCTTTTTTTAACTCGCTGTTTTCTCTTATAAATTTTGAAAACAGGAACTTTCTTGACATTTTTTCCGGCAGCGGAGCATTTGCTTTCGAGTCTGTCAGCAGAGGATTTCAACGCGCATGTGCTGTGGAGATCGATCTTAAAGCTGCAGATCAGATAAGGGAAAGTTCAAAAGAGTTGGGTCTTAATGAATTGGTCAAAGTTTTCAACGGAGATGCCTTTTCCATTGATCCTGATTGTTTTTCCGGAATGAAATTCAGCGCCATCTATATTGATCCGCCATATGTAATCGGAGAAAAGATCCCTGATCTGCTTGAAAGAATCACAAGTTCGGATATTATAGATGAAGTATGTGTGATATGTGTGGAAGGAAGCAGTTTGACCAGCTGGAGTAAAACAGGATGGTCAGACAGGAATAAAAAATTCGGAGACACCCACCTTTCTTTCTTTTATAACTGGGAGGCTTGAAAATGGATAAAAAAGCGATATATCCGGGCAGTTTTGATCCTTTCACTTTAGGGCATCTTGATATTGTTAAAAGAGCATTGAAGATCTTTGACCGCATTTATATTGCTGTCGGAGAAAATAAAAACAAAACGACCCTCTTCTCTGTGGATGAGAGGAAGGAACAAATTTCTGAAATATTCAAAAATGATCAAAGGATAACTGTGACCGCATTTGATGAATTACTTGTAAATTTTGCGAGGGAAATGAACATCTTTACCGTAATAAGAGGTCTCAGGGCCGTTTCCGATTTTGAATTTGAATTCCAGATGGCCATTACTAACAGGGTGATGGAACCTGAATTCGAATCCATATTTTTCATGACCTCTGAGAAATATTCATTCCTTTCATCAAGCATTGTAAAGGAAATAGCGTCAAAAAGCAGGATGGACCTTTCCCTTTTTCTTACACCGAATGTTGAAAATGAGATAAAAAAGAAATTTCAATGCATACAGAAATAAAAACTCCTGCCAAGATAAACACTTTCCTCAAGATCACCGGTAAAGATGGATTATCCGGTTTTCATTATATTGAATCACTCATGATACCTGTAGATCTTTTTGACACCATTAAAATAAGTGAAAGTTCAAAGTTTAAAGTTGAAACAAGCGGAATTAGTGAAGATATTCCTACAGAAAAAAATATTATTTTTAAAGCTTTTAACAGCTTTAAATCTTATATAAACATGCCCGTTCCTGATTTTAAGATAACGCTCGAAAAATCGATACCCACTGGAGCAGGGCTGGGAGGGGGAAGCAGTAATGCGGCAGGATTTATAATCTTTTTAAATAAATATCTCGGTTTAGACCTTCCTTTAAAGAGTCTTAATGAAATCGCTTTTCCGGTAGGTAGCGATGTTCCTTTCTTTCTTTACGGTTCTCCAGCTTTCATAAGCGGAAAAGGGGAGATTGTAGAGCCTGTAAAAGTAGAGAAGGTGAATAAATATCTTCTTCTGTTATACCCTGAAATTATTGTAAATACACGCAACGCCTATGCTCTCTTCGATAAAAAAAAATTGACAAAATCAGGGGCTGTAAATATAAATAGCGTCCGTCAAACTGGGACTGGTTCTTTAAAAGACTGGACAAAAAGCATTTTTAACGATTTTGAAGATGTGGTTTTTGAAGAATATCCGCTGCTTGCTAATGTCAGACATCGCTTAATGCTGACTGGTGCCGAGAAGGTTTTCATGTCAGGAAGCGGTTCTTCTCTGATCGCAATATTCGGCACTGACAGAGCAAGAGAGAACGCGCTTGATGAATTTAGAGATAAATTTGTAACAGTCAGGAAAATTGAATTATTAACGGTTTAATGGGGCGTCGTCAAGCGGTAAGACACCAGGTTTTGGTCCTGGCATCCGGGGGTTCGAATCCTCCCGCCCCAACCAAATGTCATATCGGAGGTTATTATGAAAACTTTCAAGCTCATAGTTGAAAAAAGAGACCAGGGCAAGAAGAGTGTAAAGGCAGTAAAAAAGAATGGTTCTGTACCTGTAGAGATTTACGGCAAATTTATGGAAAGCAATATTAGCGGAGCCGTTTCAAGGAAGGATCTCGTCAAAGGGCTTCATACATCCCAGGGCAAAAACATTATTTTCGACCTTGAATACGAAGGAAAATCAATTCTTGCTGTTGCCCACGATATGCAGATACATCCTGTCAAAACAAATATAATTCATGTTGATTTTATCGCTGTAAAGGAAGATCAGCAGATTGTTGTTACTGTTCCTGTTACAAGATCAGGAAGGTCGCTGGGTGAGATCGCCGGCGGAAAAGTTTTCCAGGTATTAAAAGAAGTTAAGGTTTCCTGCAGACCTGCAGATATCCCTTCTGAAATAAATGTTGATGTCACTGAAAAGGAAATAGGCGACCGTATAAAAATATCAGAACTTCCCTATCCTCAAGGGGTAACTCCTGTATTCCATCAGGACTCTCCTGTTATTGTTGTCAACAAGGGAAGAGGTCAGTCCGCTAATGAGGAAGGTGAAGAGGAAAAATCTGCTGAAACACCCGCAGCTGAATAATTCAGTCATTGCTTATTTCAAAATCTGATACCGTTCTTGTCGCCGCACTGGGAAATCCCGGAAATAAATATTTAAAGACCAGACATAACGCAGGCTTTTTATTTGCTGACAGCATGGCTCAACAATTTAATTTTTCTCCTTTCTCATACTGCACGAAAATGGAAGGTTATATTTCAGTCGGTAAAATTTCAGGGAAAACTGTTATCCTGCTTAAACCTTCAACATACATGAACCGCTCGGGCATTTCAGTTGCAAAAGCAATGAATGCTTTTAATATCAGCCATGAAAATCTTATTGTTGTTCATGATGACACCGATATAAATTTCAGCAGTCACAGGATAAAGAAAGGTGGTGGTGACGGCGGACACAGGGGAATCAGATCAATTTCAGGGGAGATCGGCACACCCGGTTTTGCGAGGATCAGAATAGGGGTAGGAGCCCCTTTGAAGAATTTGCCGCTTGAAAAATATGTGTTATCGAATTTTCTTGACGATGAATTGAATTTGATAAATAATTCAATAAGTTCCAAGTGGAAAGATATTTTATTGAAAATGATTGGCGAAGGGGTTGAAGAATCGATGAATGCTTTTAACAGGAGGAATGCATGATGAGAAAAAATATTACATTCTTTTTCCTGATCCTGTTCATCTTTATTTTTGCACACAGTACAGAAAACAAAGACAAACCTGTTGAGCTGGACAGTGTTTTTTTTAACGAAAATCATGTGAGCTGTCAGAAATATTGTGCAACTGATCCAGAATGTGTCAAATGTGTAAAGTCGAGTACATGCGATTTTAAATTTGAAAAAATAAAAACTTTTAAAGGTCCGGGAAGAAATTACACTGCATGCAAGCCGGTAAAAAGTGAAAATTATGAGGAGTGCAAAAAATACTGCGACAGTAATTATCGATGTGATCATTGCGATTCAACAATGAATTGCGGAGTTTCTTTTGTAAATATCAAATCATTCAGGGGAAAAGGGACTAACTGGTATGCCTGTGAAAAGATAAGGGATATCAACTCTTACTGGGCTTCAAAAGTAAAAATTAAACCCGAACACCGGTATCTTGTTGTTGCAAACGGCGGATACGGCGGACTTTTCGGTAATGACGGAATTGAGTGGTTCTGTGAAAAATATCTTACCCCCGAAATCGCACCCGAAGCACTTTGTATAGGCGCTTACGGAAGACCGAGGACTGCAACATGGATGTTGAGTGAGAACATAAAGAACACAGTTATGCTGATGGAAAAAGTTACCGGTGTAAGGCCGCAGGTGATAATGCTCGGGAAAAGTATGGGCGGATGCAAGCTTCACCATGCTATTTCCGGAGAAAAGGGGGGAAGTCGAGGCGGACTCGAAAATCTTGAAATTCCTCTTTTTATCGGTGTTGATATGTCGTGTCAGGTGAAAAGACACTTTGAAGACCCCAAGGACATTCTTGAATTTAAGAGCAATATTAAAGAGTTATGGAATTTCTATCAGTTGAATGTTGATACTTCTCAGACAGGTCACCGTGCCCATTTTGAAGGTCAACCGTTTGATGACTCAATCCACATAAATGTAAATGTTGAAAGTTTTGATACAGATAAAAACGCAAAAGTCGTTAAACCGGAAAAACCTCTGTGTGAAAATGCGGCGCATCTTAATATTGATGAGTGTATTCCCCTTCTTGAAACAATTCAGAAACTTGTTTTAAAGAAGATGGGGAAAATAAAATAGAGGCTCTTTTGATACTAAAAGCATCGAACTCTTTTTAGTGGAGGAGATAAATGAGCGGTTTTTCAGTTAAGCCTGTAAAAGAATATGTTGCGGGTTATCCCAAAAAAGGTTTTTTCAGAAAATCCTTTGTCGCGGCACTTCCCATAAAACTGTTTTCGCTCCTTGTTGTCGGAATGCTATTTTTCATAACAGTTCCGGGTTGTTTTGAGCAGGAAATGAAAACTGATGGAGTGCAGGTTCCTGATTTTGATACGGTTACTGACAATGATAACAGTGCTCCCGATGAAATAATCGGACTGCCAGACCCTCCGGATGATTCTTTTCTTGATGATGACATTACGGATATTGAGACGAATGATTTCGATCAGATAGATGGCGGAGCCGTTCCTGAATGTCTGGAAGATAAAGATTGTGAAGAAGGATATTACTGCGACCTCACAACATATACCTGTGTTGAGCAGCTTTTAGGAGACCCTATACCTGATCAGGAAGTTGCAGACGACATTTTTGACGACACGGAAGTTCCTGATGAAGAAGTTCCTGACGAAGAAATTCCTGACGAAACGCTCAGCGGCATCGCTCCTCCCGAAGTGAAAATTTAATTTTTCTGGTAAATTCAAATGGATATGATCCTTTTTTTGACACGGGAATGCACTTTGAAGTGTCATTACTGCTATGTCGAGCACAAATATGATTCTTTTATGAGCAGAGATGTTGCAATGAAAGCGGCAGATCTTTTTGTTAAAGAGAACAGCGAAAGGGCAAAATTCAGTTTTTTCGGCGGAGAACCGCTTCTTCAGTTTGAGCTGATAAAAGAAATTACTGAATATGTGGTTAAAATTGCTGATAAAAAAGGTTTTGCACCGCATCTTTCAATTGCGACGAACGGTACTTTGATCAATGAAGAAGTGCTTGATTTCTTTGAGAAATATAAGTTCCGCGTTGAACTTTCACTTGATGGGGAAGAGTTCAGTCACAATCTGAACAGACCGATGCGTGACGGAGGAAATTCATACAGAAGCGTTGTCAGAAATCTTGCCGCACTTAAGAAACGGGCGGGGCATCTTGCCGTTGTAGGTGTAATAACCCCTCTGACTGCCGGAAATATCGCTAAAAACGCAAGACATGTGATGGATGAACTCAACATAAACAGCTATATCATGGCGGCTGATTACACAGCTCTGTGGACTGAAGAAGATCTTTCAAAGGTAATTGAACAGTTTCTGATCCTTGAAGAGTGGTATCTTGCAAAAAGTCGAAATGGTGACAGCTTCTATTTCTCAGCGTTCGATGCCCACATTGCCGCTCATATCAAAGGCGGTTTTAAGCCGGGAGATTTCTGTGATGTGGGAAGAAAGATCTGTGCCGTTGGAGAAGACGGCAGAATATTTCCATGTGTCAGATTTGCAGGGAAACCTGAAAGGGCGGCAAACTATGTCCTTGGCGATGTAAATAGCGGATTCAACTGGAAAAAATGCAGTGAAGTGTCAGCAGAGAACCTTTCTCCAAGAACGCAGTGCAGCGACTGCTCACTTGACGGAAGATGCATAACATACTGCCCCTGCCTCAACTGGGATACAACCGGATCAATGACTCAAGTCCCCGGAATCCTGTGTGCTTTTGAAAGCATGGTCATCCCCATCGCAGACCGCATCGCAAGGACGCTGTTTAAAGAAAAAAACAAGTCTTTCATGAAGAAGCATTACTGATCAGTAACTTTGACTAAATCTCAGGAAACAAGTAAAATATTCCGTTAATTTTTGGGAGATGAATATGAGAAACATTTTTTTATCAGTTCTTTCTGTTTTTGTTTTACTTCCTGCCTGTGTTGATCCTGACCGTTTACCGGTTATTACTGAGACATCAAATGAATTCAGAGTTTTTATGGAAAAAAAAGAAGCAGGGTTGCAGGTTTTAAAAGATCCGAGGTTCGGTCTGATCCCGTCTCCGGTTGATAATTCACATCTTTTAAAACAGTTTCTGCCAGTGTCCACAAAAATGGAGACAAAAAACGCAACGGATCCTGCTTATGATCTGAGAAATTATGGCCGTGTTACATCTGTGAAAAATCAAGGCGGTTGCGGTGCCTGCTGGGCTTTTGCCTCAATGGCATCGGCTGAATCATCATTAATGCCATCGGAAACCAATGACTTTTCTGAAAATAATATGAAAAACAGACACGGTTTTGACTGGGATCCGTGTGATGGTGGAAATTATGATATGGCGGCGGCTTATTTTATGAGTTGGAAAGGCCCTGTTAATGAAGCGGATGATCTTTATGGTGAATATGATGATACTTCTCCTGTTCTTTCTCCTGTTAAGCATGTAAAAAATTATTTGAGCGTTTCAAGTGCTTCGATATTATCCATTAAAGAAGCGTTAGTCGAACATGGTGTTGTTTTTGCTGATATGCATTTTGATGATCCATACTTTAAATCATCGACAAATGGATATTATTATTCAGGTTCTTCTGATATTAACCACGGAATAGCTATTGTGGGATGGGACGATAGCTATTCAAAAGCCAATTTTAATACTCCTCCTTCAAATAACGGTGCGTGGATAATCAAGAACAGCTGGGGAACAGACTGGGGAAATTCGGGATATTTTTATATTTCCTATGAAGATTCAAAGATCAACAACGACTGCTATGTCTATCAGGCAACTGATATTGAATATGAAAATCTTTATTCATATGATCCGCTAGGAAGGATTAGTGTTTCGGGGTATGGAGTTGATACGGCATGGATTGCGAATGTTTTCACTTCTTCCGGAGACGAGTCTCTTAATGCGGTAAGTTTTTATGCTGCTTCCCATAGTGCTGAATATACAGTTAAAATTTATACAGACCCGACATCCGGCCCGGTTTCGGGAGGTACTTTGCAGGTGTCTCAATCGGGTGTTCTGACAAACGCCGGATATAATACTGTTGAGCTTGATACTCCGGTTTTGCTCTCTTTGGGACATAAATTTTCTGTGGTTATTAGACTTAGAACTCCGGGAACCAATGATGTTATTCCGTTAGAAATGCCTTATGACGGGTATTCAAGCGGGGCAACAGCAAACATTGGTGAAAGTTATATTACCTATGATGATGGAGGAACCCCTGGTGCATGGACCGATGTCGCAGGTTGGATCGCGAACACAAATGTCAATATCAAGGCTTACACCATTGATCAGATTGAAGCTGAAAGCGGTCTTGTAATTAACGAGATAGATTACGATCAGCCGTCAACTGACACAGCGGAATTTATAGAACTTTATAATGCAGGACCTGATATTGCAGATCTTTCGAGTTATTCTGTTCAGCTTGTAAACGGAACTGGAGGCGGAGCATCAGTTTATCAGACAATATCTCTTCCCGCTGTTTCTCTGGCAAGCGGTGATTATTTCGTAATTTGTGCAAACACTTTAAATACTGCAAATTGTGATCTTGATGTGTCACCTGATACAAACCTTATCCAGAACGGGGATCCGGATGCAATAGGTCTGTACAGAGGTTTAACTTTAATTGATGCTGTTTCGTATGAAGGTAATTCAGGAGTTCCTTATACTGAAGGTTCTGGTGTCGGTCTTGTTGATGACTCATCAATAGCTGACAGAGGTCTTTCAAGGTATCCAAATGGCGTTGATACAGATATAAACAATGTGGATTTTATCTATAGCTGTATCACTCCGGGCGTTGCAAATATTGAAAAGAACAGTAACTGCCTGTGCGGTAACGGTGTTGTTGATACTTCTGCAGGAGAAGAGTGTGAGCCGGGTGAGGGTCCATGCTGTACATCGGAATGCAAGTTCGCAGTTGTTGAAACGGTCTGTAAAGCTGCAACCCATCCATGTGAACTTGATGCAAAATGCACAGGAGTTTCAGGTGCTTGTCCGGAAAATCCACCTGCGGAAAACGGAACGGACTGTGATCTGGATTCAAATCTTTGTACTCAGGATAAATGTCAGGGTGGGACCTGTAATGCAGGTGTAATGGTTGTGTGTGATGATTCAAAACCGTGTACTGATGACACATGCAATCCTTTGACCGGTGCATGTCAGTATGTCAATGATAATTCAAATTTGTGTACAGATGGCGATGGCTGTACGGTGGGTGACAGCTGTAATTCAGGTTCGTGTGTGAGCGGTGCGGCAGCTAACTGTGATCAGAATTGCACAAACAATGAGCCGGGTTATATTTGTACCTGTGGTTCAGGCTATACACTCAATGTCGATGGACACACCTGTGACGACATCAACGAATGTACACTCGGCACAGATAACTGCGATGCAAACGCAACATGTGCTAACACAGCAGGATCATTCACCTGCACCTGTAACAGCGGTTATACCGGAAACGGTGTGACCTGTTCAGACATCAACGAATGCACACTCGGCACCGATAACTGTGATCAGAATTGTGAAAATACTTCAGGCGGATTCACTTGCAGTTGCGAAATAGGGTATGAATTGAATATAGACGGACACACTTGTGACGACATTGCTCAGTGCGGCAACGGAATCGTTGAGCCCGGTGAGGAATGTGAACCATCGGAAGGGACATGCTGTACATCAGAATGCAAATTTGTTGTAGCTGATACAGTCTGCAGAGAAAAGAACGGTGAGTGTGATGTTGCTGAGATCTGTAACGGCACAGACAACTATTGTCCTGAAGATGATCATGTAGAAGACGGTTCATTCTGTAGTGGAGATGGAGAGCCATGGACAGTTTATTATTGCGAATCAGGAATTTGTGTCGGAGAAACAGTGATCCCCGATATTGATACTGACGATTCAGATGATACAGATGACTATGATGATATCAGTGATTTTGATGATATGAATGATACTGATGACTCAGATGATGACTTGTCCGACGATTTATCCGACGAAGTTGCAACGGAGTCGGATGATATTATTAATGATTCTGATGTTGGAAACACAGGTGACACAGGCGATACAGGTGACACAGGCAACACTGGAAACTCAGGAAATACTGCTGAAGATGAAGATTTATTTGATGAGCCCCCTGTTAATGACGAAGATGCTGTTTATAATAAGTCAGATGATGGTTGCAGTTGCTCGTTTATTATTTAATATTGTTGAGGTGAGTTATGAGGAAAGCTGTCGTTTTTATTATGATATTTGTGATGAGCGGGATGTTTCTCACACTTTCTGCCGATACTGCTGAGCCGACATTTTCAGCAGACAAGGAGAGAGCATTCGGGTTTAAGATCATGGGTGGCGGAAGATATGATGACCTTAGAATGTGTGTCGGAAGTCCTGCCGGAGTGAAAGGGGGTCCAGTCGGAGATATAAAACTTTTCATGAAGTTCAGGATGTCACTTGACTGGTCGATGACTGTTACAATCCCTGTTTTCAGGCCGATCCTTTTCGGAGCAGGGTTTAAAATGCTTCAGTACGAATCAGATGTGGCAATGGAATACAAGATCAAAATGTCACCAAAAACTGATTTTGTAACAGGTCCCGGAATCGGACTCAGTTATCATTATGGACCTGACTATAAATCGGGAACAGGAAACGCCAGAACAGATGATTTTTTTGCACTCGGACCGATGATCTCATATTATGCCGCTTTTGATTTCAAAGCCCCGAAACATTACGCAACAAGACTCGGCATCAATCTTTTCCATGTCTCACTTTTCAGAGTCGATGAGTTCCAGTACGGAAAGGTCTTCGGCGGTGCACTTGAATTCGGAATGTATTTTTAGTTGTCGTTTAATTCGTTATCAGAATTTTCGTCAGATTCCTCATCGGGGATCTCTTCACCGTCACAGCTGATCTCGTTTTCGTTTTCATCAATGCATGTACACTGTTTTGTGTAACCGTCATCTTCCGGGTTAAGAACTGTGCCGTCATCCTGGGTGTTAAGATAAAGAAGAATATCGTCAGGGTTTTCATTCACCTGATTTCTAAACATCATTTTAAGAGTGATCTCTTCACAGTCCGAACAGCAGCGGCATCCCCATATTCCGCCAACAGGAAGTTCAAATGATTCACTTTCAACTTCCATCTGTTCCATCATTGAAATTCCTTCGTAACAGATTTCCCTGAGTTTGGTGTCAACTATTTCATTTGAATCATTGTAAGTAACATCAAAAACAGAACTTTTAAACAGAAGCATCGCTCCAAAATCAGTTTCCGTTCCATCTTCTTTCATGTCCTGAATAAGCTCTTTGGGGAAAGTAAGTATCATCTCGTGATAGTCGACGGATGCTGTGTTTTCATCTTCGTTTACATTATATACTTCATATGCAGAAGCATTTGCATCAATGGCATTCCATAAATACTGATCAATATAACTGCCTGATTCAAAATCAATAGTTTTTCCGGCTTGTGAAAGCTTTATCTTTCCCTCCGCAAATGTTGCCAGTGTTCCGTCAGAGCTCAAAATTCCATCCATTCTTAAATATGCCCACGATTCCCATGAAGGATCAGGAGCAAGCCACCCTGTGTCAAATATAGGATCGCCGTGTGAATCATCATCAGGAATGGTTTCAAAGTCACCGACAATATCAGGATCAGCTGTTTCATCATCTTTTGTGACATCTTCAACATCAGAATCATTTTCTGATTCATTATCTGTTGAAGTCTTTTTTTCATCATTTCCGCAACTTGAAAAGATAAGAATTGCAATTGAAAAAATTAAAATAAATATTGTCTTTTTCATTGTTTCCTCTCTAAAATCAGATTAAACACCAACAGTCTGAGTTAGATTATACGGAACATCTTTTCCAATACGAGTTTTTTCTACTTAAGGCAAAAAAATCCGTGATTGGTTGTTTAATATTTTGCCAGAAACTTGTCAAGTGCCTGAGAGAACTGCTGTTTATGCTTGTTGTTGAATGTTGATGGTCCGCCGGTGTCAACGCCTGTTCCGCGAAGTTCATCCATAAAATTTCTCATTGAAAGTCTCTGTCTGATGTTTTCTTCTGTGTAGAATTCACCTCTTGGATTGAGTGCAAAACCTTTTTTTTCAACAACTCTTGAAGCAAGAGGAATATCAGCGGTAATGACAAGATCACCTTCCTCCATAAGTTCAACTATCTTGTCATCAGCAATATCTGCTCCTCCCGGAACAACGATTGAACTTACAAACTCTGAAAAGTTCCCTTTTTTAAGCTGATTTGCCACAAGCACCATATAGATCTTTTTTCGAAACACCGCCCTTGACAATATTTCAAGTATTGCCAAAGGACAGGCATCTGCATCGACGAATATTTTCATTTTAGATCATCATCATAAATAAAGGATGGAACAACTTTCGTCGTCTTTTTTGTCACTTCCGGAATTTCCGGTATTTCCGCTATCCCCTGTGTTTCCGGTGTCACCTGTGTCATTAATTTCCTCAAGCGATTTCACTTCTCCTTCTCTCCATTGCTGAAGAGTGTAGAGTTTCGGTGATTTATCTGAATCCCAGCCTGATGTCACATTCCAGACAAATGTTATGTCTCCTCCAATACCCGCTACCTTGAGATATTCACCAGTTACGGGAAGATACCCGGTTGTAAGCCCTTCATAAGGTCTTGACCAGTCAGGGATTGATTGAGCGGAACTTACAAATTCACCACTTTCAACAAGGCGCACCTTCATTCCTGAGCTTTTTTCCATCCAGGCAATAGTAACCGTGGGCTTTGTTTTGCCTGAATTGATCAGCAGAAAGGATTCCCCTTGTGCTGAATTTGATTCCGTTATCTTTTGAGGTGCAAGCCAGGAGTCGCTGTATGAGCTGTATGTATAAAGGAACGGCTGCCAATAGCTTGTTCCTTCCACTGCAGCAGTTTTAATCACATATACATAATAATGCTCGCTAGGGACCCCTAACGCTAAAATATCACCGGGAAAAGATGACATTGCTTCCCAGTCGGAAACAGCACCGGCATTAATGTCAGTCCACAAATTTCCTTCTTCAGAGAATATTTTAAAAACGACTCTTTCCTGTCTATCTGAATATTCCCCTTTTGATTCATGCCATACCGCGTGAATTATATCGTCATCAACATTGGTTGTTTTCAGTGAAAACAGCGGGCTTGAATAGTTTACACCGCTTTCGTTTGCAAGCACGATGGGTGTTGACCACTGTGAACCTGAATAATGCGCTTTCCAGACATATGCGACGCTTGTGGTATAATTTGTTTCAACCGGGGTGTACATCAAGTGAAATGAATTGTCAGGTGATGTTTTGGCAGTTAAATAACGAATCTGAAAATGTTCGGCGATCTTTACCGGCGTTGACCAGGTACTTCCGTTTGATGAAGAGGTGTACATTATCATGTCATTACTGTTGTCAGGATTTGATGCGGTATAGAAAACATGAAATATCTCAGGAGTATACTGAGTTACAACAAACTGGACATTTTCTTCTTCAAAATCGTTGTCTGTTATCTTTGCCGGTGTCGACCATTTGCCTGATGTTGCATCTCTTTTTGAAAAATAGAGCTCTGTTGACTGAATTGTATAAATTCCGTCTCCCGGAGTATGTGCCCAGACAACGCACGGTTCATAGATCTGGTTGCTGTTTATCGACATTTCAACATCAAAAACACCATCCATTCCTCCTCCGCCCTTAATGTCAGTTACATGAGGACCGGCTTCAACAAAAGAGTTCCATAGTCCTTCATATTTTTCTGCATAAAGCGGCTGCAAAGTTGAAAAAATAAAGAGAAACAGAAACAGGTGAGGTTTTTTAAAAACATCTTTAAATGCTGACATGGCGATTCTCCTTCAATTGACAAACATCTTGAAATAATACAATTTAGACGATGATTTATCAATAAAACTTCTCTTGTTTCATTGATTCACCAGCGATTTAAGTTTATATTGAACTGTTGCGGTTTTTAATTGAGGAGGCAAAAGTTTGTTCCTGACTTTATTTGTTGTCAGTCTTCTCGGCGGTTTTTTGTCGGGGTTGCTCGGTCTTGGCGGAGCGGTTGTTCTGATTCCGCTTATGCTGACGATCCCTCCAATTCTTGGAGTAGGGGATCTTTCAATGAAAACGGTATCGGGATTATCGATGATACAGGTTCTTTTTTCATCCTTATCGGGCTTGATCATCCATAAAAAGAACAAATTCATTCATTTCGAGTCTCTGCTGTTTATCGGAATTCCGATGGGAATTTCAGCTTTTGCCGGTTCTTATTTTTCAAAACATGTTGACAATCTGATTCTGATGTATGTTTTTGTAATTCTTGTGACGGTTGCTTTTTTCATGCTTGCAATGGATAAAAAATTCAAAAAGACCGACACGATCTTAAATGAAATAAGGATAAACAAACCCCTTTCAATTTTTGCGGGATTTATAACAGGAATGTTCTCAGGAATGATCGGGGTAGGCGGTGGATTTGTTCTGATTCCTTTTATGGCATATATTTTAAAGATTCCATTCAAAGCGACGATCGGAACAAGTCTTGGAATAATTTTTATCGGGGCAATTGCCGGCTCAATTGGCAAGATCATCTCTTTTCAGGTGGATTTTGCACTGGTTCTTCCTGTCATTATCGGATCACTGCTTGCCGCACAGTTTGGAGCAAGGGTCAACAAAAAAACACCGCCTGACAGACTCAGACACATTCTGATGGCGGTTGTAATTTTAAGCATAATTCAGGTGGTTTATAAAATAATTGAAGCAGGTTAAATATGAAAAAAAAAATGACTCAGACTCGCTTAAAGGAGTTAGCTGATTTTTCAAAAAAGTTTAAAGATCCTAATGAAATTCAGGTGTTTTTGAATTCAATTCCCTATTCAACCCATAAGATTTGCCAGTCCCCTTATTTTGTTATGAAAAATAGAACTGCTCACTGTGCGGAAGGGGCTTATTTTGCGGCGGCAGTGCTTGAATTCATGGGCTTTATGCCACTTGTAGTTGATCTCAGTGCTGAGAATGACGACGATCATGTGATCGCGGTTTTCAAAGTTGACGGGCTTTGGGGGGCGGTTGCAAAATCGAATACAACTGTTTTGAGATATCGTGAGCCGGTTTACCGCACAATTCGCGAGCTTGCGATGAGCTATTTTGAGATGTATTTCAACACTCTCGGAGATAAGTCACTCACTGGCTATACTCTTCCGATAAATATGAATAAATTCAATAAACTCAACTGGTTGACGACTGACGAAAACCTTGATGCGCCTATCGGAGATGTTCTCACTGCTGCAAAACATTTTCCTCTTGTCAGTGAAAAAATAAGAAAAAAACTTCATAAAGCAGATCCCGATCTTGTCAAAGCGTGTTTCATGACAGCAGATCCGGAAGGACTTTTCAAACCGGAATAAAAAAGCATAAATCCTTGACTTTCCACCTTGCAGGGTGTATGAATGGACCGAAAACCATCTTTATGAGGTGCAAAAATGGACAAATCAATTCTTTTCCCGATTATTTTGGAGTGGCAGAAGATAGTTGCTCAAACTGAAGGGATATTCCGTTCATATCAATCAGAACTGTTTGAGCTGATTGGTTCAAAACCCATTAAGATCGTTACCGGATTCAGACGAAGCGGCAAGTCATTCCTGGTTCAGAAAACGATTTCTCAATTAATTGCAGAGAAAAAA
>CAZVWR010000012.1:0-77342 GCA_964630905.1 uncultured Spirochaetales bacterium | reverse complement strand
CGTTGCAGGATGTGCACGACCAGAAAATTAAGATAATTACTGCAAGATACTTCATAAAACCTCAAATAGCGCTAACACTTACTTGAACATTTGATCAACTGTTCATCAATATCTTGAAAAATTATCCCGTTAAAACAGGAAAAACAAGTTTTGTGAGATTTTTTATCCATTTATTTTTTTCACCAAAGTTCCGCTCGAGTTGTATTAAATTGTTTTAAGGATGTCAATAATTCTCTAAGAAGTTTTTCGGGAGTTGACCTTCAGAAAATTCAATTCTCAATGACTTCAATAAGTTTTTTAAATACTTCCTCTGAATTAAGGATCGAGGTGTGATCTTCGTGAAACTGAAATATTTCAACGGCATCTTTTGTAACATTCTCATCGAGCATGCTTTTTACGCTGACTGTTCCGTCGCTGTCACTGTTCTTCTGCCCGTCTTTGGGTTTATTTCCGTAAAAAAGATAAAAAGGGACATTCAAAGGTGTTTCAAACATTCTTTTTTGAAAATCGGCTCCCGGAACCATATCTATCCACACAGGAACAAAGGATTTTGTCTCTTTTCTGACTCCATATGCGGCAAGGTCGTGACCACCGTAGGGAGAGCTGATCGAAATAAATTTCTTCACAAGCGAACTGCCTTTCTGATTGTGATACCGCTGAATGAAAGTTCTTGAAACAAGTCCTCCCATGCTGTGGGCGACAACTATCAGCCCCTTAATTCCGTATTTTTCAGCAATAATTGATATGTCATAATCAAGTGCCGCAACAACACCGTCAAGCCGGAATCCGCTCGGATACTGGAAAACCATAGGGAGATATTTTTCCGTGTCGATATTTTCAGATATGAATTTCCAGTCAAAAGGGGTTCCCGATATTCCGTGAACAAAAAGAATCGGAATTTTATCAGGATCAAATTCTTTCAGCATGAAAACTGACGGTCCCTGCAAAGATGCGAGCTCAAGAGGTCTCCACATACCGAGCGCTCCAAACCCCGGATCGAAGTAATAATGATCCATTTTCACAACTGTGCCGGAGATCGGCTTTTTAACGATGTAATCACTTTTCACATCGTTTACTATGCTCATTTTCCTGAACTTTTCCGGAATGTTATCATCACTGATGAGTTTTATATCAACCCTGAAAAGCATCCTGCCGTTATCAAGGAAAACCGGTTCTCCGCCCCTGTATGTTCCGGAAAGTTCACCTTCATCATGTTTTTTATTTCCGTTTTTATCCTCAAATGCAAATACAGAAACACTTCCGACGGGAACAAGAAAACCAAAAAAAGTCCCTTTTTCCAACTTCTTATAGTTAAGTACGGTTCTTGGCAGATTGGGGGCATCGGGTTCTTTTACGGCAACTACATAAACATCACCTTTTAATTCACTTCCTGAAGAAATATCTCCGCAGAACATGGCATTTGATTCCGCATGAAGTGTCCATGTTTTTACGCTCTTCCTCAACCCACCGCCATTCTTGCTATAACAAGATGATATTATTGACAAAATCAAAGCCGCAATAATTAATTGTCTTTTCATTGACAAGCTCCGCAGCACGATCTTGACATTATAAGAGCATCCTCAACAGGATCGCTGTAATATGATCTTCTTATGCCAACTTTTTCAAAACCGTTCTTCAGATAGATCTTTTCTGCTGAAGTGTTTGAAACTCTTACTTCAAGAAATATTTTCCTGACACCGTTCAATTTACAGTATTTAACAACTTCTTGAACCAGTTGCGTCCCTATCCCCTTTCCTGTAATATCTTTTCTTACAGCGACCTGAATTATCTCTGCTTCATCAAGCACTTTTGAAAGGATGATAAACCCTTCCGGCACGCCGTTTTCCAAATGACAGAATATGATGTACTTCGGATCAATATCAGAAATGCAACTGTTAAGGAAAGATGCTGTATCATTTCCAAAATATTGGCATCCTATTGATATAATTGACTCTTTTAGACCTACTATATGTTCTTTTGGAAGGATCATTTCAGCCCGGTTTCACACACCCCGTTATATTTAATGTTCTGAACATTCTGCATGGCCATACATTTATTTGCATATGATATTCCATCACACCCGCAGACAGGTTCATCAACTGCGTCACAATCCGCTGGTGTTTTTTCGCATTTTCCCCATGAATCACTGCATCTGCCAATCTCTTTAACACACATTTCATCACTTTCACAATCCCAGTTATTACTGCAATTGTCCCAGATAAAATCCACATCCTGTGTTTCGTTCTCATCCACTTTTTCATCCGGGGTTTCTTCACCCTCATCCGGATCGATTCCCCCTTCATCAGTGACTCCCTGATCGCTCACTTCATCGTCAAGAACTTTTTCATCATCCGTTCCGTCATCGGTATTTTTTTTCATAGAGTTGACAGAGTTTTCGCAACCTACTGTAATGATTAAAAAAATCACTGAGATAGCAATATTCCTGATCATTTTGCCCCCTGCTCATCAATTTTTTCGATGCATTCTACCGGACAGACATCAACGCACTGACCGCATCCGTTACATATCTGATCCATGATCCTGTACTCTTTTTCGTTCTGTATTATCGCCTCACAGGGACACTCTGCAGCACATGCTCCGCAGTTAATACAAAGCCCTTCAGTTATTCTATATTTCATTTGATCCTCCCGACATTTGAGAATTGTACCAGATCATTTCTTTTTAGCTATTTTTTCCTTTTTCTGTTTAGATTTATTCTTTTTTGCTTCTGCTTCGACCTGCTGCTGCGCCTCAAAAAGAGAAACCTGTTTTTCAGATTCCTTTCCTTTATTCTTCAAGTCAACCTTCTCAACAGGTTTCTGCACCGTCTTTTCCTTTTTCTGTACAGGAACTTTCTCAACTTTCTCAACTTTCTCAACCTTCTCAGGTATTTTCTCTACCTTCGCGGCACCTCTGCCGTCAGATATTTCGACAGATTCCTTTATTTTCTGAACCTTGTAAGTTTTCTGCGGCACAAGAACCTTTTCAGGAATCACAGCGGTGTCTCCGTTCGCACCGTTCCTGAACCATTCATCGAAATTCACAAGACCGTCTGCTGTCACAACGGCACCCTTGTATTTCTGATTGAAAGATTCAACCGTTTCGTCAAGCTTTTCCTTTTCTTCGCCAAGCGGCACAAGCTCGGAAACTATCTTGACCTCATAACTGCCGGGATAGACCCTTTCAACCTTGTCAATATCAACTGCCGCAAAATCATTACGGTTGACAACCTCTGAAGTGCCGTCAAGGTACATTACGACATAAATCATAACTCTCCTCCATCTTATGGATTTTATAAAACCGGTTTCTGCTCTTGCTTCATCAAATTTCCCGCAGATCAGATTGTATCTGCAAAAAACACTTTTCGCATTGCAACTTATAGATGCCGTCTTCTTCTTGGGACAGTAAAACTCATGACCTCTCTTTTTTCTACTGGCAAGAGTTCTGTTAAGCTCCATTATTTTACCGTTCAGCGGACTGTTATCAAGACCGATCCACTGAGGAAAATAAGCTGAAAAAATGTAACCCTTCATTGGACAGTCTTGAATTTCACATGATATGCACTGAGTCAAATGTATCTTGGTTCCTGCAAGAAGACCCTTCCTTTCAGGTTCAAGACATATTATCCATCCGTTCTGAGACAAAGCCATAACACACACCGGCAATAAGTTTCGGCAACAGTTTAATCACGGATCATTTTAAAAACAAGAAGATTTTTCGTAAAAATTTCATTGTATCCGTACTAAACATTTGTTACATGCGACAGCGCTCTTTTTTTTTGACTTTTGACTATGTCATTTTATAATGCGCTGAAGTTTTGATGAGGTGTTACTCTTTATAATATTATTGGAGGCTTGAGAAATGAAGAGATTACTTATGGTTACATTGCTGTTGCTGGTTGTTTCAGCTTTCGTTTCCTGCAACAGTTACGATGTTGAAGGAAAGCCGGAAGTGGCATCAAACCCCGCAAAAAAGGTTTTTGCATACTACCCGTGGGACAGCAAAGATGTTCAGCAGCCCGATGACACTGAAACCCCTGACGACACTGAGATCACTGATGAAACTGAAACTCCTGATGAAGCTGAAACCCCTGACGAAGCTGAAACTCCCGATGAAGAAGAAAGCGATGATGACACTGCAAATCCGGTAATGCCGGTTCTTAAAGCTCCTGTTGCAGATACCATCACTGAAGAGTTTGAGATATATAACCGCGGTGAAACAGGCGAACTTCTCATAAGACAGATCAATCTTATCGACCCGAGAGGGCACAGAATTGCCGATCTTGACAACGCTCATTACAAAAAACTTTTTGAGATTCAGATCCAGTCCATGTCAAATACAGGTGTCGCAACAGACGGCTGGAACGGCAAACTTCTTACTTTTGACAACACAAACGCTGAAGCCGGATCACGCATCGGATCTCTCTGTCCGCTTGATCAGAATGATATCACAAAGAGAGCATGTAAGAAAAGTTTCAGTGAACAGAAGTATAATCCACAGTTCAAGATCCTCCTGAGCTACAATAAATCTGCGGCGGAAGCACTTAAGTCAAATCCTCCGACAGAAAAAGAATATAATCCTGTCACAGGCGAAGACGATCTTAAATACAAACTTGACGGAGATTTCTGGATCGAGATCTGCACGAACGACCCGACAAAGGGAACTTCCGAAACATGCGGACCTAACGCTACAAGTTACAGAATTCAGGTGACCCGTCAGCCTAACAAACCGCCAAAACCCATTATAAAAGTGATATTTGAATACACTAACGGCGGAGAAATGTCTTACAGGAACATTAAAGATAAAGTGCAGATGAATCTTGTAAACACCTGTGTTTCCGACCCTGATGACCCTTCAAAATGCCTCGACAAGAAATTTTATGACAAGAAGAGTTCAAACCGCAGATACGCAATAAAATATAAATGGGAAATGAAAGAATCGCCTACACCGCTTATTCCTGAATCACAGATAAAAACAGCCGGAAAATGGATGCTTGACATAGATGATCCGGAAAGAGCTGATTTTTATGGACTTATGATAACTCCCAGAAGATATTCTGAAGAAAATCCAAGTTACAAAGATGATGCAACCTGTGAAAGCGAATGCGGTGAAGAACCGAAAGATGTTAAAGATGAGTTCTATTTCCTTAAACTCTCTAACTATCTCATCTGCCGCCAGAAACATTGTGAAAAATTCAAAACAAAATACTACAAAGTCAATATTCAGGCGGAAACTGTTGACCTTGAGACAGATCTTGTGAGCGATACCGCAGATATCACTGTCGTTCCGAAGATCATTCCTCAGGCCCGTGTAGTTGCTCAGCTTACCTGGAAACAGGGTTATAGAACAAAGACAGAACTGGATAGCAAAAAAGATGGAACAAAAGTTGACGTAGACATTCACATGATAAAGAAAACCAGTCTTGAAGCACCAACCTATAATTATACTCCGCTTGAAGGTGTTCTTGGAACTGAACAGCAACCGAAAGATTTAGGACTAGATCCGTTCAACCTTGAAGATCCTGCTGATCAAAAATATTTTCGTCACGATGACTGCCACTTTGCGGATCAGGGACTTGATAGCGGCTATCTTGAAGAAACAATTAAGTGGCATGCATCACTCGACCTTGATAACACATGGGGTGGTAATAATTTTGAAACTCCGGAAACCATCGGTCTTGGACCCATTGAAGATAAAAATGATGACGGTGTTCCGGATGATGCGGTTATGGATGATCAATATCTTATTGTAGTTGCATATTCATTCTGTACACCCAAGTTTGAAGACAAAAGAAATACCTGCTCTCCTGATTATTCTGGTGAAGATTCTGCTTACGAAGTTGATGCAAGAGTTGATATACTTGTTGACGGTGTTGATGCTCCGAGAGAAAAAAGAGTAAAAGGCGGAGTAGATATCCGTCCTGCTGATAATTATGCTGACACAACAAAGAATTTCAAAATTAAGTATGGTGAGTGGAAAGTAATTGGAGTTGTAAAATGGGACGGCACTCTTCCCGGTCCAGATACAAATCCCAAATACCCTGGAGACGGAATAGTGAGCGATGTTGCTATGCCTGAAGACGGAATAGAAACAAATGCAAGTGGGTATCTTACATGTAACTATGATGTCACTGACGCACATCTTGTTCCTATCTGGACTGAGCAGGCTTACTATGATTTCGTAAATGCAAAGAGAAATCCTGAGGATCCGGCTTCTGAACCCATCGGTACCTGCAAATAATATTTATTGATTCAAATTTCAAGCCGGGCGGATTCCGCCCGGTTTTTTTTTGCTTTTACTGCTTAATTATCTCATAATATTATGAACTTTTTGCAACGGAGATCCATGCGGTCGGCAGTTACAGCGATTTTACTTCTTGTTTCTTTTAATATTTTATCTTTGGAAAGAACTTACACCATCTCGATGATGGGAAATGAGATCGGTAAGAATATCGAAAAATGGAGTGAGCAGAAAGATGCTTCAGGAAACTGCATTCTTACTCTTGAATCTTCATCAAAAATGGGGATAACGAGAGGCGCATACTCTGTCAGCATGGAAACAAGATCTGTCGTAAAGGTCAACTGCAAAGATCTTTCCCCTGTTTCGGTTGAATCTGAAAGTAGTGAAATGTCTTCAAAAATGAATTCAAAAGCTGCAAATGTGAACGGCTTTTTCAGTGGCGAAATAGAAAAGAACGGTAACAGGGAACCGGTATCATTTACTGTTCCTCAGAATGCAACTTTTTTCAGTATGATATTCAAAAAATTCTCTGAAAATGATTTTTTAAAAGGGGGCGGCACAAAGATCATTTCCGAAGAATCTCTCACTTTGAAAAACATTTCATATTCCGCTGTAAAAGAACCTTCAGGACTGCTGAAAGTAACGGTTAATTATGATGGCGTGCCTCTCAGTTTCTTTCTTGATAAGGATCTTGTTGTGCGGTCAGACCTTCAAAACGGGCTTATCTCATATAAACTTGACGGATATATGTTCCCATCACAAAAGGGAATGGATCAAACGCCCGTATTATCAGGGAATGCAGATATTCTTGTGAACACTTCTATTCCCAACAAAGGTATCTCTGTCAAAAATCCAAGATCTGCGACGAAAATGAACTTCTCTGTTTCGGGGAATAATATTTTGGAAATACCTGAAACCTGTTTTCAGAAACAAGGAGACAACGGAACACTCACAGTTGACAACAATTCAAAGTTCTGCCCGACTCTTCCAGTTCCGCAGGATACACAGGGAAACATTTTTGAAGACAGTAACAACCCGCAGATAATTGCTACAGCAAAAAAGGTGATCAAGGGAGCCCCCGACAAGAATGAAATGATAAAAAGAATGGTCAATTTTGTTTTCAGACATATTAAAAATAAGAACTACAGACACGGCAATCTTTCCGCAGGCGAAGTGCTTGAAAAAAGATCCGGAGACTGCACAGAACACGCAACTCTCTTTTCGGCACTGCTTAAATCGATCGGAATACCTGTTAAAATGGCCTATGGTGTTGTTCTTGACGATAAAGGGGGATTTATGTTCCACAATTGGAATGAAGTATATGGCGATAATGGATGGATGACAGTTGACGCTACTTTCGGAGCACAAAGAGCAGACGCCGCAAGGATCATGCTTATTTACGGAGGAAGCGACAGCAGTTCCAGAGAGCAGGTTTCACTCGCTGTATTAAAATTCCTCGGTTCACTTGAAATTTCAGTGACAGGGTTTGTAAATGAATAAAAAATGGTTTAAAAGTGCCGCCGTTGCCGGGAGCGGATTTGAACATCTTGCTGACGGCATAGTAGATATTTCTGAAATAACAAATGAATTACTTAGAGAGATAGACCTTCTTTTTGTCAAAAACAAACGGGACTTTTTTTCAAAGTTCAGGTTCAACGGATCTACTGTAATAAGTGACGAAGCTATCAATCTGGAGGATCAGGAGAAGTTTATTCTTATGTCGCCCGGTGATCTGTTCATAAGCAGGATCGGTCATGATATTGTCAATGTCTTCAGTCCTTTTGAACATTTTGAATATCTTGAAGAAAGTATGATCACAGACCGGGTGAGTCAGGGAATAAAATTCGGCAGGCAGATAAACATAATCGGACATCTTCTTCAGAATACAAAAACATGGAGTGACAACCGTTATGATTTTGAAAACTTCATTCTGACTATTGAAGGAATGTGCCGGAAAGCCGGTATTGAGATCAAAATTATAAATAGTGGCAGACATAGAATTGACACTATTCCGGATGCTGATATTATGAACCCTGTAATTGACGAGATCGTTTCAAACTGGAAAATGCACGGCACAGAAAAGTTTGAACTTGAGATTGTCAGTAGCAGAGAGCTCATTTTCAGAAATAAGATCTCCAGCTCATTCAATTTTGAAAGAGCTAAGGCCCGGTTGCGCTGTCCGTTCATTAAAAGAACAAATAGCCCGGGATCGGGGCTTGGGTTGTTTATATTTTCGCTTTCTTCGGTTAGAGGAGGTTTTGATTGGGACATATCCGTACAAGAAAATTGTTTTTATCTGTCGCTTGTTTTCTGACATTTTTTAATGTTTCGGCTCAGATTTACACTGAAGACCCTCTTGAGATCCAGACAGACACATCTTTCGGAATAAGATCGCGGGAACTTTCACATTCGATTGATACGCAAAACTGCGGAAAGGGTTGCGGTGCACTGCTCAGCCACAATTCACAATATCTTTTCAACCCGGCAAACGCCATGCTTCAACAGCAGTTCACCATGTCACTCCTCTACCACTATCTTGATTCGATGAGTGCATCTGTCAGCGATTCCAAGACATCAAAAGTTGCAGGCGGAATTATGTATTCAAGACATGCAGGACTCAACCATATCAAGACAAATTTTGCATTCCCGATATATAAGATCGTTTTCGGCGGTGTCAATTTCAGCAACTATATCGGCAGGTTCGCTCCGACACAGACCAAAAGCACAAACTCTCATTCCTTTGATCTGGGAATCAGTGCAGTTATAACAAAATTTCTCTATGTCGGCTTTGCGGCAACTGATGTATGGACATTTTCAGGAAAAGATATTCCAAGAAAGCTCAACTGGCAGTTTGAGCTGAATTTCAATGACATGTTCCTTATCAATAACGGCTGGCAGTATCACCTTGAACCGGAAAAAGAGAAGTTCCCCAACAAGAGAAGCAAACTGAAAGATTTTGATTTCTACTCCGGTTTTGAATTCAGGTACTCGTGGTTCAGGGCCGCTATCGGGTTTAACAATCTCTCTTTCAACAAGGATTTCACATGGGATACAACTCTTAAAACATTCAGTCTGGCACTATACAAACCCGGTGCAGGCGGGATGTACGGAAGTTTTATGTATAACGAAGCGGAATACTGGACATTCACTATAAATATTGTCTGGGAACCACCGGTTCAGTGATCAAGTCTTCTTTCCTAACCTGCTGAGCATGGTCTTGTAGCCAGGCAGCTCTGCGATATTGATGTTGACATCTTCAAAAGCACTGTTAAGTATTTCATTTTTCTGATCTTTCGGAATCTTTGAAGACAATGCCGAAAAGAGCATTTCGTATCTGAATCCGTTGAATACAAAGAATGAAAGATACGGACTGTTGCTCCAGATGGCATGCTGAAGGGTTCCGTCCTTTTCAAGTGCCGTGATGAGATATTCCTTTCCGTCAACTGCAATGTTCATCCAGTCTCCGCTCCAGAGCTGAAGGACTTTTGCGGCATTGCTTTTCACGATGACACGGCAGTTTTTAACTTCGACAGGTTCATAGGCGTTCACTATGATATTCACTCCGTTCCCTGCCGCTTTTTCAAGCATCGGTGCAATTTTAGCAAGCATCGGCGGGAAAGCGTCAACAATGACCGAATGCCAGGCGTTTTCAAGCATTTTTGAACACTTTTCAAGGACCTGATCAAATGTCTGAAGCATATATATTTTATCACCCGACAAAGAATAGTTGATCTCTTTTAGCGACTCTTCAAGAAATTTCCGATCATTCCTGAGTCCGCTTTCAAGCTGGTCAAGATAATCGGTCACAGGAATTGCTGCATACTGCTTTACAGTAGGAGTTTCCTCTGCAACAACAGCCCCTCTTTTTTCAAGTGATTCCAGAGCTTTATATGTGTTTGCCGCAGCTTTGTTAAGGATCTGGGCGATTCTGTATCCGGTAAGCGGGGATTCCCTTAGCAGTGTCAGATAAACTTCCGCCTCAAGCCGGTTAAATCCGAGTTTCACAAGTTTTGCCACAACAGATTCAAAATCTGACATTTTCCACCCCCTTGAACAACTTTAAATATCAGTGGGAGTATATTTATCAGTTTATTTAGAGTCAAGGGAATCATATTTTTTTCGTTGAAAAAACTTCCGTTTTTCCCTTTTTCCCCCTTTATATTTTCCTTCCAATAAATAAAAATCTGTGTTAAAAGTCACTATATTTGCTGAATGTTTGATTTGGGAGTTTTTGAATGAAGATTCCGGTGATTCCGTAAGCCGACAGATTGAAGGTGATCTGCTTGTGACTCGTGTTGCTCAGGGTCACACCTTTTTTCCGGCAGTATTGTTGTTGACCGGTGGCATAAAAATGCTCATAAAATCCTCCGAATACAAACAACTCAACACAGAACCATCCATTCTGACTCTAAATAGCATTGCTCCAATAATTGATCCGGTTTCAAAGACTTACGGGCTGAGTCTGGGATTTTCGTTTTAGGTTATTTCTTCTTTACAATTTCTTATCCAATTTCTTGCAAATTTAATTTAATTGTTGCATTATCTATTGTTGACTAAAGCTCTGGAGTCGAAAAATGGCAGGGAATGAACTGATAAAGATTGATGAGATTAAGAACAGAATAATAACGATTCGCGATACACAAGTCATCCTGGACAGGGATGTTGCTGAACTCTTTGGAGTGGAAACAAGAACATTAAAGCAGGCAGTTAAAAGAAATATTGAGAAATTCCCGTCAGATTTCATGTTTGAACTGACTAAAGATGAGATGGAAATCATGGTGTCACAATTTGTGATACCATCATATAAATCTTTTGGCGGTGCGAAACCTCTCGCATTCACAGAGCAAGGTGCAGCAATGCTTTCAGCAGTTTTAAAAAGTGAAATAGCAACCAGGATAAGCATCCAAATTATGAGAGCTTTTGTGCAAATGAGAAAGTTTGTCAGCCACAATATTAAAATATTTAACCATATTGAACTGATTGAAAAAAAGCTTTTGCAATATTCATCAGAATCCGACAAAAAATTTGAGATACTTTTCAAAGCCCTTGAAAACAATGAGATCCCGATCAAGCAGGGAATTTTATTTGAAGGTCAGGTTTTTGACGCACACAAATTTGTTTCAGATATTGTGAGATCGGCTGAAAAATCGATCATCCTCATTGATAATTATGTCGATGATACAGTTCTAACACTGTTTTCAAAACGGAAACATGGAGTTGTGCTTAAAATTCTCACGAAGAATCTTTCAAAACAGCTTCAACTCGACACACAGAAATTCAATGGACAGTTTCCTCCCGCAGAAATCAAAGAATTCAACCACTCCCATGACAGATTTATGATAATTGACGATCGCGACCTTTATCATTTTGGTGCATCACTTAAAGATCTTGGAAAAAAATGGTTCGGATTCTCCAAAATGGATATTGAAGTAACGAAAATGCTTGCACGAATATAACGATGGAAAATCAGACGATTACTTGAATGTTCGTTCAATTGTTCATTTAAAGTGGCAGTAAAATTTCTTTGATTTAATAAAAATCTGTGTTAAAAGTCACTATATCGGCTGAATGTTTGATTTATGGGGTTTCTGAATGCGAATTATGGTGAAAACGGCTTTTGCTTTTATGCTTGTCCTTTTTATAAGCCCTGAAATTTATTCAAAATGTCTGCCAAAAGAAGAATCATATAAAAAATATGTGGAAAGAACATCGCTTGCTCAATCTGTTAATGAAAATAAAAAGTCCATAGAATTACTTAGAAAACACCTCGAATGTCATCCCGACAAAGAGGTTTATTACAAGCTTGCAGTGATTTATGAATATATTGGAAAGCACTATCTTGCAGGGATTGCATATAAAAACGCAGGTAGAGATGATGAATATAAAAGGATGGAAACAATAAGATTACAAATAATTGCCAGCAAGAAGATGCAATTCCAGACCTTTGCCGATTTAAGAGCAGAAAAGTATTTAAAAAGATATAAAAGAAGAAAAGGAGTCGATACGGCTCTTTTTATTGGCGGAGCAGTTTCAGTTTCGACAGGTCTGGCTCTTTTCATTCATGATAAAGCCGGCGGTGAAAATTCGCCGGGTGCACAATATGGTTTGATGTTCGGTGGAATCTCATTAATGGGGCTTGGGCTGCTTATGTATCCGTGGACTGAAAAAACATTGGAAGTATCAAAATGGTATGAAAATTCAAGCGAAAGAATTAATATTAAAGAAGACACTCAACTTTATGAAAGATTAATTCATATTGAAGCAGACAACACAGCAAAAAAATACTCTTCTAAAAAATTCAGGAACGCAGGAATCGGCTTGTTAATGATGTCCATCCCGTTGACAGCATTGGCTGTTTACGGGTTTTATGACAGCTATAATATTTATTTAACGAAAGAAAAAAGCAAACAACCGGAAGAGCAATCTACAAGCGGGGTGCCTTTTGAAAACATAGGGCTTGTTTTAACACATTTTCTTCAATTGAGCTCCTTTACTCCCGCAATCCTTTCTATCACTGGCGGATCGATCCTTCTGTATAAATCCTTGAAATACAAACAACTCAACACAGAACCCTCAATTCTGACTTTAAGCAGCATTGCTCCAATAATTGATCCTGTTTCAAAGACTTACGGGATTGCGCTGGGATTTTCGTTTTAGGTTATTGCAATCGGTACGAACTCAATATTTGCCCTTTTCCGTTTTCGTGGCATAATTCAACCGGATTTTTGAGGAATGGTCATGGAATTTAAATTAAATTCAAGCTTTAAGCCGGCGGGAGATCAGCCGCAGGCTATTGAAAAGCTTATTGAACGGTTTCGCAACGGTTCAAAAAATGAACTGATCCTTGGTGCGACAGGAACCGGCAAAACATTTGTAATGGCTAATGTTATCAGGGCTTTAAACCGCCCGACTCTTGTCATTGCACACAATAAGACCCTTGCCGGACAGCTTTATGGCGAGTTCAAGAATTTCTTTCCTGAGAATAATGTCGGATATTTCATTTCGTTTTATGACTACTATCAGCCTGAAGCTTACATTCCGACAACTGACACATATATCGAAAAAGATGCTTCAAGGAATGATGACATCGACAGAATGCGCCACTTTGCAACTGCGAGTCTGCTTGAAAATGAACAGTGCGTTATCGTCGCTTCGGTAAGCTCCATTTACGGTATCGGTTCTCCTGAGGCATACAAGGGACTTACTTTGAAACTTTTCACCGGCAACACTTTTCCGCTAAAAGATCTATGTGCCGGGCTTGTTGAAATTCAATATGAAAGAAGTCAGTTCGATCTGAATCGGGGAAAATTCCGTGTCAAAGGTGATGTTGTTGAGATATTTCCTCCTTATGAAGATGAAATTGCGATAAGGATCTCATATTTCGGTGATGAAATTGAAGAAATTGCACTCATAAAACCGTTTGAAGGGAAAAAGATCAGGAACCTAGACAGTGTCAGAGTTTATCCTTCAAGCCATTATGTCGCTGAAAAAGAGACTTTGAAAAAAAGTGTCGAATTGATAAGAACCGAGCTTGAAGAAAGGGTGAAATATTTTGAGAAAAACAATAAACTGATCGAAGCACAACGAATCCATGAGCGGGTCACCCAAGATGTTGCAATGCTTGAAACTGCCGGATATTGCTCAGGAATTGAAAATTACTCAAGATATATAACTAACCGTGAAGAAGGCGAGTCGCCCCCTACCCTGCTTGATTATTTCGGTGATGATTTTCTTGTCATAATTGATGAAAGTCACGCAACAATTCCGCAGATCAGAGGAATGTATCGCGGGGACAGAGCAAGGAAAGATGTCCTTGTAAACTACGGATTCCGCCTTCCGAGCGCTCTTGACAACCGTCCGCTTAATTTTGAAGAATTTGAAAGTCGGCTTGACAGAGTTCTTTATGTTTCAGCTACTCCAAGAGAATATGAGATCAGTCATGTATCTGAAGTTATTGAACTTATCAATCGTCCTACTGGACTTTTAGACCCGATGCCCCAAATTCTCCCCTCAAAAAATGAGATAGATACACTTTATGATGAAGTCGTAAAGGAAATTTCAGAAGGGGGAAAAGTTCTTGTCACATCGCTCACAAAAAAAATGGCGGAAGATCTTACCGATTTTCTCAAAGAAAGAGGGATCCGGGCAAAATATCTCCACAGCGATATTGACAGCATTGAACGGCTCAGGATCATAATGGAACTGAGAAAAAACCTATTTGATGTCCTTGTCGGAGTAAACCTTCTGCGTGAAGGACTTGATATTCCCGAAGTTTCGCTTGTTGCGATCCTTGATGCCGACAAGGAAGGATTTTTAAGGAGTGAGTCGGCTCTCATTCAGACGATGGGAAGAGCGGCAAGAAATTTGAAAGGACGGGTGATCCTTTTTGCCGACAAAATGACCGATTCAATTAAAAACGCAGTTCATGAAACTATGCGTCGTCGCAAAATTCAGCAGGAATTCAACGAGTTACATAACATTACACCAAAAAGCATAACAAACAAAATCATCCTTGACATCGAATCCCACATCCCCGGAAAATCAAAGGACGGCATCAAAAAAGCACCTAAGCACAAAATGCTTAAAATCATCGCGGAACTCGAAAATGAAATGAAACGGGCGGCGGCAGAGTGGGATTTTGAATATGCCGCGATACTCAGAGATAAGATATTTCAGTATAAAGCGGCGATGGAAAAATAGTTCAGGACTTTCCAAGAACCTTCACTAGTATTTCTACAAGTTTGTTGTAGAGGTCTTCTCTCTGGATGGCTGTGAATATTGCGGTTATTATGACAGGGATGATAAGAAGCAGAAAATATCTGAGTTCTTTTCCGTTGACTTCCTTGATGTACTGTTTGTCGGGATAGAGGTCTCTTATTCTGAGTTTGGTCCTTGTTTTCTGTTCCCTTTTCTGCATCCTGACTGTCGGTTTCCACTCACGCGGTTTGCCCGACTCCTTCTGTTCCTTTTCAGGTTCCTGCGGAATTGAATCAAGATTGCTTTCAAGAGATAATCCTGACATTTCAGCCACCTTTATTTCTGTTTAATATTGAAGCTTTTATGAATGCCATGAAAAGCGGATGGGGTGCAAACGGTTTTGATTTGAATTCAGGATGGAACTGACAACCGAGAAACCACGGATGATCTTCTATCTCAACCATTTCAACAAGTCCTGTCACTTTGTCACGGCCTGTTATCTTAAGCCCGCACGCTTTAAGTTCTTGTTCAAATTTTGAATTGAATTCGTATCTGTGACGGTGTCTTTCGCTGATTTCTGCGTTCTTATATGCCTCAGAAGCATTGCTCCCCTTCTCAACAAGACAGGTGTATGCACCAAGACGCATTGTTCCGCCGAGGTTTTTAATGCTTTTCTGCTCTTCCATCAGGTCAATGACTGGATAATTAGATTTTTCATTGAATTCCTGTGAATGTGCATCTTCCATTTTACATACATGCCTTGCAAATTCGATCGTTGCTATCTGCATACCCAGACATATTCCGAAAAACGGAATTTTATTTGTTCTGGCATATTCAACTGCCTTTATCTTGCCTTCGATACCCCTTATGCCGAAACCGCCCGGAACGAGAATTCCATCCGCCTGCTTGAGACAGTCAACATCGAGTTCACCCTTTTCGAGCTTTTCGCTGTCAATATAACATAAATTCGTTGTCCTTCTGTTTGCGATCCCTGCATGGATAAGTGCTTCGTTAAGACTTTTGTAAGACTCCTTCAGATCGACATATTTTCCAACTATTGCGATAGTCACTTCACCTTCAGGATTCTTTATGTTCGAATTGATCTTCTCCCACTTCTGCAACCCTGCACTCCTTGACCAGATATTGAGATACTTTGCAATTATATCGTCAACACCCTGTCTGCTGTAGAGAAGCGGAAGTTCGTAAATACTATCCATATCTGTGGCTGAAAATACCGCTTCTTTCTTAACATTGCAGAAAAGCGATATCTTTTCACGCATATCTTCAGTAAGCTCCTTTTCGCAGCGGCATAGAAGTATATCAGGCTGGATACCTATCATCCGAAGTTCCTTGACACTGTGCTGGGTCGGCTTTGTCTTAAATTCGCCGGCCGCCTTAATGTGGGGAACAAGGGTGAGATGAATATAAAGCACATTTTCTCTGCCCACATCGTATGCATACTGCCTTATAGCTTCAAGGAACGGAAGACTTTCAATGTCTCCGACAGTACCGCCGATCTCAACAAGAACAATGTCAGCGGTCTTTCCGAGATTGGTGATCTTGCTCTTTATCTCATTAGTGATGTGAGGAATTACCTGAACAGTCTTGCCGAGATATTCGCCTCTTCTTTCCTTGCTCAGAACGGCATCATATATCTGACCGGTTGTGAAATTGTTATCCCTTTTAAGAGTAACATCGCAGAACCTTTCATAATGTCCGAGGTCAAGATCGGTCTCTGCACCGTCATCTGTCACAAAGACCTCACCGTGCTGGAAAGGGCTCATCGTGCCGGGATCAAGATTGATGTAAGGGTCGAACTTTAGCAGATTGACCTTTATCCCCCTGCTTTCAAGAAGGGCGCCTATAGTTGTTGATGCTATCCCTTTGCCAAGAGAGGAAACAACACCGCCTGTAATAAAAATGTACTTTGTTTTCTTATTCATTTTAACACCTGTATCAAAAAATCACTTTAAAACATCAAGTCCCGGCAATGTTCCGTTTCTTAAAAGATCGAGTGACGCTCCGCCGCCTGTTGAGACATAGCTGAATTTTTCATTTAATCCTGCTTTTTTAATAAGCACCGCTGTTTCACCGCCCCCTGCAACAGTATGGGTCTTCAACTTTGCAACAGCTTTTGCAAGGTCTATGCTCCCTTTAGCAAACTGTTTCTTTTCATAGACACCGATAGGCCCGTTCCAGAAAAGATGGTTGCATCCTTTCAGTTTTTCCTTGAACAGAGCAAGTGTTTCGGGGCCGATATCAAAAGCGGAAAAGCCTTCCGGAACACTTCCGTTACTGTAAACTGCCGTCTCTGTAGAATTGACCGTTTCAGCAACTATGTAATCGACAGGAAGAATAAGCTCAACACCTCTTACCTCTGCACCTTTTATTATTTCTTTTGCTGTCCCTATCTTATCTTCCTCAACCTTTGAAGAACCGAGTCTCACCCCTTTTGCAGCAAGGAAAGTGTGTGCCATTGAACCGCCGATAATTATTCTGTCGGCAACTTCAAGCATATATCTTACAGTTGAAAGCTTTTCGGAAACTTTAGATCCTCCAACGATGAAACAGAATCCGTCACCTCTTTTAAGTCCTGAGAACTTTGAAAGTTCGTCAATTTCCTTTTTCATTAAAAATCCCATCCCTTTTGTGTCCATTATCTGGGGAAGGGCGTTGACAGATGCCTCTTTCCTGTGCGAAACACCAAAAGCATCGTTGATATAGACATCACACATCTTTGCAAGTTCTCTTGCAAAAGAAGAGGAATTCTTCATCTCATCTTCGTTATATCTCAAATTCTCAAGAACAAGAATGTGTCCCGGCTTAAGATCTCTGACCATCTGCTGGGCACCCATTCCGACACAATCCTCAAAAAAGAAGATATCGTGGTCAAGAAGTTCCGCAAGCATAGCGGCAACAGGCTCAAGCGAAAAAGCGGGATCTCTTTCTATTTCCGGACGACCCATATGGCTTGCTATGATAACTCTCGAGTTGTGCTCAACGGCATGTTTTATAGTGGAGAGAGTTTTCCCGATGCGTTCAATATCTATCTTTCCGTCATTGTCAAAAGGGTTGTTGAAATCGGTTCTTATAAAAACCCTTTTTTCTCTGATCGCCAGTTCATTTATGCACTTCACATTTAGAGTATCAAGAAAGCCCATATGAGTCTCCGTTAATTGAGTTATCAGAAAAGTTTTGTCAGAACATCGTACATCCTGTTGCTGTATCCCCATTCATTATCATACCAGCTGAGGATCTTGAGCATTGTTCCCTGCATTACGGCAGTACTTTTTGCATCAAGGATCGAAGAGTGAGGATCTCCGTTGAAATCTATTGAAACAAGCGGTTCATCGCAATATCTCAATATACCTTTCATCGCTCCGTCTGCATATTCTTTCATCAGTTTGTTAACTTCTTCGGCAGTTGTCTCCTTTGCAAGAACAAAAACCGCATCGACAACGCTGACATTGGGTGTCGGAACGCGGATGGAAATACCGTCAAGCTTTCCTTTGAGTTCAGGAATGACAAGACCAATCGCTTTTGCCGCACCCGTTGTTGTCGGGATCATGCTGAGCGCACCGGCTCTTGCTCTTCTGAGGTCTTTATGCGGAAGATCAAGTATCCTCTGGTCATTTGTGTATGAATGAATAGTTGTCATGAATCCGTGTTTGATACCGAAATGCTTGTTAATTATGTGAGTTACCGGTGCAAGACAGTTTGTGGTACACGATGCATTTGAAATAACATTGTGCTTTGCCTTATCATAAAGCGAATCGTTTACACCCAGAACAACTGTAAGATCTTCTCCTTTAGCCGGAGCGGAAATGAGAACTTTCTTTGCGCCTGCCTGAATATGAAGGTCCGCTTTCGCTCTTTCTGTGAAAAGTCCTGTGCATTCAAGAACGGCATCAACTTTAAGATCTTTCCACGGAAGTTTTGCAGGATCTTTTTCTGCGATGATCTTTATCTCTTTACCATCAACAAGGATCGATGTCTCGCCTGCTTTAACTTCGTGATCCCAAACTCCGTGAACAGAGTCATATTTCAGAAGGTGTGCAAGAGTTTTCGGATCTGTGAGATCGTTGATCGCAACTATCTCGATCTTTTCACTTTTCTCAGCAATTCTGAAAACCGCTCTTCCGATACGCCCGAAACCATTGATAGCCACGCGAACTTTGGTCATGGATGCCTCCTTCAAAATAAAATTAGTCGTTTATATCCTTATTGTCAGAACCTTGCTCTCTCTTATAAAAAGCTCTCTGCATCATATATATCTGCTTTGTCCAGCTGCCTTCCATCTCTCCTGAAAATCCGATATTTACAGAATCGAGATTGGCATCAAGATTATCACACATCGAAACGATAAGTGCTTCCATCGTTTTCGGTTTTTTAGGTGAACCGAACTCATACTCACCGTGATGGCTGAGCATTATGTGAAGCAGTTCCATTTTCAGAGTATTATCTTCGGGACAGCATGTCGAAACAAGCTTTTCAACCCAGGTCGCCCCCATGTAGATATGTCCGAGAAGTTTGCCTCTGTCGGAATATTTTTCAACCATGGCAGTTGCCGCATTGATCTGAAATTCAAAAACCTTGCCTATATCATGAATAAGTGATGACAGAACAACAAGAGACACATCGACAGGATATCTTTTTTCATATTTCGTAACAATATCAAAAGCCATTTCTGCGACATTCATCGAATGTTCCCACAGCCCTCTTCTGTAGGCGTGGTGCATGCTCCTTCCGGCAGGGATCGCGGTGAAAAGTTCCCATATCCTGCCGCTTTTCTCAAAATTTTCTATCACTTTCCTGTGAGATCCGTTGAGTTTTGAAGAGATATTTTTCCATCTTTCACTCAACTCATCTGAAGAAAAAGGTGATTCAGGAAGAATACCTCTGCACTCTGAATCGATCTTTTCCGGCGGAACAGTTTCAGCATCAGTTATCACTACCTGCGTATTCGCCTGATACTTTGTCACTTTGCCTGTCAGCACCTTTACAACATTTCCCGGTTGAAGAGCTTCTTCAGTCTCGGGGTTGATGTCCCACACTTTGCCATTGACCTGATTTAATCCATCGAAAAGCTCAAGATCCATGTACCTCTGACCGTTTTTCCCCGTTTTTACGGCCGATTTTCTCACAAGGAAATAGACATTTGAATCAGGAATTATTATATCGCCTTCATCAAGTTCAGTTACCATAACTCTTTTTCTTACCATTTTACCACCAATGACAATAAACAAATAAATAGAATTCAGACATTTTACCCTGCCGGGCAAGCATAATCGTTGCTTCGTAGGAGAAGATATACTTTCGCAGAATAAAAATCAATTTTTATGCTTTAAAAGATTTCTACAGAAAAATTTGACTTTTTCTTACTCTCTGGCAAAATGGAAACTGATTTCGTTTTTTGAGTTTCCATAGTTTCTGGAGGTGATTTGATGAGTGATGTGCTTAAAGAACAGGTGCTCAATGAGGCAAAAAAGCTTTTTTTTGTTTACGGTTTTAAAAAGGTGAGCATGGATGAAATTGCCAATGCGTGCAAAATGAGCAAAAAAACAATTTACCAGCTCTATTCATCCAAAGAGGAACTTATCCGTGACTGCGTTGACAGAATATCGACTGAAAAGGTTTCAGCCATCCACAGGATACTTGATTCGGGTCCCCTTGTGTCCGGTGAACTCAAAGGAATGTTTGAGATATTCGGTACGATAAATCAGGATGTTTCCGAAGCAATGATGCGTGACATGAGCTATTTTCCTGATATCTGGAACATGATCGAGGAAAAAAGACTCACTGTCTTTGCAAGAATGGGGGATATCATCGAACAGGGAAAACTGGACGGAAGCATCAATCCTTCTTTGAATGTTGATCTTTTTCTCCGTATTTTCATGGGAATACTGCAAAGATTTGCCAATCCTTCAATGTTTGCTGAACTGAACATGCGTCCGACAGATTTTATTGAACAGATCAGAATGGTCATTTTTGAAGGAATCTTGACCGATAAAGCAAGGGGACGGTAAAATGAGAAAATATTTAGTAATTCCAATAATTTGTATTTTTGCAGTATTTTCTTCATGCCAAAAGGTCGAACCCACTGTGCTCACCCTTTCCGGAACTGTTGAATCAAAAGATGTAAGGATCTCTTCACTTGTCGGTGGCAGAATAACTGAGATCAACTATGACGAAGGCGACGAACTGAAAAAGGATTCTGTTATTGCAAAAATCGATTGCCGTGATTACGAACTTCAGCTTGCTCAGGCGGAAACAGTCATAAGCGGAGCAAAAGCGAAACTGCGGCTGATAAAAAGCGGTGCACGAAAAGAGGATATTGCTTCAGTTTCCGAATCAAATAAACAGGCACAGATCGCACTCGATAAGGCGAATAAGGAATATGAACGTTTTGAAAAACTGTTTGAGACGGGAAGTGTCACTGAAAAAGAACTCGATGACATAAAAGTTGTCCGCGACAGGGCACAGTCTCAGCTTGACCAGAGCCGGCATATTCTTGAAAAACTTCAAAACGGCGCACAGATCGAGGAAATTGATTCAGTTACTGCGTCTGTAAAGCAGGCAGAGGCATCAAAAGCCATTTTAAATAAGAAAATATCTGACTGCGTTATCGTCTCTCCTGCTGATGGGACTGTCCTTCACCGGCTTGCAGAACCGGGAGAGATAACAGGTCCGGGCACAGCGATATTGATCGTAAGTGACCTGAGCAAAGTTAAAATAAGGGCATTTGTACCTGAAAAAGAGCTCGGACACATAAAGAACGGCTCTCTGGTGCAGGTTTTCGTTGATACTTTTGAAGGAATCAGCTTCCCCGGCAAAATTGCGGCAGTATCATCAGAAGCGGAATTCACGCCGAAAACCATTCAGACAGCCGATGAACGGGTGAAGACGGTTTATGAGTTCAAGGTGATCGTTGAGAACAAAGACCGGATCTTCAAGCCCGGAATGCCTGTTGATATAGTAATTGATAAAACTGAGGCGGTATTTTGAGTACTGTTCTTGAAATAAAGAATGCTTCATACTTTTACGGGTCTGAACAAGCTCTTTCAAATGTCTCTTTTGAAGTGAAAAAGGGCGAAACTTTCGGCATGATCGGCCCTGACGGAGCAGGGAAAACAACTCTTATACGGCTTTTCTGCGGACTTCTGAAACCGTCATCAGGAAACTGCACAGTGCTTGGATTTGATACTGTGAAAGATAAATATCAGCTTATTCCGAAAATCGGCTATCTTTCGCAGAAATTTTCGCTTTACACCGACATGACCGTTTCTGAGAACATAAACTTTTTTGCAGATATCCATAAAGTAAGAAATTATTCGGCTAAAAAAAATGAACTGCTTGAATTCACAGGTCTTTCAAATTTCAAAGACCGGCTGGCAGGAGCACTGTCAGGTGGAATGAAACAGAAACTGGCACTATCCTGCACTCTTATTCATACTCCTGAGATAATCTTTCTTGATGAGCCGACAAACGGGGTTGACCCTGTCGCAAGAAGGGATTTCTGGAAAATATTGAAAGACATCTCAACGCAGGGTGTTTCAATAATTATTTCAACCCCTTATATTGATGAAGCCGAGAAATGCGACCGTATTGCTTTCATGAACAGGGGCTCTCTGATTGCCTGTGACACTCCGGCAGGCGTTAAAAGCAGATACCATTACAAACTTTTTGAAATAGTCTCACTTGATGTGCAAAACACGAAAACTCTCCTTGAAAACTGCGACGGGATAAGCTCAGTACAGATATTCGGCAATACTCTCCATGCAGGAACGGAAAGAAGTGAAGACAGCTCTTTCATAAAAGATCTGATTGGCAAAGTTGAGGGCGTTATGCGGATAAAAGAGATCAAGCCGTCACTTGAAGATGTTTTCATTGATCTTCTTGAAAACAGGAACTCGATATGAACGGAAATGAATTCGCTATTGAAGTTACAGGTCTGAAAAAGAATTTCGGATCTTTTCAGGCGGTCAAAGCCATTTCTTTTAATGTCGGGAAAGGTGAAATATACGGATTTCTCGGAGCTAACGGCGCTGGAAAATCTACAACAATTAAAATGCTTTGCGGCCTTCTTGAGCCTGATGGTGGCAAAGCTGTTGTTGCCGGAACTGATGTGGAGCATGATCCTGAAGGTGTCAAAAAAAGGATCGGGTATATGTGTCAGAAATTTTCTCTTTATGAAGAACTTTCGGTCAGTGAAAATCTCTTTTTTTTCGGCGGAATATACGGCCTTGAAAAGATCCATCTTAAAAAAAGGATCAAAGAAGTTACTGAAATTCTTGATCTTTCGGCGGTCATCAATGTTGCGTCAGGAGAACTTCCAAAAGGTTTTCAGCAGAGACTTGCCCTCGGGTGCGCCATGATCCATGAGCCTGAGATAATATTCCTTGATGAACCGACAGCCGGAGTAGATCCCATTCAGAGAAGAAACTTCTGGAATATTATCAATGACTTATCGGTTAACGGAACAACTGTTTTTGTCACCACTCACTTTCTTGATGAAGCAGAGTTCTGCCACAGAATATCATTCATCGTTGACGGAAGCATCGTTGCCGAGGACACGCCTTCAGCGCTGAAAGATATGCTGAAAGAAAATAAAGCGGCGGGAATCGAAGAACCGACACTTGAAGATGTTTTTATTTTTCTTGCCAACAGAGGTTCATGAGCGTCAAAGCTGTTGTAAAAAAGGAGTTCATCCAGATCGCAAGAGACACCCGCACCCTTTTTATGCTTGCATTTTTTCCTGCGGCACTCCTTCTTGTTTTCGGATATGTGCTTTCTTTTGATGTTTCAGATATTCAGATCGGTATTTTTGATAACGATAGAAGTGAAGAATCACAGGAACTTGTGTCCGCAGTTAGTTCAACTGAATATTTTACGATCAGACAAGTATTTGAAAACAGAGGTGAAATTAACAAAGAGCTTGACAAGGGAAATCTTGATGCCGTTATAATAATCCCTGAAGGTTTCGGGAAGGATGTCTCTTCAGGCATAAGCACTCAGGTGCAGGTAATGATAGACGGTTCTGACGGTAGAAGTGCGGGCATCGTTCAGGGCTATGTTGCAGGATTCATTAACAGTTATTCACAGAAGATCATCGGCAGATATGTCTTTGGAATGGGAGGAAAAGTAGAGCCTCCGGTAAATATCGAACCGAGGATCTGGTACAATCCTGAACTGAAATCGAGTCTGTTTCTTGTTGCGGGTCTGATCGTTTTCATTCTGATGATAACAGGTGTGATCTCGACGGCGCTTTCTGTTGTCAGGGAAAGGGAAAAAGGGACTATGGAACAGCTTCTTGTCTCTCCGCTTTCCGCCACTGCCGTTATAATCGGCAAGACCATTCCGTATCTTGTGATCTCACTTTTATCGACCGTTATCATCCTTGTTACGGGCTATCTGGCGTTCGGTGTCGAAGTCAAAGGTTCATATCTCATGCTTTTCATTTCAGCAACTCTTTTCATCATGTCGGCTCTTGCACAGGGGATTCTCATCAGCACGATAACTACTTCTCAACAGGTTGCGTTCTTTGCCGCATCTCTTTCAAGCCTGCTTCCGGCACTTCTACTTTCGGGATTCATTTTTCCGATCGCCGGAATGCCTTATATAATTCAAGCAATTACGACAATAGTTCCTGCAAAATATTTTGTGAATCTGCTTCGCGGCATCATCATGCGGGGTTCCGGCTTTGATACGGGTCTGAGTGATCTGGCGGCACTGACGATATTCTCGTTTGTTCTGCTCACGATCTCGGTCATACGGCTTAAAAAGGTTAAACTGGTGTAGATATGCTTAAGTTCATGATCTGGAAGGAGTTTCTTCAGCTGAAAAGAGATAAAAAGATGTTCGGCATCATTTTCATGGCTCCAGTGATCCAGCTTATCGTTCTTGGATATGCGGCGAATTTCGATGTGGAAAGAATATCTACTGCAGTGTGTGACTATGACAGATCTAATGAAAGTGCGCAGTATCTTGACCGCTATTTTTCAGGATGGTACTTTGAAAGAACGGTAAATCTCAATAAAAGCGGTGATATAGATAAACTACTTGAAAAAGGTGAAATTCAGGCGGCAATAGTTATCCCATCCGGATTCGGCCGGAATATTGCAAAAGGAATGCGGACTGATGTTCAGCTTATAATTAACGGAAGCGACACAAATTATGCCACGAATACTTTCAATTATGCCGCTCAGATCACCGCACGATTCAGCACAAAAATACTGCTTGACAGAATGGCTGTTACCGGGCTGAACACTATTCCTCAGGTAAAACTTGAACAGCGGCTTTTGTACAATCCTGAACTGAAAACGAGGAATTTCATGGTTCCTGCGATAATGGGACTCATTCTGATGATAATAACTTTAATGCTCACTTCGATGGCGATAGTGCGTGAAAAAGAGATGGGAACTATTGAACAGCTCATTGTCACACCGATAAAAAAAGGTCCGGTTCTTGCAGGGAAGCTCATCCCTTTTCTGATCTTCGGACTTATTGATGTCGCACTTGTAACTGCCGTAGCCATATTTCTTTTCAAAATTCCGTTCAAAGGGAGCTTTTTTCTTCTTTTTTGCGGAGCTATCCTGTTCCTTTTCAACACACTCGGGCTCGGACTTTTCGTTTCCACCGTTTCAGCCACTCAGCAGCAGGCAATGATGACAGTCATGTTCGTTATAATGATGCCCTTCATCTATCTATCGGGCTTTGTCTTCCCCGTTGAGAATATGCCGGTGGTGTTCCAGTATATCGCACAAGTCATACCACTCACCCACTTTCTAATAATTGTCAGAGGATTATTCCTCAAAGGCTCTCATTTTGCCGACCTGGCACCGCATCTTGCCGCCATGCTTGCAACAGGAATAATCATCTTCGCCATCTCCATGAAACGATTCAGGAAGTATATTTAGGGATTGGATTTTTTCATTTTTATTTTTGGAATTTCACCAGACACTTTTTTGTGCTGCTTATCAATTACTTGTTTAAGTTCTCTATTATTTACTATGTCTCGCTGCTCTTTTATTAATTTCAGCTCTTCTTTTATTGCTTTCAGTTCTTTGGCTACTATTTTAGAATTCTGTGACTCAGATATTTTTTTTAATTCTTTTTTGATTTCTTTTAATTCTTCCACAGCCGAAATTGCAGTTGTTTGTGTTTCTAAAAATACCTTATTGTTTTTTCTTGAAGAGCACTCTCCAATAAAAATAGAAACCGAAGCAAGCAATATTGCAATAAAAATACTTATTTTAGCAAAAAATGATGCATCTGATGCAGATTCTTTAATTGACGATGCCATTTCAACCTGAGTTTTGTTAACACTATTGGTAAAATTGAGCATATCTTTTGAAATATCAATCAGATTATCTAACTTTTGACCCAACTTTTTAAATGGAGCTTCTTTTGCTGATTGCACCTGTTCGCTGATTTCAGCCATATCTTTTTCAATAGATTTATAAAGATTGTTTTTCTCTGGAATTCCTTTTTCAAGCTCATACTTTTTTAAAATTTCACTTGCACCGATTGGCGATGAGTTAAAACTTCTATCCCATGGACTTTCTACAGATTTTACAATACTTGCAGCATCACCAATTTTCGAAGAAATAGAATCACCAAGCATATAGGAACTTTTTATATTTTTTATGACATTTTCTGGAAAACTATTCAATCCTTTTATTGAACCGAATATTTTTTTGTACCTTTCATTTTCTTCTTCTTCTTTTAAAACTGACAGTCGATGAAAGTATTCAAAATATTTTTCATCACTGCTTTTCTCAATATTTTCATACTCAACATCATTATCTTCTATACAATCACCAACTGTTTTATTTTTTGATCTTATTTTTCTGGTTAAATAATCATTTGATTCATGATTTATAAAAACTTTTGAAAAAGTCTCAATATCTTCAACTGAAAGTTTTTCTAAATCACAGTCATTAATAAATTCATCTTTTGGTTTATATTTACCTTCAATCAGTTTGTCTGTATAAAAACAAACATACTTTATTGTAAGCCGAGTATACTCTTTTGCACTACATTCTTTAATTGGCTTACCAATTTCTTTTTTAATTTTTATTGTATCGCCTAATGTTGAACGAAAAATACTCAAACTGCCAATTAAAGTTAATATTTTTGCAAAGCTTTCTCTTGCCAAGTACTTTTCTATTTCCATTAATTATCTCTCATTCCTTAATATCTTTTTTATTTCACTCCCACATATCTGATCCAAAACACAAGCACTAACTTTTCCTTTGTTTTCATTAATATATGAACTAACTTTATTCATTAATTCTTTGTAAAACATTCTCTCTTCTTCAAATTCAGGGTTTCCATTAAACATTTTTATTCTTTCTTCTAAGGAATGGAATATTGCATTTTTATCGTTACTTTTACTTCCCAAAACAATTTTAAACACTTTTTCCACATCGTCTTTTTTAAATATTGGAATTCTTGCATAACCTTTTCTTTCCTCATCAATGATCAGTTTTTTATACAATTCTTGAGGATTTTTCTCAAAGATCTTAAACAATTCAGGAACCCACTTTCTTGCTTCTTTATCAGCAACCATAACGAGCTGTTCGTATATTATTTTTTTTATTTCTTTGAACTCTTCAGTATCTTTTGAAGCATATCCTAGCCCACCCCAAGCTTCATTTTCCATCATAAAACTTATTGGTAAAATATACTCAAATCTTTCACCGTTTTTTCTGATATATTCTGCCATTTTGTCTTTTAATTCCGTAATACTTTCTTTTATAAGCCCTCTTTTTGAACTTGCAAAAAGAATCCCCGATGTATGTAGAACATGAGGAGCAAAGAGGTATTTTCCATCTTCCAAATCTTTTAAAACTTCTTTATAAACACTATCTATTTCGTCATCTTTTAAATCTCTCCAATACCAAAGTTTATACCAGGATGGATCACTCTTTTCTTCTTCAAAAACAAACGATGATGAAGCAATAAAAGATTCAATGTTTTCTTTATAAAAGTAACCTCTTTTAAACCAATCTTCCCACAAAATATAAGATAAGAACCTGTCATCCTTCTTTACTCCTTCTAAATTCCAATAAAGATCCATCAAGTATCCTTCTTTACTATTATTTTCTTTGCCGTTTTTATTTAATCTTGAACTTGCAATTGAAACTGAGGTTTCATCAAATAAGACTTTCTCATTTATGTCATTTTTATCAATTATTCCAGAAAATAGCCCGAAAGACAGCATAAAGTAGTTGTTTTGCAATATTTTTCTTTTGTTCTCTGGAATTTTTTCGACACCATCTTTATGAATTGTTTTTATTTCATCACAGAATTTTCTAAAATCGAATATTATATTTTTTAAAGTTCTAAGATTTTTATGATCACATTTATCAAATATTTCAATTAATTGATTCTTTTCATTTTCCAGAAACTTATCATAACTTGAAACATCCCTCTTAATAAAGGAATCAAACGCGGATTCTATATCTGTAACTATTTCAAATTCCCTGCTAACACACTTTTCCTTTATTATTTTATAGTCTTTTTCCAATTTGCTGTCGTCACAAATAATTACGACACCTGATTGGGAATGTTCAATAAAATCATTTATATAGCCCATTATTTCTTGCGGCTCTATTTTACATCGTTCAAGATCGTCAAAGAAAAACACATTGTCTTTACCAATTTTTGACAATCTATCAAATGTTAATTTAGCCAAGCTTTTAGAAATTTGTTGTAAAGCTTTCACAGGAACTTGCTTAAATTCCATATATCCTTGTATTAAATGACTTGCAAACCCAGCATATTCGGCTTTATTTTCAGAAAAAAGATACGAAATAAGAAGTTTTCTGTCAATCTCATCTTTTGAAGAAACTCCATTCAAAGGCACATATATCAATTTTTTATTTTTTATTATCTTTGCGTCGACACCCCTTGTTTTTTTATCAACTTTGCTGAAGTTTTCTATAAAATCCTTAACAAAATGTGTTTTTCCACAACCCCACTGACCTGTTAGCATAATTGCGGAAGAATGAACATCTTCCAGAATGTATTTCTTTAGGTATTCTCTAATGTTGTCGTTGAATCTTTCCATTATTCACCCTCTACTATCCTGATTTCTTCTTTATTAAGTCCGTACATTTCATAAACAAGATGATCAATTTCTTTTTCGAGGTAAGTTGTGTCTGTTTGTGGATTTTTTCTTTTTTCCGACACTATTTTTTTCACGATTTGCTCGATTTCCGTTTCTTTATTTTTATTAACTTCAACAATTGGAATTTGTTCAAGATATTGTCTGATAAACCTGAAATACCCGCCTCTTATTGTCTGAGTCAGATTTGAATAAAAGAAATAGACTAGTTTTGAGTTTAAAATTCCAAGATGAAACTCGTCAAGGTTTGGAATCACATAAGCAGTGTTAGCACAATAAAACCCGGAATTGTCAATTAATGCTTCACATCTTAAAGCAATGTCAGGAAGCATAATTTTCGGCTTTTCAAATTCGCTGTAATAATCACATGCTCTGAGTTCCCACCAGAAATCGCCTTTGTCTGTGCGTTTCTGAGCTTTGTCTTTGAATTTGATCAGATGTTTTGCAATTGCAGGATAATTATTTCTTATCCACTGCCATGCGTCAGAGTCAGGCATATCACCATATCTTGGCGGCGGTTCATGTATGGCAAAAGCATTTCCGCTGTTTTTTATTGTGAATCCTTTGGGAAATAGAATCAGCCACTTATCACTTTCGGGAGTCTGATATTTTTTGATATCCTTGCCCAACAAATACGGTTTTATAACTTCGGCACTTTTAGGATCTTCTGCAATGAGCTTTTCCTTTTTTGCGGTGTCAATGACAAATGCCTCATTTAGTGCAGTTTTAATTCCATAAAAAATTCCTTTTTTTACATATTCTCCAAGAGGCTTTCCTTTTGATCTTATTTTCTGCATAAGATTCTGAATTCTGTCATCCACAAGATTCCACCCTTTTTCATTAAGAAGATTAATGTCAACAGAAATAGATTTTTCTGAAACATACTTTTCTAAACTTTCAGAATAATCAAGTGTATCAATTATTGAAACTGCAAAATGGTTTGAAACTGGCGGTTTTTTATTAAATGACCAGATACATGGATAAGTTGTGGCTTCTTCAAAAACAGGCAGATCACCGAAATCGATAATAAATTCAATATCAAACTGCTTCACCCAGTTTCTCAATGCATTGCCGTATTTTGCGCGCATCCATTTATTTGGAAGAATATAAATAAATGTGCCGTTTTTCTTGAGAATACTTGCTCCCCTTTCTATAAAATAAACATAAATATCTGCAATAGAATCAAACACCTGATATGTGTTTCTTAAATAACTTTTCATATTGGAAATTTCTTCCTGTCTAATGTAGGGCGGATTTCCGATAACAACATCAAAACCAGTAAATTCTCCATTATTATTAAGAACTTCAGGAAATTCAAAACGCCATTCAAAGGCATTTTCATACATTCTGTTATTTCTGATTTCTTCAATTTCGCGTTCCAGTTTCTCTATTTCTGCCCCGATTGTTTGAACTTTTTTGTCCCACATTATCTTTTCAGTTTTTGTCATTCCGAAAAGCCGCTCCTGTCCAGTCAGTCCGAGCATTTCATTTTTCAGCTTATTAAGTTTGATGTTCCTTTTGTCGTTGATAAGAATTTTGCTTTCAAAATCATTCTTTATTTCGTTTATGAGCTTTTCCATTGCTCTTTTCTGCTCTTTATTATCAGCATTCCTGTATGACATTACAGCAACTCTATATGAATCAACCCCGTACTTACTCTTTTTCAAGGCATCTTTAATGTCGGCATCAATGGCATATCTGCTTATAAGCGAATTGCCGCACTTAATATTAATATCAATGTTGGGGAGTGTTTCGAGTTCTGTGGCATTTTTATAGTAAGCATTTTTCAGCAACTCAATCCATAACCTGAGTCGGCAGATTTTCACTGAATTGGGGTTTATATCCACACCGAAAAGGCAGTTTTCAATAATTGTCTGTTTTTCGTGGAAAAGAGTTTCCTGAATCCGCTGGCTCTCTTTATATGTCGGATTATATTCAAACAATTCATCTTCTTCATCTGTCACAATCAATTCATCATTGACTACTTCAATATTATATTCCTTCAACCTTCTGCCTTGACGGTCCTGCAAAATTTTAAGGTCGTTTTTCACAGCGATGATTTCATTCAGTGCCGAAACAAGAAAATGGCCTGAACCGACAGCAGGATCACATATTTTTATACTGTTCACGATGGCATTTGCTTCTTTTCGATCTTCAATTTTATCGTAAAGTTCAGAAATGCTTTCACATTTCCAGTTTTTAATTTCATTGAATTTCTGCACAACAGCTTTTCTTATTGTTTCACGGCACATATACATTGTAATGAACCCGGGTGTAAAAAAAGATCCGTCTTTGTAACCGTTTATTTTTTCAAAGATCAATCCGAGAACGGATGCGTTTATCAATGTTTTATTATCTTCCTGAATTTCTTCTGAACCTTCACTGCTGAAATCATAAGCATTTAAAAATTCAAAAACATATTCAATTGTGGAGATATCACCCTTTTTCTTCTTTCCCTGCAAATCCTTCAGCACAGTTTGTGAAAAAAGCGGAATAGTCTTGTCATCTCTCAAATTGCTTATAAACAATGTCGCATGTTCAAGATCGGTCGGCTCAAAAAGTGAACTGTTCAGATAAGGCACTTTTTCAAATGCTTTTCTTACATCTTCGTTCCGCTCATCATACTTTCGTGCAAGTACCTGAAAAAACAAACTGTTCAGATCGTCATAACTCTTTATTTTTTCAATATTTAGAAATGAATAAGACTTATCTCCTTTGTGATAGGTGATAAGCTGGGCTTCGAGTAATTTCAAAAACAGAATACGGTTTATCCAGGTTATGGTAAGCTCAAGAGCTATATTGAAAAGTCTTTCCTGCGTTGTGCTTCCAAACTGATTCGGTCTTTCCAGACGGCTTAACTTGTCAAGACTGTCCAGTTGGATGATAGCATCTTCAAGAATTGATCCCGTATTCCTTTCGCCTGACTTATTCCGCTCAATCAGTTTTTTGCTTCCTTCCTTGATTTCAGTTAAACCGATTATGTGCAGCAGTTCGCCGTAAAACCGCTTGTCAAGACTGTTGCTGTCATTTTGGAACGGAAGCTTTAAAAGATGTTCAGGTGAAAACAATTTTAATAAAGAAATCAGTGAATTATCGTCTGATTTGTCAGCGTTTCTTAAAAATTCTTCATAGTTGCGAATATCAAAATATGTGAATTCAATTTCCTGTTTTACCGCTTCAATTGCAGGAGCTGCAATTTCTTTGTAAAAAAAGTCCGTCTTATTTCCGGAAGAAGTTTTATTTTCAAAATCCAGGAACTGTTTCACAAGTTTGGAATTAGATCCGAAATACTTTTCAAAAACATGTGCATCAAATATAAACCATTCATAAATATTGGTCGCTATTAAATATTTCAGATCCGTGTTCTTTGCACTTATCCTTTCTCTAAAATAGTAAAGAAGCAGTTCCTGAAAAGCTTTTCCATTGATATTTTCAACTTTTATCATTTCAGAAACATTTGAAGGTTTTTTAGCTTCTATTATCACTCCGACAGAACTTTTAGAATCTTTTCCGTTATGAATTACAAGATCGTTGCGGTCTTTCGTGTTTATAAAGTGATTCCCTTCAAAACGACTTTTCTTTAAAAAACCGGCAACCAAGTTCTTGTTAAACTCTTCGGATTCTTTTTCATTAATGTTATCAAGCAGATAGGAAAGATCGCCCTTGAATTTCTCAATATCTGATCTGTGGGGTTTAAGCTTTCTGAATGCAGGATTTAGCGATTTTTTCGGGTTTTTAATTCTTTTTGAGTTCATTTTGCGCAACCTAAACTAAATTTAAGGAACTAATACCGGAATATATTCTAAACCGGAATTCATATCAAGATTTTGAACTTCTAAAATTTCACAATTTACTAATTATATTTAATTTTACAGTTATCTACTAATTTATTGATTTTTAGTAGTTTATGAATAAAATGATATTTGTGAATGTTTTCAGGGAGGTAAGAACATGAAAAAGCCGGCTAATCCGCCTGATGTAAGCAAAATAATAACGGATGGCTCTGTTATTCAGGATGATGGAACTTATAAGCACTGGGACAAGCTGAGATTTTCGGAGCTTCCTGAAGGTATTCCAGATCACAGAACATGGTGGGCTATGATCAAACAGAAAAGAAGAAACAACTATAAACATCTGCATATTAAATCTGTTGACGGTACTTTTTTAAGATTTGTGATGACAGATGAATTTTTAGAAACGGTTCATTTTTTTGATCAATTTTCCAGTGGAAACTGTTCAACTGAAAAGTCAATACAGAATCCTCGTGCAAAAGATTACTACCTTCTCAGTTCGATAATGGAGGAATCTATCACTTCCAGTCAACTTGAAGGGGCTACTACAACCAGAGATATTGCAAAAAAAATGATCCGTGAAAACCGTGCTCCCAAAAATAAGAGCGAGCAGATGATATTGAACAATTACGAAGCAATAAATTTTGTCAGGAGTGTTAAAGAAGAAGCTCTTTCTCCTGAACTGATAAAGGAAATTCACAGTATAATATCAAAAAATACGCTTGATAATCAGGAAAAATCAGGTGTTTTCAGGAATGAATCTGATGATATTCATGTTATGACTTATGACAATGAAGTGATATTCACCCCTCCTGAATTTTCAGAAATAGAGCACAGGATCAATGAACTGTGCCAATTTGCAAATGAAGATGACACTAAAATTTTCATTCATCCTGTTATCAAGGCGGTAATTATCCATTTTCTTCTTTCATATATCCACCCGTTCGTTGACGGCAACGGAAGAACTGCAAGAGCTCTGTTTTACTGGTACATGCTGAAAAAAGGATACTGGATAACAGAGTTTATCTCGATATCAAGGATTTTAAGAAATGCCCCTGTGAAATATGCGATGTCATTTCTTTATACCGAAACTGACGAATTTGATCTGACATATTTCATTGACCATCAGTTAAAAACCATCCGCAGATCAATTGATGAACTCGACAGTTACATTAAGAGAAAAATGAAAGAAGTTGAGTCAGCGGAAAAAATGTTAAGGGACACCCCCTATGCAAATCTTTTGAATTTAAGACAGCTCGCATTCCTGAAAACCGCCCTTAAATCACCCGGAACCATATTCACCATCAGAGAATATATGAACACTCACAATGTCGTCTATCAGACAGCAAGACAAGACCTTCTTAATATGGCAGACAAATATAAACTCATAATAAAGATCAAGCAGGGAAAAAGCTTCGCATTCATATCACCATCCGACCTTGAAACAAGAATAAGTCGTTGATTCTCAGTAATATTTTCACCGACCTAAGAGAAACAGTCAAAGAAATTGATGTCCCGATCTATTTTTTTCACGGTGTTCATGATCTCACAGTCAACTATTCATTAGCAAAAGAATATTACAGAAACATTAAAGCGCCGCTGAAAGGTTTCTACACATTTGAGAAATCCGCTCACAGCCCGATATTTGAAGAACCCGATAAATTTATAAAAATCATGACCGAAGAAGTGATGCTGAAAAAAACCGGATCTGTCCAGAAAGATTGATAAAGAAAGAATCTATTTCCTAACACTCTCAACTATCGGGATTATGTTTTCTTTTGATTTGAAATCGGTTGGTTCAGAGAAACTGTCAAGGAGTCCGGTTTCGTCTTTTGTGCGGTTTTCGGGTTTCTTTCTTTCTATCATCTTTTTCATGAGCCACATCATGAATTTATGTAATGGATTCAATTTGTTATAATCAAAAGCACCTCGAAGATGAAAGTATTTAACTTTGTCTTTCATTTCAGGGGTAAAATTGTGATCTTTAATGTGGTTCATCGCTTTTTCGTGTGCAGGAGATGCCCCGACTGAGAAAACGATCACTTTTTTGTTTCTGAGCCGGTCAAAATTCTGTTTTATGAGTGAAATGCCTAAAATTCCGACAGCATAAAGAGATCCGCCATAGATCACCGTATCGTATTCATCAAATTTTGAAGATGAAAAAGAACTGTGCTCAAAAAGATCGCACTTTAACTCTTCAGCAATCCACTGCGCATACTGTTTTGCACTTCCGTACTTTGTTTTGTAAATTACAACTGTTTTAGTGTTTCCTGACATTTTTACCTCCATTACAAAAGACCACGAATATTTATTGCAACAATGAAAAAATATGTCAAATTTATTAGAGAAATTGACGAAAACCCTGTGTTTATATTATTTTTAGGAGATCAGATGCCTTCTAATTATTATTGCCTTTTCAATGCAGAAAGATAATCTGGAAAAGTTAGTTTTTTGGAGTGAGGACATGCGATGATAGATGTTGCGGGGTTGAGGTTCAGATATCCGGATTCAGATGCCGATGTGGTGCGTGGGATAGATTTTTCCGTGTCAAGGGGTGAGATTTTCGGTTTTCTTGGTCCAAGTGGTGCGGGAAAGAGTACAACTCAGAAGGTTCTGATAAAGATTCTTTCGGGTTACGGTGGAAGCATAAAGGTTGAAGGCAATGAACTGAGCGGTCTTGACAGCAGATATTTTGAAAAGATCGGTGTTGCTTTTGAATTTCCCAATCTTTTCAGCAAGTTCACTGCTCTTGAGAATCTTAACTTTTTTTCTTCGCTTTATTCTGCCGAATGTACAGATCCTCAGAAACTGCTTGAGATGCTTGGTCTTGAAAAAGATGGCGGCACTTTTGTTTCCGCTTATTCAAAAGGAATGAAGATGCGGCTTAACTTTTTAAGGGCTATCATGCATAACCCTGAGATTTTGTTTCTTGATGAGCCGACTTCGGGGCTTGATCCTGCAAATGCAAGAAAGATGAAAGATGTAATAAAAATGAAAAAGGATGAGGGTAAAACAATTTTCCTGACAACCCATGATATGCACACAGCAGAAGAACTTTGTGACAGAGTTGCATTTATTGTGGATGGTTCAATATCACTTATTGATTCACCGCGAAACCTGAAAATAAAGAAAGGAAAAAAAGCTTTAAGGATCGAGTATGTTGAGGAAAACATCCTTAAAAGCGACTCGTTTTCTCTTGAAAATATTAATGAAAACAAACGGTTTCAGGATATTTTAAAATCAGGTTCAGTTGAAACGATCCACACAATGGAATCAACTCTCGAAGATATTTTTATTGAAACTACAGGAAGGAGACTTCTTTGAGAGCAGTTTCTCTTCTAAAACACGATATTCTTTTTCAGTTCAGACACAGATTCTATTATGCATACTTCTTTATTCTTGCGGTGTATTGTTCAATAATTTCAAATGTTTCAGGAGTTATAAAAGATTTTCTCACAATATTTATCCTTTTTTCAGACACTACAGTTCTTGGATTCTTTTTTGTGGGCGGACTTATTCTTCTTGAAAGAGATCAGAACACTCTCCAGTCAATTTTTGTCACTCCTGTGAAGGTCGGAGAATATCTTTTCTCAAAAACGGTATCTCTCACCATTCTTTCGTATTTTGCAAGTGTTTTCATTGCCTTAACTGCTTTCGGTTTTCCTGATGAATTCCTACTTTTTTCAGCGGGAGCGATACTCAGTTCAACATTTTTTATTTTTACAGGAATTGCAATTGCCGTAAGATCAAAAACCGTCAACAAATACTTTTTTAACGCAATTGTGTTCACGATGATATTTTTTGTCCCCATAGTTGATTTTATCGGGATTTTTAAAAGCAGTCTATTTATGATCTTCCCGACTTATGCGACAGTCACTCTTTTCAGTGTGCTGATAAAAGAACTCACCTTTTTTGAAAAAACAGCGTCACTCATTTCTCTTTTATTCTGGAACTGCGGAATGCTTTTTATTGCAAAAAAATGGTTTTACCGGTTTGAAATTTTAAAAAACGGGAAAAACTGATGAAAAAACTGATAAAATTCACTATTGCCGACATCAGGAACATTGTCAGAGATCCAATGCAGACAATGACTGCTGTTGCTCCTCTCATAATTATAGTCGTGCTTAGAATATTTCTTTCCGTTGCACGGGAACAAGTCATTCAATTCTTTGATTATGACATAATTTCAGACTACCCCATGATAATTTCATTTTTTTCATTGCTTATCCCCATGATGGTCGGACTTGTCATCGGCTTTATAATTCTTGATGAACGGGATGAATCAATGATAAATTACTACGCCGTGACACCATTGACAAAAAGAGGATATCTTGTTTTCAGGATGACAGTTCCCATTGTTTTCACCTTTTTAGTTTCAGTTGTTTTCTATTTAGCCCTTTATGACATTTATGCAATCAACATGCTGAATTTGTTGATTGTTTCAATACTGCTTGCTTTGCAGGCACCGGTTTTTTCTTTTTTAATGGCTTCTAATGCATCCAACAAAGTTGAAGGACTTGCAATAGGAAAACTGCTCGGAATGATGATAATTCCCCCAATTGCCAACTATTTTCTTGTCTCAAAATGGAGCATCCTTTTTTTCATAGTTCCTCAAACATGGGTAAGTGCAATAATCACAGGAAAAAACATCGGTTTTCTCGATCTTCCGATGATAGTTTTCTGCGCACTTTTAATCCACATTTCAATAATTATTTTCTGCATCAGAATCTTTGTTAAGAAAGTGGATTGATACAAAATCAGAAAGTTTTTCTAAACTCTTTAGGAGTCAGCCCGGTAAACTTCTTAAATATGTCATTAAATGCCGATTTTGATTTAAATCCGCTGTCAAGAGCAAGTGCAAGAAGTGTGAATTTTTTAGAGTTTTCAGGGTCAGCAAGAAGTTTTTTAACTTCTTCGACTCTGTATTTATTGATATATGTATGAAAATTGCATTCTTTAACACGGTTTATTGCTTTAGAAATAAGATAGTGAGGAAGTCCCGTCTTTTCTGATAAAGAGACGATTGTTAGATCGGGATCAAGATATGGTTTTTCTTCATTCATAAGTTTATCTATTTCGTTGGCAATTGAAATAAGATCATCAATATTTTCAAAGTTTTCTTTCTTTTCTGAAACAGTTGAAACCTTTTCAAGAACTTCTCTTTTATGAAAAGGTACAGTCAGGGCGGTAAATCCGAAAAAGAAAACCCATCCGGCAAGAAAAAGTGCATTGACTGCATTAGCTGTGGCAGAGTTGAATCCAAATAACGCAAGAACAAACATAAAAAGAAAAAAAGACCATATCACAATGCCTGAAATAAGCATGATAAAAAGCCATTTAAGATCAACCCCTTCATAGTTGGAAAAAGTATCGGACAAAGATTTTTTAAAAGATCTGTAGCTTCTCAACGCATAAACAAGATAAAATCCGACTTGGATAAATATAATGATATTAAGCAGATAAAACTCAAGGTCTCTTGTGCCAAGTATGTTGGTCTTAAAAAATTCAACTTTCCATGCCGCACTTTTTAAAAAGAACGACGGCAGCTTATAAATTACAAGGAGAACAAAAGGAATTATGTGAAGAATATCAGTTTTGGTAAACTTTGATTTTTGAGCAGTTGTAAAAGCGACATACCAGAAAACAAGCGGTCCGTAAAACATTGACATCGGTCCGTCAAGATGGATCAGGTGAGGAAAATAAAGAGGAATATCAGAAGCATAATATGCTGAAAAAAGAAGTTCAAGAGAAAAAATAAAAAGAAAAATTGAGATAAAAATGTTTCCTTTTGAATTCTGTTTCCTGAAAAAGAAAGAAACAGATATCAGAAAAGCCTGAATGGCTCCTGCAAAAAAGACTGTTATCATAAAACCCTTTTAAAAAAACAAAACAAGTAAAAATACAAAATCAGCAAAAAATAGTCAAATTATTGATGTTTTCGCAACCCATTGAAATTATTAGGATCAAATGTCCTGAAACCTTAATTGTTCAAGTCCGGAAAATTCAAGTTTGTCCTGAAACGCGAATTGGGGCGTAAATAATTTTCAAGAATGCAAAAATGAAGTTGTGAATGGTTAATTTTCGTGATGGAGACGAAAAATGAAAAAAACAGTGATTTTGTTCATTCTGATGGTTTTTCCGCTGATTTTGTTCAGTTATGAGCAGGAGAAAAAAAGTGAGAAGAAAAAACTTGGAGCAGTTGCTCTTCCTATAGTTGCATATACTCCTGAAACATCATTCATGTTCGGTGCAACTGGCATTGGGTATTATAATAGAGAGCCTGAAAACAGAAACTCAGTTCAGGACACAATTAAGCTTTCAGGAATTTACACGCTGAAAAACCAGTTCATGGGAATGTTCAGAACAGATTTTTATCCGGTAAATGAAAAAATTCTGACAACTTTTTTCCTTGCGGCAAATAAATCTCCTGAAGTTTTTTTCGGTATTGGCGACAACAATAATGATAAAAACAAGGAAAAATATCTTAAGGAAGACATAAAGTTCAAAGCATTTCTGGGGCTTGCAGTAAATAAAGGAATTTATCTCGGACCGGCATTTGATATTTGGAAAATGAATATAAAAAAGAAAAAGTCACAAGGGATGCTTGAAAATGACAACATTGAGGGGGCGGACGGAATTGAAAAATACGGTTTCGGAATAAGACTTCTTGTTGACAAAAGAGATGGGACTTTTTATCCGCTTAATGGATTTCTCACTGAAATCAAGGTCTTAAGGTATGGAATGGAACGCTCTTTTATAAACTTTTTCATTGATCACAGACAGTATTTCAATGTTTTTAAAGATCATGTTCTGGCATTTCAATTCATTTACAACATCAATGCAGGGACAGTGCCTTTTCAGATGATGGCGCCACTTGGCGGAGAAGAAATGCTTCGCGGATATTACAAGGGATACTATCTTGATAAGTGTATGATCGCTGGACAGGTTGAATACAGATTCCCGATTTACTGGAGATTTGAAGCGACTGCATTTTTCGCAGCTGGGAATGTTGCTCCCGGACCTCTTTCTTTTGATCCTGAAAGAACAGCTTTTGCAGGAGGCGTGGGACTTAGGCTTATGCTTGATAGAAGAGAAAAGATACCGATAAGATTTGATGTTGCAGTCAATAGAGAAGGAAAATTCAGCTATTATTTAAGCATTATGCAGGCATTTTAGGAGGAAGTCATGAAAAGCTTTAAGTATTTGATAACATTGGTTTTATTTGCAGGGTTTGTTTTGGGATGCGAAAAGAAATTCTGTTCAGTTGACGATTTTACCGACCATCTTGATAACAGAATTCCGCTTTTAATGGAAAGGTTTGAAGTGCCGGGAACGGTTACAGCTTTAATAAAAGATGGAAAAACAGTATGGGAAAGATCTTTTGGATATGCAGATGTAAGTTTGAAAAAAGAATTAAAGACAACTGATTTATGCATGGTTCATTCAATTTCAAAATCGTTGACGGCATGGGGAGTTATGACGCTTGTTCAGGATGGAAAGATTGATCTTGATGAACCGGTTTACAAATATTTCAAGACTTTTGAACTTCCTGCGGATGATTCGCTGTTTAAAGAAATTACAACCAGAGATCTTTTGAGCAACTCTTCGGGACTTGGGCTTGGAACTATCGGAGTTCATTACTCACCCTCAGAAATAAGACCGCCATTAAAAAAAGTGCTCCTGCCTGATCTGAAAATGGTTGATAAGCCGGGCAGATCATTTATCTATTCAAATGCGGGATTTAATCTTCTTGAACTGCTTATTGAGGAGGTTACAGGGGAAAATTTTGCAATTTATATGGAAAAATCTGTTCTTCTTCCGCTTGGAATGACTAATTCGGGATTTCAATATAGTCCCGACCGGTTTCCCGATGTTCCAAAAGGTTATAAAATAGACGGAGAAGAGATCCCTGTTTATTTTTATGCGGGAAATGCTTCAGGCGGACTTTTTTCAACTGTCGGAGATATTTCAAAGTTTGTTTCTGCTTCAATGACAAAGTTCAATGAGAATACCTTGAAAGTTTTAAGTTCTGAATTAATTGATGAAATTCACTCTCCTCAAATTGAGATGAGCGGGCTTTTCAGTGCAGTTTTTGATTCTTACGGGTTTGGACATTTTTTAGAGACTTTTCCAAACGGAATGAAAGCTGTTTCACATGGTGGTCAGGGGCTTGGCTGGATGACACATTTCCATTTTGTTCCTGAATCGGGAGATGGCATTGTCATTTTTGCAAACAGTCAAAGGTCATGGCCGATGTTCTCTGTTATTTTGGAAGACTGGGCTCAGTTCAACAGATTTGACTCTGTCGGAATGGGTATTATTGCAAAAGGTGATGCCGCAGTTTGGATAATCATCAACATTATTCTCTTTTTCTCATTTTTAATGTTGTTCAGACTTCTGCATGGGATCTTTTCAGGAAAAAGAAAGTTCAATCCGTTCTCAGACAAATCACTTGCAAAAAGAATTGTTCAGTTTGTGATTTCGATAGACATATATTTTGTGCTCATCTGGTGTTTATGTCAGGATTATCTTTTTATTACCTCGATATTTCCTGCCGCAACCCCGGTTCTTGCATATTCGGCTTTGTTTTTTGCAACGGTTATGCTGCTGAATGTTCTATTTAACCACAGGGATTATTAATTTTATTGAAAGGAGGAGAAAATGGACCACATAGTTTATCTGGATGCAAAGGCAAAAGAATTTGAAAAACTGTCAGAAGGAAGCAAAACTATGATTATAAGAGGTGCGACAGGAAGAAAACTGCCCCATGGAAGAGTTAACAAGGGAGATATGCTGTATTTTATCAACAATAATGCTGATGGGTTAGTTAAGTCAAAGGCGGTTGTCTCATTGGTTTTCAGTTCTGAAAAAATGAATGAGGAAGAATCTAAAAATCTTGTAATGCAGAATCAGAAAAAGCTGAATCTGACAGAAAAACAAATTCAGAAGTGGGCAGGAAAGAGATATCTTGTTTTGATTGAAATAGAAGAGTTCAAAGAGATCAAACAATTTCATATTGACAAGAGCAATTATGGAAACATGGATGACTGGCTTTCTGTCGGCGATGTTGAGAGCGTTAGAATTATTGGATGAATTTGTCGCATTTTTTCAATTCATTTGATTAGGTTTGAGTATAATGTTCGTGGATTTATCTGATGGTTGAATGATGGAGTGCACCGTACGAATATTTAAAAAGCCGTTGTCAGACTATATTGCTTATGCATGGGGTCTTGACATAAAGAAGAGCGGAGATGGTTTTTGCAAGGAACTTATTGTGCCATCCGGATTTGCTCAAATTATGTTCAATTTCGGCGGCAGAATGTCTTTGGTTAAAATTTCAGGAACAGACAGGGTTGCAACGGTTTCGGTTTCAGGACTGTTCACAAAACAGACAGAGCTTGAAATAGAAGGTTCAAGCAACTTTTTAATTCTCGCTGTAAAGCCTGATGCCGCAAAAGTTCTTTTTAATTTTAATCCTTCACTGATTTCCGATGAGTATGAAGATGCAACCTATTTGTTAGAAAAGGAACTCAAGTTTGTTGCTGAAAGGATGTCAGAAGTTCAGGATTTTTCCGGTAAGATCAAAATTATTGAAGATTATTTTCTGAAAATGATAGCAAAAAAAGAGAAGGAGTTGGAAGAGAGGGTTTCGATGTCTGTTTCCCTTATATCTGAAAGTGGGGGAGGAATCAAAATAAGCAAGTTGGCAGATATGGTTTTCTGCAGCAAAAGAAACCTTGAAAGAATGTTTATGAATCATACAGGTGTAACATTGAAAGATTTTTCAAAAGTTATCAGATTTCAGAAAACCCTTTCCATAAAACAGAAAAATCCAGACATCTCGCTTACTCGTCTTGCATTTGAATCGGGATATTCTGATCAGGCACATTTTATAAATGACTTCAAATCTATAACATCGTTGACTCCAGGGCAGTATTTTTTCAAATATTCTGCTTTTTCAGATTTTTATTTATAAAACACTCATATTTTGTCGCAATATTTCAATTAAATTATCCGGCTTTTGATACTGTTCAGTGTGTCCGGAAAAATTCCGGAGTTTTATTTATTTGCACAAGGAGGCAGAAAATGAGAAATCTTGTCAGTTTTTTTGAGATCCCGGTTATTGATTTTAGCAGAGCAGTAAATTTCTATGAGAATTTGCTGGAAACAAAACTTTCAATTTGTGAATGTGAAGAAGAAAAGATGGCGTTTTTCCCTGAAGATTCAAATGTAAACGGAGCATTAAGCTATGCTGAAAACTTTAACCCCGGGAAAGATGGTGTTTTAATCCACTTTAATGCAGTAGGACAACTTGATACTATTCTTGAAAAAGCTTTTAACAATGGCGGAAAAATCCACACGCCTGAAACAAAAATTGAAGCGGAAGGAAAAGGTTCTTTTGCAATAATTATTGACAGCGAAGGCAACAAAATCGGGTTTTATACCGATTAATTTCACTTTTGATCTAAATTTCAGGAGGAACATCTCTTTTTCAAGGGATGATGTTTTCCTTTGATTTTAAATTGCAACAATAAAAAAACATGTCAAATTTGTTAGAGAAATTGACGAAAATCCTGTGTTTCTATTGTCATCTGTCAGTTTTTATATCAGTGCCGAGTTTGTCAAGATGGTGTCAAACTGTATTTTCAGGAATCTTTCAAGTATAATCATTTTGCTCGTTCTTGCATAATTTGGAGGTATGAAATGAGATTTCTTTTAATTGCACTTCTTTTTTTGAGTGTTGTTTCCTGTAATACTTCTTCAGGTGGAAATTATAAACCGGTCTCTGACGAAACTGTTGATGAAACAATGGATGAAACAGTTGACGACTTGTCCGACGACTTGTCCGACGAAGCCTTGGCGGAGTCGGAAGATACGGAGTCGGATGAAAACACCGATGAAAACACCGACGAAGGTGTTGACGAAACCGTTGATGAAACCGTTGATGAAACCGTTGACGAAACTGTGGACGAAACTGTGGATGAAACTGCGGATGAAGCTGTGGATGAAACTGCGGATGAAACTGTGGATGAGACTGTGGATGAGACTGCGGATGAAACAGTGGATGAAGACACGATTTCTGACGATGATCCTTACGATGATCCTTACGCATCAACAAACGGGCTTTATGATGAGTCTTTGCGTGAGGCACTGTATAACCTTATTGCAGTTGACAGTCCGTTTGATTATGATACTGCCCGAGACGCAATGTATGGTGGAATTGATGTGTTTAATGATGAAATCGAATGTCTGTACAGTGGCAGGACAATTCCAGGTCCTGCAACTCGAAGCGAAGTGTACAACGGCGGCAGTGGACTAAACTGTGAGCATTCGTGGCCCAAAAGTCAGATTGTTTCAAGTAACGGTGAGAATACGCCGCCGGGATACGATATCCATCATCTGTTTCCCACAGATGTGCAGGTGAATTCAGATCGGGGAACACTTGATTTCGGTGAAGTTTCCATGATGACGGACACTTACTGCGTCGTGGGAAGTGACTGCTCATACAGAGGACAGAGTGATTCCGGATCCATTGTGTTTGAGGTGCGTGATTCCCGGAAGGGTGATATTGCGAGGGCACATTTTTATATGGCGGTCCGCTGGGCGTTCGAATGTTATATTCATCTTTGCATTGATGATAACGGAGATATGGTGGACGGGCGGATTAAAGCCGCGGAAGAAGCGGTTCTTCGGCAGTGGCATGTTGATGATCCGGTGGATGAGCGGGAACGCACGAGAAATGATCGCATTGAAGCTGCTCAGGGAAATAGAAATCCCTTTGTTGATCGACCTGATTTTGTGGAGCGTCTGTCGGATTTCTGATGAATTAATAAATCCAGAAAGAATCCTTTATCCCTTCACACTTTCAACTATTTGGATTCTTTCTATCTTTTTGTGACTGAGATGTCATCAATATATATTCCGTAAACACTTGTTCCGGAATCATTCGGAGTCTGATATTCAAAAACAAGATAGACATTTTTGCCTGCCGAGCCGGATTCAGTTACAGATCCTGTGATCTTTACGAACTCACCGCTTTTTCCGCTCAGTCCCAGATACTGTTTTGTGTACATTCCGTAAAAAGTGCTGATATATCCATCCGGATCACTTTCAAGATCTTTGAAAAGCTCAACTGTATTTGCCGTGTCCCCCGAAACTTTGCTGCATTTTCCGCCACTTTGGAAATTCACTTCCTCACAAAGATAGAGCAGAACGCCACCTCTCTTAGTTTCATTTGGGTAAACATGGGTGTCGATCCACGCATAAAATTCAATATCAACTCCGTTAGCCGGAATAGTGAATTTTTCATTATAATAAACTATATTCATTAAGTTTTTATTATCAGGAATTTTGTCATTGACAACGGTCGCAAGAAGATTTTCACCGCTGTGTGCATCAGTGATCTTTCCAGATATTTCAGGATTTCCGATCTCCCAGAGATCTCCGCTGTATAAAAACGGATCAGCAGAGTTCATCAGTTTGTTAATATTGATCTTTTTCCATTTTGTCCATGTGGAAGGAGTTTCAAAATCTTCAAAAAGGATAACCGGATCATTGATGATATCCGAATCTTCGTCATTTCCGCTTTCGTCATTTAAATCACTCTCTTCATTGTCAGTTAAGTCTTCATCCGTTGTCTGATCTTCATCTATCATGACAGAATCGTCAGGCACAATATTATTGTCAGGAGTTGCGCTGTCATCTGTTTTGACAACATCATCAACCTGCCCGGAATCGTCTTTTACAGAATTATCATCATTTGTTTCAAAATCATCGTTTTTCTGCTCATTTTCGTCGTTCTGAATGAGATCATCAACTTCTACATCATCTTTAACTGAGCATGACCCCAGCACAAACACACAAACAAAACCTAATAAAACATAATACTTAGACATTCTTTACCTCTCAACAGATGTTAACCGCCAACAAACGGTTCAGATAATAATTAAAATTGAGAAGATATAGCCCGTCTTGAGAAAAATGAACCGGAATTGACGAAAAAGCATGTCCATATTTTTAAATCTGAACCTGTTAGGATATTATTCATCTTAATCTTAACGTTCAATAATTAAGAAACACTACATCTATCTGAACAGATTTTTTGCTTTATCGAGATAGTCTTTAAATGACGGTCTTTCTTTGTGATCAGCTTCGAATTCTTTGAGTTTCAAGATGTGCTCACGATGTTTTTCTGAGATGTTTTTAGGCACTTCGAGTGTAAGTATGACATAAAGAGAACCCGTGCCGCCACCTCTTTGGAGTGAAGCGAATCCCTTGTCCTTAAGCCGCATTTTCGTTCCGGGCTGAGTCCCTGCCGGTATCTTCATTTCAACAGGACCGGTCATTGTCGGAACTTCGATCCTGTCTCCGAGCACTGCCTGAGAATAAGATATCGGGATCTCAACATAAATATCATCTCCATCTCTTTCAAAAAGGGAATGATCCTTGACTCTTATTTCAACATAGACATCGCCTCTCGGACCACCGTTGGTTCCCGAATTCGCTTCGCCGGCAACTCTCATTTTCATCCCTGAACTTATTCCCGGTGGAACATTGAGAGCTATCTTCTTATCCTCTTTTACAAAACCTGTGCCTCGACAGTGAGAACACGGTTTTTCAATGATCGTTCCCTCGCCACGACATGTCGGACAGGTCTGAGCAAGAGAAAATATCCCGTGAGAAACCCTTACCTGACCGGCTCCGTTGCATGTGGGGCATGTCTTTGTGGAACTTCCGTGTTCCGCCCCTGTTCCCAGACAGACCTGACAGGACGATGACCTCGTAAAACTTATATCTTTTTTAGTCCCTGTGAACGACTCATCGAAACTTATCGTCAAATGGACAAGAAGGTCGGAACCCTGTGTAGGAACCTTTCTTCCTCTTCTTGAGCCGCGACCGCCGAAAATATCTCCGAACATATCGCCCAGATTATCGAACACATCTGAAAAATCCCTGTATCCGCCGTTCTGTCCCTGAAAAGGATTGGCCTTCAACCCGTCCTCTCCGAACTGATCGTACATCTGTCTTTTTTCAGGATCGCTCAGAACTTCGTAAGCTTCGTTTATCTTTTTGAATTTCTCTTCAGCACTCTTGTCACCCTTGTTACGGTCAGGATGATGCTTGAGAGCCTGTTTCTTATATGCTTTTTTTATCTCTTCAGCACTGGCATTCCTTGAAACGCCGAGCAGTTCATAGAAATCAGCCATGTGAGTTTACTTTTTCTCCTCAAAATCGGCATCGACAAAACCGTCGCCTTTTTTCTTTGCACCGTCACTCTGCCCTGTATCACCCTGCTGGTCAGGAGCACCGCCTGCATTTTTATACATCGCTTCAGCAAGCTTGTGTGCGCTCTGGTTGAGTTCGCCTGTCGCCTTTTCTATTGTTTCGGCATCTTCCTGTTCTGATGCCGCCCTCAGTGCCGCAAGCTTCTCTTCAATTTCAGCTTTTGCCTGCGGATCTATTTTTTCACCGTATTCCTTCAATGCTTTTTCAGTTGAATATACCATCTGGTCAGCGTTGTTCTTTGCTTCGACAACTTTTCTTCTCTTTTCGTCTTCTTCTTTATGTTTTTCAGCATCTGTAACCATTCTATCAATCTCTTCATCGGTAAGTCCGCTGCCTGCCTTGATGACGATGGTGTTCTGCTTATTCGTTCCGAGGTCTTTTGCACTGACGTTCAGAATTCCGTTCGCATCTATGTCAAAACTCACCTCAATCTTCGGCAGACCTCTCGGGGCCGGCGGAATATCCTTCAGATCAAATTCACCAAGAAGTTTGTTCTGTGCCGCGATCTCTCTTTCACCCTGGAAAACTCTTATCGTAACAGCCGGCTGATTATCCTGAGCTGTTGAGAATATCTCTGTCTTTTTGGTCGGGATCGTCGTGTTTCTCGGAATAAGTCTTGTGAAAACGCCGCCGAGAGTCTCAATACCGAGTGAAAGAGGTGTGACATCGAGAAGGAGAACATCCTTTACATCACCCTTAAGAACTCCGCCCTGTATTGCGGCTCCTACTGCAACAACTTCATCAGGATTGACACCTTTATGAACCTCTTTCTGGAAAAACTCCTTAACAAGACGCTGAATGAGAGGCATTCTTGTCATACCGCCGACCATTATAACTTCATTGATATCGTTTACTGACACCTTTGCATCTGCAAGAACCTTCCTGCACGGTTCAAGTGTCTTCTTTGCAAGATCTTCGACCAGTGATTCCAGGCGGGCTCTTGACATATTTATGTTGAGGTGTTTCGGACCGTTTGCATCAGCTGTGATGAAAGGAAGGTTTATGTTGGTCTCCATCGTTGAAGAAAGTTCGTGCTTTGCCTTTTCCGCTGCTTCTTTGAGTCTCTGAAGTGCCATCGGATCATGCGAAAGGTCTATGCCCGAATCCTTTTTGAACTCTGCAACAAGGAATTCAATTATTCTCTGATCGAAATCTTCTCCACCGAGGAATGTGTCACCGTTTGTTGAAAGAACTTCAAAAACACCGTCACCAAGCTCAAGGATCGAAATATCGAAAGTTCCGCCGCCGAGATCATAAACAGCGATCTTCATCTCCTTACCTTTTTTGTCGATACCGTAAGCAAGTGCCGCGGCAGTCGGCTCGTTTATGATTCTAAGAACATTCAGACCTGCGATCTTTCCCGCATCTTTTGTAGCCTGCCGCTGTGAATCGTTGAAATATGCAGGAACCGTTATGACCGCGTCAGTAACTTTTTCTCCAAGATACTCTTCTGCGGTCTCTTTCATTTTCTGAAGCACCATTGCGGAGATCTGCTGAGGGCTGTAATCCTTGTCGTCGATCTTGACCCAAGCATCTCCGTTTGATGCCTTTGAAATCTGGAAAGGGACAAGCGACTTCATTTTCATTACTTCTGTCGCTTCATATTTACGGCCGATAAGTCTTTTTATAGCATACACTGTCCTTTTTGAATTGGTTATCGCCTGTCTTTTTGCAAGTTGACCGACAAGTCTTTCACCTTTGTCTGTGAAAGCAACTATACTCGGAGTGGTCCTTGAACCTTCCGCATTTGCAATGACTTTCGGGTCTCCGCCTTCCATGATGCTTACACAACTGTTGGTCGTACCAAGGTCAATACCGATAACTTTTCCCATTTTCTCCTCCTACTATAAATTACTGTTCAATATTTTCATCATCTGCTTTATCTTCAGCAGGTTTTTCTTTTTCTGCTTCTTCTGATGCTTCTTCTGCTTTTATTTCATTATGTGCCTCTACTGCCGGATTGATACCTGAAGCCACTATCACCATTGCAGGCCTGAGTATCCGCTCATGCATTTTGTAACCCTTGACATATTCTGCAACTATCTCATTCAATTCCTTCCCTTCAACAGGGATCATGCTCATAGCCTGATGTATTGACGGATCAAACTTCTCACCGACTCCTGAAAAAGATTCAATTCCGTGTTTTTTCATAACACTTTCCGTTTTTGAAAGAAGATGTCTTATCCCCTGAATAAAAGGATCTTTCTGTGCATTTTCATCAGACGGAACAAATTCCATCGCCTTGTCAAAATCATCCTTGACCGTTATAAAATCCCTGAAAAAATCTTCAGCGGCGAATCTGATCTTCGTGCGGAACTCGTTCTCTATCCTCGTTTTCTGGTTTCTATTCTCGGCAACAAGTATTTTAACATTGTTATCCAGCTCTTTTATCTTTTCCTCTTTTTCCTTCAACTGTTCCTTCAACTGATCGATCTTATGAGAAGATTCAGAATCCTTGTTCTTTCTTCCGAAGAATCTTCTCTCCTTTGTTTTGGCATGTTCATTTCCGAGTTTTTCGGCAAGCTTCTGAAGATCTACCTCTTCCTGAAGTGATTCCTCGTCAATTTCAAGAGCACCGTCTTCTTTAATTACCGGCTCATTTGCAACCGTGTCTTTTTTAAGGTCTTTGTCATTTCCGTTCATACAACCTCCGGCGGACATAAAAAACCTTGAGATAAGTGGCTGTAATCATTCAGCACTCAAATCAAGACCGAAATTTACGACCTCTTATATAAAGACAGAATCGCCAAAGTCAACCACTTTTCAAACATATTTTTTAATCACTTTTGTTGACTGAGAAAACAAATCAGGTAAATTGAGAAAGTCTTTTTTCCCATTGGTGGGGCTGTAGCTCAGTTGGGAGAGTATTTGAATGGCATTCAAAGGGTCGCGCGTTCGATCCGCGTCAGCTCCACCAGTTTTCGTTGACTTTTCATTATATATCCGTATGAATTGACTTGGTTTTTGTGATTTTTTCTGTGCGGGTTCCAATTATGAAAAAGACGCTTTCGGCGATAATCATTTTTCTTACTTTTACTGTTTTTTCTGTTGACATGAAAAGTGTCCACATGATTGAACTTCAAACTCACAAATTCGACAAACCATTGATTTCACACGGCAAACCGTCAATGAAACTGTTGAATGAAGTCGCTTTGTATAAACCGCTTACTGAAAAACTTATCTTCGGATATCTTCCTTACTGGAACAACTCTACAGATCACTTAAGATATGGACTTCTGACCGATATTCTCTATTTTTCGTGTGAGCTTTCAACCGCAGGATCTCTTGGCGACTGCCCCGACTGGCCTGAATCAGCACCGATTGATGAAGCACATAAATACGGTGTGAGAGTCCATCTCGTGATCACCGGCTTTGAAGGTACGATGGTCCAGGATTTAGTTGAAAGCAGTTATGACAAGGACACTTTTTTCAAGAACTGCTGGGATAAAGTGAACGATGCGGGAGCTGACGGAATAAACATTGACTTTGAAGCATTCGCAGACACAAAAACAGCTGATCTCATTAAGTTTTTCAACGATCTTGGAAATTATTTCCACTCAAGAAACCCTGAAATGATAGTTTCAGCGGCACTTCCGGCAGTTGACTGGTCAAATAGATGGGATATCGCTTCCATGACAGGACTTGATTATGCATTTCTTATGCTTTATGACTATCATTGGAAAGCAGGAGAGGAAACGGGACCTGTCGCCCCCTTATATTCCAAAACTCCATGGACATCAAACGGAATATGTGTGGAAAAATCAATAAATACATATATTTCCAAATACGGCGATGCCGTCAAGGACAAATTAATAGCCGGATATCCCTATTACGGCATCAAATGGAAAACAACTTCCGGCTCGTTTCCCGGAGCAAAGACCGAAAACGGTGCGGCAGTTATTTTTGACAATGTGTTTAAAGACCATTCATCAATTGAAAGCGGCTGGGACAGCGGATCCGAAACCCCGTACAAAATATGGAAGGATGGCTCACAATGGTATCAGCTCTGGTATGATGACGATGAAAGCATTTCACTTAAATATGCCTTTGCAAATTCAAAAGGTGTAGCCGGAAGCGGAATGTGGGCGTTGAATTACGATATATCTTCAGAAGATCTTTGGAAAAAGATCGCTGAAAATTTTGTTTCAGACAGGTCAGGATCCTTTGAAAACCCTGTTAAAATAGATAGTTTCCCTTTTGAAAGATCCGACAATACTTACAGATATGTTTCTGATATCATTGACTTTTACAACTGTTCTCAAAACATCTCAGACACGACTCTTATTGATGAATCGGGACCTGAAACGGTGTTTGAATTTACTGCTGAATGTGACGGAACTTTGACAGCCATGATCTCTGAAGGCTCAGGCGGAACAGACTCTAGAGAGGACATGGATATCCACCTTCTAAATGGAAATAACGGTAATTCCTGCATTTTCAGAAATGATTCTGAAATTAAGATAGGAATCAAAAAAGGAAAATATTATCTTGTCGCCGATTCTTTCTCGAAAGAGGGCGTAATAAAAGGGGGTGACTTCACCATACTTGCAGACTTTATTTGTGATGAAACAGAAAATCGTGACGAAGATGACACTAAAGCTGATGACGATGTTGTTGAACCTTCTGACGGAATTGAAAATTCTGATGAAGAGATGATGGAAGATGAAGATGACGGAGCAGTGATCGTTAATGATGAAAATGATAATGAAGAAGCAGGTGATGAATTTGAGGAAAATGTTGATCATGACAGCGGAAACACACAAAAACAGAGCGGATGTGCAATCAATGCGATATAATATTCTGAAAAGATCTTTTCTTATATTTATTTTTGCAATCATTCTTTCAAGTTGCAGCAACGAAATACACCGTGAAGGAGAACTTCTTTTCTATAGATCTGAAGGGACAGATCTTTTCACAATATACCAGAAAGATGATCAGAATTATCTTCTTTCAATGAAGCTTTCCCCTTTAAGGAGCGGATGGGAAAAAAAAATATCAGGACATTCTTCCGAACCGGCATTTTTCATACTTGATGAGTTCATTCTGTGCAACTGCAAAAAAGAAAAAGTGTGTCTTCTTGAAAGCTCCGGCGGCAACACTGCAGTTTCCGTTGAATCTTCAGCGGTCATAACATCAGATTCAACAGGTTTTGCTGTGCACAACGGTATTTTTTATTCCCTTTGCAAAGAAAACTCCATTTGTGCTGTCAACATTGCAAAGGATGAAGCTGTGTGGGAATTGAAACTCAGAGATAATGAATCAGTGGCGCTTCAGTTCAAAGTGGAGGGAAATTATATCATCTACGGCAGTAATAATAACGAACTGGTTGCCCTTAATTCAAAGACAGGTGCAGAAATATGGAGAACAGAACCCCTTGAGAATCTTGAGAAAGCTTACACTTTCCCTGAAACAGTGATTGCGGGATACGACCTGATAGACGGATTTGACATCGCAAAAGGGACAGGCAAGTGGGTTACTCAGCATGAAGGGAAGATACGGTGTGTCATGGACGGACTCGTTGTTGCACAGAGTGATGATTTCTTCACAGTGTTATTTGCGGAAAACGGAATTAAAACATGGGATTATCCAAGAACAGGAACAACCTTCCTGACATGTCAGGAATCCCTTTCACTTGCCGCTTTCACGGTAAAGAATCTGGAAGACGTAGCCGGACTGGAAGAAGACGATGCAACCGGTTATTTTGACAAGGTTTATATTTTTAATGCCACTACAGGTGAAAGAATTTTTGAATACAGATCCTCTGATGAACTCCGCGTTCTCAACATGACCGGATTCATGACAGACCGGTTCTATCTTGCCCTTGAGGAAAAAAAGGGGGACTATGATGAATTTACAGTAAAAATGTTCTCTTCAACAGATTTGAGCGAAGGACTGAACTATGTTTTCGGAAATGACAGCACAAGTGAAGAAGTTTATATATCATGGATGCATACAGATATAAACTATACCGTTTTCAGAGTTTCCACCATTACGGGAACACCTTCTGAAACCAATTTTCTTTTCAGGACAGATACCGCGGAAAAACTCGGCAGAATGGAAAGTTATCCCGAGATAATAACCGGGACCAATGCGTATGACATAATTCCTTATGATGAATATTTTAATATCGTTGAAAAAACACTTCCCGATTTCCTGATCTATGATTAAACTTCTTGGAGATTTATCATGAAAAAAACTTTTTTTATTTTTTCAGTCATTATTTTAACTCTTTCAGTTTTTGCAGATGAACCCTCTGCAAAAAACATGAATGTTCCGGGTGAAGTTTATAACTGGCAACTCAATCTTGGAACAAATTTTGTAGGAGTTACTCATATTAAGGATGTAGGAACTGCAACAAACATCGGACTCCCTTTCACTACAACTTCGCTTTCTGCCGGATACCAGCTTTCAAAACAGGTATGGATAATGGCGAAATTCCACCTTTTTATGTCAATGTTCGATGATGATGCTTCAGCTGAGTTTTTAATAGGTCCCGGAATTAAAGCCGAATTTATAAGAACAGATCATATTTCATTTTTCGGAGGGGCTTTTGCATCTATAGGAAATTCGGGAAAGAACTTCCTCTTTTCTCCTGAGATATTTTTCGGAATTGATTATTTTGCCACCAAATATCTTTCTATAGGGATTTCTACCGGCTTCGGATATCTTCTTATTGCAAGAGCTGATGAAAAAGAAACAAGAAATATTGCAGGTGTTGATGTCACTGTAACAATCGACGGATTCAAAAGACATTGTATGGTTTTTATGCTCGGACCGAACCTGACTATTTATTTCTGATATTTATTTAGGCACACAATAGTAATAACTGGTGTCGCAAACCTCTGTTTCCATATTACATTCATTGTCACTGTGGCACTGGACATAGCCCTCTTTTTCAACAAGTTTAAGTGAAAATGTTGAATATGCTCCAGCTCCGCTTGTATCAGGAGTTCCGTCAGATTTCTGATTAAGAAGTGCTACTTCAACTTCATGAGTTCCAAGATATTTTAGATCATCAGGAAGAACGATGTTAACCCAGATAGATCCCTGCTTTTTGTTCCAGTCAAATATCTGGATCTCCGGTTTGGCAAAAAGCATCCAGCCGTTCCAGCCTGAACCTTTAATTACAAAACCTGCCGGGGCTGTTGCAGCAGTTACTTCCTCGAAATATTCATTCCAGTCAAGATAAAACACAACATTCATTCCGGGAAATCCTGACGCATAAAGAGGTTCACCCAGACCGCGGAGAACGACTGTCTTATTTAAAACAGGTTGAGAAGTTTCTCCACCATCCAGAAAGGAGTTAAAGTAAATGCTGAAATATTCCTGACTAGTGTTTTCCGCCGGTGGGGTCGATGTATTTTTGGTAATGACAAGATCGGGGGAATCTTCCCCTTTCTGGACATTCTCAAACAGTTCCTGTGTCACAGTGAGTTCAATATCCTGATCCGGCATTTCTTCATCGTCGTCGTCAGTATAATCGTAATCCGATGTTCCGTTATAGCATGTCGCCTTGCCTGCACCGCTCTTGTCATCATCACAGACCTTCTTGCTGCCTGAATAGTTTATTGCGGCCGGCGGATCACCCGCACATTCTTCGGTGCAGACCCATGTTCCTATTCCGCCTGCGAAATTTATCGCTCCGCAGGATGCTTTCAGGAACTCAGCCGAAATAGCCATATAAGGATCACCGAACATTTTGCAGAACTTTTCAGCAAGCGATTCCATATATTCCTTCAGACCTGTAGCATCAACGATCTTGTCTGCAATCCATCCGACAGCTTTATAGACACCGGCGGCAATGGCGCTCATTTTCTCAACTTCGTATTTTGCACTCTCGAACATCTTCCCGGCAACAGGTATCATTTTGCCCATTCTCTTTGTAAGTGCATCTTTCAGCTTATCTATCAGGGAATCTACAAGAGCTCCACCTGCCTTATTGCAAAGACCACTCACAATGTTTACCTTTATTGAAGCATCTATCTTCGTCGAATCCCCGACGCTCATCTGCGGATTTCCGACTTCAACTTTGATATCTCCGAATGTCGGAATATATTCAGCAACCATGCCTATTATATCTGTCACAGCACCGACAATGTTGGTAAGTGCGGAAAGGAATTCAACTGCAGGACCCACAACAGGCGCCTTGTTCAAAGGCCACCAGTCAAGATATTCAAGCACCGCTGTAACATTATCATTGATATCAGCAATAACGGCCGCAACATTAGCGATCTTTGCAAAAGCACACACCAGCTTTATCATCGCTTCGCCGACAGCGGGTGTCCCGAAACCGGCTTTCAAATACGAAGAATTGCTTTTAAGCACATTTGTATAATGAATGACCTCTTCTGTGGCTTCCTTTAAAGTTGTATTAAGGGAATCTATTCCTTTTGCCTTTGCATATCTTTCAAAAAGAGCTTTCGTGTTATCGTCCATCTTGTTGAAAGCGACATAGAAATTTCCGTATGCATCGTTGTAGGTTTCTGAAGCCGCCTTTGTCATACCTACAAGTGCCGCCTTTTCATCTGTACTTATATCATCAATATTATCGGCATATTCGGCAACGCCTGTTTCCATTGCTTCAAGGGCGACTCTTAAGCGTCCCATTGCCTCAACAACCTTTGTTCCCGGCTCTTTTTCAGCGGCTGGAAGCGGTCTGATCATCAAATTTTTTATCAGCGGAGTTTCTTTCTCACCTTTTTTAAGTGTTACATCAAATGTCCCTTCAGCAGCAAGACAGATATATTTCGCAGGGATAACGAATGTCGCATATCCAGGCCGTACCGAATCAAAAAGAACCTTTTCAGATTCAGGTTGTTTCTCCATTTCAGCAAGACACGCAGTATCCCATTTAACTGCTCTCAAAGTACCTGACGGTGTTATAGCTATTGTCGATTCGACACCGGGCTCAAGCAGTTCAGGATTTATTATCATTATCGGATCACCCGAAGCGGCAAACATTATCGGATCTCCCGACATTATGGGATCTCCCGACATTATGGGATCTCCTGACTCTTTCACACCACCCTGAATAAAGACCGGCGCTTTGCCCGAGTCAAGTGCTGTTTCAAGTATTGCAAGATCATTGTGGTCTATTCTGTTGTCAAGGTTGAGATCCGATCCTTTTATCTGTTCGTCTGTCAGAGTATTTTTTCTTTCAAGATAATCTTTGAGCAGAGTAACATCCTTATCATCAACCACCTTATCTGAATTCAAGTCTCCCACTGTATAAGTCTGAGTGCTGTCAAAAACCATCAGAACGCCACCGGTATCAACCACTTCGCCCGATCCGTCCTTGACAGCGACATTAACAGTATGTCTGCCGGGTTTTGAAAAAGTTACAGCGATCTTTTTATCTGTCTTTTTTGAACCTGCCGCAAACTTTCCTTCTGCCGGAAGAATCCATTCATAAGTTGCATCACCTTCAACATTTCCGCCGGTAATAAAAACTTCAGCATTGAACTCTGTCGTTGAAACACCGCTCATCCTTGAAGTTTTAACAAGTGCTGAAAACTTTTTCAGTTCCGGGTTGTATCCGCTCAGATCAAAGCCGAATTCATCTTTCAACACATCTGCATCACTTACGTTTTCATCCATGAACTCTTCATCGCTTTTATTCTTTTTGGATGAACTGCATGAAAAATTAAACAACATTGCAAACAATGTCATCAGTAAAATGATCCTGATCTTCATTTGTTACCCCATTAAAATTCGTTATCAACCAAGTATTTGAACTCTTTTTCTATTTCATCCAGTATCGAATTCAAGCTGTTTGGATCGCCTCCGTTTTTGCAGTTTTTCTCAAGCATTACGGCAAACTCTGCAAGTTTTGTAAACCGCATATTAAGAGATGAACCTTTAAGCGTATGTGCAATTGATGAAAGTTTTTTGCAGTCCTTTTGAGAAACACTAACCCTTGCCTCTTGAATCTTTACGGGAAAATCCTCCTTCACAAATGCAAGAAGTTTCTTGTACAGCGGCATATCTCCGCCTATGTTCTGGATAAAAATACCCTTTTCAAAATGGTTGTCCTCTCCTGCATAAATGAGCCATTTGCAGATTATCTGAACAATCCTGTTCACTTCAACAGGTTTTGAAATGAAATCATCCATCCCTGCTGCCAGACATTTTTCCTTTTCTCCTTCCACGGCACCGGCAGTAAGTGCGATCACGGGGGTTCTTTTCTTCAGATCCTTTTCAAGCACTCTCATCTCAGAAGTGATCTCTCTTCCGTCCTTTCCTGGCAGCTGAACATCCATGAAAATAATATCAGGATGTTCTTCCGTAAACACAGTAAGAGCCTGATCTCCGTTCTCTGCCTGAAGAATTCTGCAAGCAGGCATTATTGATGAAAAGATCGCCTTGATCAGCATCATGTTTATCTGGTTATCCTCAACCACGAGTATTCTGTATGATGCTCCCTGAAGCTTAATCTTTTCATTATCACAGTTATTCGCATGAATATCTGTTACGATTTTTTCGCCGGATGAAACCTCAAGATCAAGTTCAAAATAGAACTCCGACCCTGATCCGAATGAGCTTTTAACCTCTATACTGCTACCCATTTTTTCAAGGATGCGGCTTGATATCGCAAGTCCGAGACCAGTTCCTCCGTATTTCCTTGCCGTTGAAGGATCGGCCTGAGTAAATGATTCAAAAAGCTTCTTCAACTGATCTTCCTTTATACCGATACCGGTGTCGGTAATGGAAAAGAGTATCTTGACTTTATTATTCTTTTCATCTCTTTCCTTCAATAAAGCTGAAAGTGCGATCCTGCCTCTGTCGGTGAATTTAGCCGCATTGCTTAACAGATTTATAAAAACCTGTCTAAGTCTGAACTGATCCGTTCTGACATATTCCGGGATATCAGGATCAAGTTTCACTTCGAGTTCTATCGGTTTTTCAATGATCTGATGACTTGTCAATCCGGCAACTTCGTTAAAAAGTGCTGAAATGCTCACAGGGTGATATTCGAGTTCAAGTTTTCCTGCCTCTATCTTAGAAAAATCGAGAATGTCATTAACAACTTCAAGAAGAATGTGTGCCGATTTTGAGACATTTGACATATACTGTTTCTGAATATCACTCAGCTCTGTATCAATCAGAAGATCTGAAAAACCTACTATCCCGTTTAGAGGTGTCCTGATCTCATGGCTCATATTTGCAAGGAACTCACTTTTGGCATTGTTAGCCGATTCAGCTTCCTTTTTTGATGCAAGTATAGTCTCTTCAACTCTTTTCCTTTCCGTAATATCAGTGTGTGAACCTGCCATTCTGTAAACTATTCCGTTCTCATCCCTCAGGCCGTCACCTCTGGCAAGTATCCAGACATATGAACCGTTTTTATGCCTGAACCGGAACTCTATTTCATATTTTTTTTCATATCCCTTGAAATAATCCTCAATGAAATGCATCACTCTTATTTTGTCATCGGGATGAATCCTTCTTTCGAATGAATCAAGGATATTGGGAATTTCATGATCTTCATAACCGATCATTTCCTTCCACCGCGGAGAGAGATAAAGTTCACCGGTCCTTATGTTCCAGTCCCATATTCCGTCATGAGAACCTTTTACAGCCAGGTTGAACCTGTTGTTACTTTCTGAAAGCTCCTTTGTCCTGTTTTTTACAATTACTTCAAGTGTTGACTCCCTGTTCCTTAAAGATGCTATAAAAACAGCAAAGAGAAGACTCAGAAGAAAAATAAGGACAAATGTTATAGTTCCTACGACAAGCCTGTTTGAGATCAAATCTGAATCATTCTGGAAAATGTCTATCGAAAAAGTTTTTCCGAAAACAAAAAGGGGGGATGATTTAGAAATTAAAGGCTCATCACAGCTCATGTCATCTTCGACTTTTGAAATTACATCCTTAACAGAACCGTCGATCGAAAGCATTTTGATATGCAGATGAGACATATCATCAGAAAATGTTGAAAGCGGGAAAGAGCAGTTCGTAAGAAAATGGCTGTCTATCTCTGTTGTTATTAAACCTTTGGGTTTTTCTGTTTTATTGAGATAAACAGGGGTGATAACAGTCCATTCAAGATTTTCTTGTTCGTCAAACTGTTCAAGAACTACTGACATCCCGGTTTTAAAGGCATTGTCAGTTCTTCCAACAAATTCAGTGTGATCGATCCATTTGTTCCTGTCCTGAACCTTACCATGGTCAGAGAGTCTGAAAACCGGACGGACACTTCCATTATCATCCAGCTCAACCCACTGAATTCCTGAAACAATGGATGATCTGATAACTGGCTGGGCAAGTTTTGCAAATATTTCATCACCGATATCTATTGTTCCGATGTATCCTGCCATTGCATCAATGTTTTTTCTTATATCAAAAAACTCCTGCCTTACAAGTTGTGTTTTTGCTTTTGCAAGATTCTGGAAATCTTTCTTTTCAGAGATCTCTACAAGTGTCGCCGCGTTCATTCCTAATATTACTGAAAGCATGGTCCCCATTGTAAAGATCAATGCGGCTTCAAGATGCTTAAAAAACCATTTCTCCTTTTTAGCGGTGGAATCCCTTACAGCCATCATTGCAAAAAACATAAAAAACATTAAAACGATAATAAGTGTTCTGATCATCGAAAATCCGCGAGTTCTATGGATCTCGCGGGTCCAGTTGTCAGCAAGAATATCTATCCCTATCATAAGAACAATCTCTCCGCTGACCCTTGACATAACGGGAGCATAAGCTGAAATGAAAGTTCCATATTCATCCGTGAAAGGACCTACAACTCTTGGGATTCCGTCTGCAAAAGAGTGCTGTAAAGGATCATCCGGCATCTTGTAAACAGTGCCGGGAGATGAGGCAAGCGGGTCATCTTCATCATAATCTTCAGGACCGAAAACAATTTTACCATCTTTGATAACCATTGAATAAATGCCCGAGAAATTACCAAGATATTTCCCGTAAGAGATCAATTGCGAACGGATCCTCATAAAGCCGGGGTTTGTTCTGTCATCGAGCGTAAAGGACAATCTCTCTATATGGTCTTCATTGATATTTGAAGCTATTTCCTGAGCTTGAAAAAGAATTTCATTTCTAAGTTTCAGATCAGTGAGAGTTCCTTTGTACTGAGCAGACATCCATCCGAGAATTAAAACCACAAAAAGAGTTATATAAAAAGATCTTCCGAGTAATATTATCTTTTTCCCGTAATGTTTTGAAATAATCCGTCCGGTAAAATATTTGAGAAGTTCCACCAGTCCTATAGTCAACAGAATAAATGCAACATAATCAATCTGATGGCTTGCGTAATATATCAATCAAATCCTCAAAAAAAACTTTATGAGGAGTTTATCACACTAAAAACAAAAAAACAATTTTTGGCACAACTTGTTGTTTAGATATTAAGAACAGAACAGCCGGTTGATTCATCTTCGGGAACATTCGCATTATCCGGCTTATCGTTTATGCCGGAACTGTCAGATTGTTCATCTTCGTCAATGATCTGAGATGAATCAGGTGTTTCAGCCTGCTCATTGTTGTCTGGAGATTCTGCACCGGTATCACTCTCTGGCTCTTCAACGCTTTCATCGGGTGTTTGTTCGTCGTCTTCAACTTCAAGCGGTTCGCCGCCGCACTCGCCGCCTGATGCAAGTTCCACCATTTTTCCCACATCCAGTATTCCTGCTCCGAAACAGACGCTTTTTTCTCCATGACTGCATTCGGCATCTGGAACGGACGCCGCTTTTTTCATGCAGTCTATCGCTTCCAGACAAGTCATTGAAGGATTCACAGAAAGCATCAGTGCAAGTGCTCCTGCAACAACAGGTGCCGCCGCACTTGTTCCGTCAAAATATTTTGTGTATGCCTGGTCCATGTAATCGGTGTATCCTGAATTTGCATCATTGAAAGCAGGGTTGAAACCTTTTCCGTTTGCCGTAACATCAGTCGTTATAAGTCCCGATTTTGCCGGATCGGCATCACCGGCAGGAGCGGCAATATCAACATTTATGCCGTAATTTGAGTAATACACGAGCGTGCTGTCTAAATCAAGACCTGAAACAACGACATTTCTTTCATCAAGGAGCGAGGGATTTCTGACTGTATCACATGTTGAATTTCCGGCCGCCCAGACTATTATCGTTCCCAGTCCGTTTCTCCCTGTATTTACTGCATAATCTGTCATTTCCTTCACGAAATTATCAAGCGGGATGTCAATGCACTCTTCTGTCTGACTGTCTGTATCGGGTGCTATTGTCCACGAATTGTTGATTACCCATGCACCGGCATCAACTGCCCATTTTACCGCATTAAGTTTTCTGTCGGCAGGTGGCAGATTCATTTCATTTCCTATGTATTTTACAGGAATTACACTGCATTCAGGACACACTCCGCTAACGCCTATTCCATTATTACCCTGCCCCGCAGCGATTCCTGAAACTGCTGTTCCATGAGCAAAATAATACTTATTCTGAAATGCACCCATATTCGGATCCACCTGAGGTTCACCCGGAACAAAACTCATTCCTAACTGCAAAAAAAGATCGGGATGCATGGTGTCCACTCCGCTGTCAAGAACTGCAATTTTAGCATCCTGATAACCTTTTGCCCTGTCCCATGCGGCTTCAGAATTTATCACCTTATGCTGCCACTGGTCACCGTAATAAGTATCATTCGGAACAAATGCAAGCACAGGTTTTTCAAGCCACACCGGCTGAGCCCATTTTACAAGACCAGTTTCAAAAAGTTTCCTCGAAATTTCAAAAAGCGGAGTATTTTCAGGTGCTTTAAAAATGAAATATCCGTCAATTCCATCAAGGGTTCTGGCAATTTTAAAAGAATATTTTTCAATGATCCCGTCTATCACTTTTTTGCTGACCCCTTTCCTGAAAACGACACCTATTTCACCCGTCAAAGGGAGTTTCATCCCTCCGTCAATTGAAACAGACCTCACATAACTACTTGATTCTACTGAAAAATCCAGATGAATCTTTTCAAGGCATGTGAGTTTTTCTCCGTAATAATAGCACGGCTCTTCAGCATAAATAACAGAAAAAAGGAGCGTCAAAGCAATGACAACAGATAGCTTTTTCATTTTCCACCTCAATATTTTAAAACATCACCGCAGTAATCTGAGCTTTTTAAATCACAATATTCGACCGTTTTCATAAAAAAATGTCAAAAGGGTGTTCTGAGTTCTAAATCGGAACCTTAGACCTTAGTTGCTGAGAACTTGCCTGACTCATAGTTGAGGAGCTCATTGATTATCAGGATGACTTCGTGCTGATAAAAAACTTTCTGCTCACCTGTCTTAAGGTTTTTCATCATTATTTTCTTATCCTTAGCTTCATCTTCACCGATAATGAAAATGAATTCCGCCCCTGCTTTATCAGCTTTCTGGAGCGCTTTTTTGAATTTTTTGGGCTTATAATCGGCAAAAAATCTGACAGGATGATATGACATATGCTTTGCAAAATGGACAAGATCATTAACAGCTTCATCGCAAAGTGCGTAGCCCGCTGAAATAAAAGGTTCAGTGTAAAAATCTTCACTGATGAGATCAAAAAGTCTTTCAAGTCCCATTGCAAAACCGGTCGCAGGAGTATCGGGGCCTCCAATATCTGAAACAAGGTTGTCGTATCTGCCGCCGCCGGCAACAGCATTTTGCGAACCCCCTGTATTTGCAACTATTTCAAAAGCGGTACGGGTGTAGTAATCAAGTCCTCTGACAATGAAAGGATCAATGATTCCATTGACATGAAATATTTCAAGAGCATCTTTAAGCTGTTTGAAATGGGTGTCGCATTTCTGGCACAAATGATCTGTCATCACCGGAATGTCCTGATATTTCGCTTTCGGATTGCAGGTTTTGCAGTCAAGAAGTCGAAGCGGATTTGTATCTATCCTTTTCTGACAATCCTCACACAGATGTTCTTTCTTTGAAGAGAAATATTCGACAAGTTTTTCTCTGTATGCAGGTCTGCACTCTTTGCAACCTATTGAATTTATATGCACTTCATAGTCAATCTTGAAGTGTTCAAGAACTCTGCAGGCCGTAAATATCATCTCGGCATCCATCTGTGGAGTATCGTCCCCGAAGATCTCGATTCCAAGCTGATGGAACTGACGGTATCTCCCTTTCTGCGGTCTTTCATAACGGAAGAAAGGACCGATATAGTAAAGTTTGAAGGGCATCGGCTCGTTCATTGCTATTCCATGCTCAATAAAAGCCCTCACCACACTCGCAGTCCCTTCAGGTCTCATTGCGACATGGCGACCTTTTTTATCAAGAAAATCATACATTTCCTTCTGAACAACATCAGTCGTTTCGCCCACCCCCCTTTTAAAAAGAGCAATCTCTTCAAGGATCGGGGTTCTGAACTCTGTGAAATTCGCATTTTCAACGATCCTTCTGATATCCTCTTCCATTCTGCCCCAGCGCATCGCCCTTCTGCCGAACAGATCGTTCATCCCTTTAACTGCTGAAATCATTACAACACCCCTTCAAATTTTGTTTCGATATCTGAATAAATTTCATCCATTTTGAGATTTCCGTTAAGTCTGACGACTTTAACATGTTCGGAGAAATCGGATATTACTGTTTCATAATTTGCCTTTATCTGCTCAAGATACTCCCTTGTCTCATAAAGTTCTGTTTTCTGCCTGAAAATTGAAAGCCGTTCAAGCGCCTTATCTATCGAAACATCAATAAAAACAAGTATATCTGGCATTGTAGCAAACCTGTTAACTCCTTTCACCCATTCATAGCTCACATTTACAGACTGATATGCAACAGAGCTGAAAAAATATCTGTCGGTTATGACAGTTCTTTTAGCTTTAAGGGCAGGCCAGATCCTTTCCTTCAAGTGGTTAAGCCGGTCTGCCGCAAACATCAGTGCAAGCATTTCGTGAGTAAGCGGCGAATCAGAGTCTTTTCTGGAAAGCACTTCCCTTATCACTTTTCCGGAAGACATATCGGTCGGTTCCGCAGTCAGCAGAACATCTTTTCCTTTGCTTAAAAGATATCTGCTCAACTCTTTAATTGTTGTGCTCTTTCCACTTCCGTCAATCCCTTCAACTGCAATGAACATTACTATTCTCCTGCAAATTTATATATCTTCAGGTCATCAAAAAACACTTTTGAGCGCCAATTGCCGAAAGAAAGCCTGTCAAAACCTTCGCCTGTTTTAAGAGGATCTTCATCATTATATGAAAGGAACAGCTTGTCATTAACAAACCACTTGATATCACTGCCTTTTCTCACGACTTTAACTCGATATCTCTCTCCTTTCCTCAATCTGACATCTCTCTCTTCAGACCTTTTCTTTTCGTGTTCGTGGAGCTTGGAAATGACTGAAACCCTGTTCTGCCAACCGCCCAGAATGAAAGAATACCCATCACCGTGATCGTGAATTCCGCCATCCCCCCATCCGTTGAATTTTACATCGACACCTTCACTTTCGCTCCACATTGTCAGCTCAATCACACCGTTTTGCGGAAGATGCACTCCTGTCAGAACCAGATTTCTGTTCTCAGCTTTTGAACTTGTGATTGCTCCTTCATCTATCTTCCAGTCACCGCCCTGAACAGTATAATTTTCTCCAAGTTCCGCCCTCTCAAAATTGTCTTCAAATATCTTCTCAAGTTTTGCTTCAGAACACGAAATAAGCAGAAAAACAGCTGAAAACAGAAAAAAAACTCTTTTTTGCACCTTTTACCTCCTTAAAAACACAGGAAAATATCAAATATAGTGATGAATGTCAAAAATGTGCCGTTTATAAGGAATCTTTTTTTGACAAAAACGGTGGTCATAAGTAGTATCGGCTGATTGTTGTGTTGTAATAATTTGGAGATTTAAATGAAGAGATTTTTTAGTGCATCAGTTTTTATTTTATTTCCTTTTTTTGTTTTTTCGCAGGCTTGGGAATGTACGACGGCAGATGACTGTTCAGCGGGAATGACCTGTCATGAAGAGCTTTGCATTGCTCCTTCCGCAAATTTCTCAACTTATGCGGCAGTGACACTTAAAACCGGAGATAACTCGCCGAATTCACTGGGATCTAAAAAAATATTCGTGGCACATCCTGCAAAAGATGTCGTTCTCGGTCAGCTCGGGATAGATTCATACGCTGGCGGGGCTGAAGGAAAACTCTATCTTTTCAAGGAGTTGACAGTTACTGTGGTCAGTTCAAGTCTTGATATAAAAGGGACAAATTTCCGCCTTGTATATGACAATAACGGAAACGGTTTATTTGACAGTTCAGAAAAAGTTATCGCAATTGTTGAATCACCTGAAGGAAACACAATAAAATTCCAGATCGGACAGAAAACAGCCTCATACAAGATGAATGTCACAGAAAACTTCCTTGTCGTTGGTGATTTTTTAATTGATAAGGAGCTGACATCACTGTGGGATTTTGGTGTCGACATCAAACCGTTGACAGGGATTTCAATATCTACTGCCGGAGGTGCAGGGTCAGTTGAAATTGCCGCATATCCTGAAAAAATTTCATTCCCGAGATTCTCTTTTGAACCTCAGACTGGATATTTCCTTTTTGCATCAGGGAAATACTTTCCGAAAGCACCATCATGGAAAGAGATGAATAAAACCCAGACCGTAATGCACATCAGAACTAAAGCGCTTGACGGAGAAAATGAGATAAAAAGCATCAACATCCGGCTTGACGGAACGGTCGTTTCTTTCGGAAACGGTGTAAAAAAGATCTCTCTTTTCCTTGATAACGGCAACAAAGGCAAAGCAGACTCTCTGATCGAAGAAAAAGCAGATTTTGTGACACCTGTCCAGAATGTCCAGTTCCAGATACCTTCAGGAACGTTCTCTATGGAAGAAGGTGAAGAAAAATTTCTTGTAGTTACAGCGGAACTTGATTTTTACAACGGCCAGACAACCCAGTTCTATATTACCGCAAATGATGTAATACTTTCAAAAAACCAGCAGATCGCAGGGGCAACTGTCATCACAGAGCAGTTTAAATACAGTTGTGACGAAACAGACAGCGAGTGTAAAAAAGCTCCGGGAAATGAAGCTGAAGAAGAGGACGAAAGTACAGGTTGCGCTGTTGTTTATGTTGATTAATGAAATTTTTTTAATTTTTGACAAATAAATATGTTTGTTTATCATAACTAAAGTTGGTGTTGTTATCGCATTTAACAGTTTTTTGAGGTGTAAAATGTACAGAAAACTTTTTGTTGTATTTATTTTTATCGCACTTGCGGTTCCTTTTTATGCCGCAGCCAAAGCGATCGGTCCTGAAGTTTCCGAATACAGAGGACAGGAACTCAAATGGGAAGACGGTGCCTACGGGTATTATGTCATGTTCAAGAGCCTTCTTGAAAACCTTCAGGCTGATCAAGGCAATCCTCAGGCAGATGCCTGTAAAAATTCAAGCACTTACACGCTTGACTCGACTCATGTGCCTTCAGACTCTTTAGTAAGTCAGGCATTCCTTATCTGGACAGGTGCTCAGCCGGTTGCAAAAGCCAATGACATTACAGATAGTGAAGTTACACTGAACTTTACATCTGTTGAGGGTAACATAAGCGAAACGCAGGTGATTAAAGGTAAAAAGGCTTACAAAATCTCGGAAGCCGCAGGTTTTGAATTTGATGCATTTAAAGATATTGACGACCCGAATCTCAGTTACTTCACTTATAGAGTAGATGTAACTGACTTTTTCAAGAACATTCATGACAAAGGGCGTGAACTCGGGTTTGAATATGACGGACTTTCTCTTTACGGCAACTATACTGTTTCAGACCTTGAATGTGCTTCTGATTCAAGTTACATAGGCTCTACTGTAATGGTTTCCGGCTGGACGCTTGTGGTCATCTACTCCTCAATTGAAATAAGTCCGAAAAAGATTTATATGTATGATGGATTTAAGGCTTATTTTCATGAACTCAGCGAGATAGGTGTTACAGGTTTTGAGTTTCCGACAGACCCTGAAGTGAGAATAACTCTTGTTACCCACGAAGGCGATCCGAAACTTGCTGTCCTTGAAGATCCAAACGGTGGACCGGCAATTCCGGAAGGCCTTCAGGTTCAGGGAGATCAGGTAGGATGGCTGCTTCTGTGGAATTTATGCAATCCAGAGGCCTTTGAAACCAATAATATTACAACTCTGTATTACACTGAAATATATAATTCAATATCATCAGTTTACGGATGGGCAGATGTTGATCCGACATGTGTCGGAGGAGTTCCGCCTGTATGGGACTACGAAGCAATTGAATACGCAATCGATGCAGACACTTTTGTCATGGATTCCGCTTCTGACGGATCTTATGCGTCACATTTCAACAAAGGCGGGCAGAAAATCAATCTTAGAATCGGAGCAAATCAGGATCAGATCATCACAAATTTTATGATCGTTTCTGTTGACACAAAAGCTCCCAAATTTGACATTCCGGGACAGCCCGAGAAAGTTGCCTGTACTCCGGCAAACATAGCTGTTGATCCTAATAATCCTGAAAGTAAATGGTGTGAAGGCAATGTTGAACACACTTTTGCTATCAGAGTTCAGAACTGGGGCGATGATATTACACCGTCAGTAATAGTCAGAGATACAATTCCTGCAAACATGGAATATGTTCCGGGGTCTACCGAATACGCAACTGAATTCAAGGTTGAGAAAAGCAAACAGATCGCTAAAAAATGGACACCTATTCCTGATAACGGTGGATTCCCCCTTGAATCAGGTTTTAAAGTTGCAGATAAAATGGATTTCTGTGAAGCGGGGTCTGATTACCTGTCATGCAGTGATCTCATAATGGTGCGGTTCAAAGCAAAAGTTAAATCAGGCACACCTAAACACTCAATTCTTGAAAACACTGCAAGCATTGATTCTGCCGGATTGACATCATACAAAACAAACCTCGGCATGCCTGTAAAACTCCGTCTTGAAACATCCGGATGTGTATCTAACACTGACGATGTTAAGCTTGACGACTGCGGAGGATATGGTGAAAAAACCTGCGAAACAAATGAACAGTGCGGTGAGGGTAGAATCTGCGATGAAAAAGAGAAGGTTTGCATTGACGATCCTTCTATCAAACCATGCAAAGACAGCAACATAACAGTTTCAGTCGGCAAGAACAGCCCTGTGAGCGATATAATATTCATAGCTCCACAGGAAAATCTTGTAGTTGGACAGATTGAAGTTGTTAATGCTTCAGGGGAAGAGTGTTATTTCAATCTTGCATCTTTAAAGTTGAGAATTGATAAGAGTGAAAACGATATAATACTCAAAAATATTAAGCTCGTAGTAGATGTCAACGGTGACGGAATAGTTGATTCAGCAGACAGAACCATCAGCACAGCAGAAGAACTCAAGGATAACTATGCTGACTTCTCGTCATCAGACCCGACCAATCGTCTGTGGGGAAATATAAAAAATAATCTTCTTTTTGTTCTTGATGCAACTTATAAAGAAGATGTGCAAATTTCAAGAAACGCTACCTTTATCCCGTCAATCGAAGAAGACGGAATAAAAATCACAGACAGTGGAAAACCGAAAATAAGCGGACTTCCTCTTGATTTCAGCAAATTCCAGTTTGAGCCTGACGATGCATTTATAGTTACAAAAGGCCCGAATGATCCTGCTGTACCTGCAAAAAATGAAATGAACAAAACTCTTGATATCCTTCAGTTGAAAGTTGTTTCAAAGGGAAGTGATGATAAGATGAAATCTATTTTTGTAAGAATTCCAAAGGCTACTATGGCAAAATTCGGATCTGCAATAAACAATCTCTCAATCTACGAAGACACAAATAATGACGGAAAAGGTGATACAAAACTGATTACAGCATCGGCAACAGACAGCAGCACATCGCATAAGTTCGATATTGAAATACCTTTTGTTAAAGATACTCCTAAATATCTGACTGTCAGAGCATCTCTGAATTTAAAAGACGGCGATTCTTTCCAGATACAGATTGAAAAAGTGTCAATAGATTCAGATAAGGATAAACTCGGAACGCCGGTAAACTCAAAAGAGTATTCATATACCTGTGACCCTGTTTATGAAGACTGCGGCGGCGGTGATGATGGATGTTCAATATCATCCATCTCAAACAGCATGAACATTACTGAAATCATATCAGCTATAGTTCTCTTTGCTTCTGCGTTCCTTGTGTTTTTCAGAAAATCTTTCGGAAAATAAATAGGATCAGTTAAGTTTCTTTAAAAGCCAGGCCATATTAGCCCCCAGCATTTCCATTGTCCTTACACCTTCTTCATCCTTTTCAAAGTCACCTTTATCTCTTGCCACCGAAAGATTCCAGTAAATTGAACCCGGAACCATCATTTCCATGACAAGAAAAAAATTATTTATTGTCTGGAAAACATTGAGAAATCCAGCTCTTCTTGCCGCTACTACCGCTGCTCCGGCTTTTCTTTTAAAAAGGTTCCCGTTGGCTCTTGAAACATATCCGGCTCTGTCAATAAAAGCCTTCGTTTCAGCATTTATGGAAGCAAAATATGTCGGAGCGCCTATTATTATTCCATCTGCTTCAATCATTTTAGCTATCCATTCATTCATCAGGTCATCATTGAAAACACACTTGCCGTTTTTCAACTCTTTACATTTTCCACAAGCCTGACAGCCACGGATAATATTCCCGCCAAGCTGAATGAATTCACATTCTATTCCATCTGATTTGAGAACAGAAAAAACATGGTTTATCATCGCAGCGGTATTACCGTCTTTCCTCGGACTTCCGTTAAAAGCTACAACTTTCATATTCCTCCTCAATACAACAATTTTGTCTCAAAAATCTTATATCCTTAAAATTAAAAGGCAAAATATCTTGAAAATCTCGGTATATTGCTATAACATTTCTTTGCACAATGAAGACGGAGAAGATCATGCCCGGATTTAAAAACTGGTATCTTAAATGGAAACTGCTTGCTCTGAATTTCATTATCGTTTTTGTTTTTTCCATACTTACAATTTTTACAACGCAGTACATGGTTTCAAATGTAAGCGATGATATTCTTGAATCAAATTTGAGTAATATGCTTAATTCAATTACAAGTCAGATGGAAAGCATCAGACGGATAAATACCAGAGAGATCCAGGATACGCAGGGACTTAACAGGATATTAAGGGAGATAGAGAACGGTCTGAACACCACCGTTGTAAAAGGTGACGGTATCCTTGCAGTTCTTGACTCAAACACAGGTCAGTGGATAATTCATCCTACAGCAAAAGGTCAGAACTGGTCATCAAAACATGATTTTATCAGAAAAATGATCGGTACGGGAGATGGAATTGTCAACTTTAAGGATGACTCCGGCAGAAAACATTCTGCAGTATATAAGTCATATAAACCTTTCAACTGGGTTATTGTTGCCATAGCACCTATTGACAGTGCATCTGGATTCCTTTTTTCTTTCGGGTTTAACAGCGTAATAATTTTCATCCTTTTTATGTTTGTGTATGCTTTTCTGACATATCTTATATCTGAAAAAATGATAATAAACCCGCTCAGAAACATTAATGAAGCATTCAGAACAGGTGCAAAAGGGAATCTGGATGTAATGCTTAAAAAAACATACAATGATGAAATAGGAGAAATGACTGACAATTTCAATGAATTTATAACAACACTGAAAAACATAATATTTTCAATAAGAAATACTGCTGAAAGCATCCTTAACAGCTCAAATGAGATCTCAGGTGGCAATAATCAGCTTTCAAGTGCAACTCAGCAGATGGCCTCATCTCTGGAAGAAACAGCGGCATCTGTGGAGGAGATAAGTGCATCCATACATGAAACAGCTGAAATAAGCGTGGTCCTGACTGACAACATAACAATGACAGCGGCAAGAGCGGAAAAAGGAAAAGAACATCTTAAGCAGATGGAAAAAGCAATAAATCATGTAAAAGAATCAGGAACAAGAATAAGTGAAATTGTCGACATGGTAAACTCTATCGCGTTTCACACAAATCTTCTTGCTCTTAATGCAGCTGTTGAGGCCGCAAGAGCAGGTGAACAGGGCAAAGGGTTTGCCGTTGTGGCAAGCGAGATCCGGACTCTTGCTCAAAGAAGTGCCGATGCCGCAAGTGAGATAAAACAGCTTGTTGATTCAAATGAAGAATTGACAACTAACGCCGGAGTGATAACGAAAGCGACCTCACAGATCTTGATGGATGTTGTTACAAACATACAGAACAATGCTTCTGAAATGAGAGATATAGAAGGAAGATCAAAAGAGCAGTCCAAAGGAATAAAACAGATAAATTCAGCCATAATGCAGATGGATGAAGTTACTCAGAGAAATGCCGCACTTGTGGAACAGCTTGCAAGCAGTGCTATGGATATGGCGGCTATATCAAAAAGCCTGAATGATGAGGTTCTCCGCTTCAAACTTAACGAAAACGAAGTATTTAAACCCAAGCCTGTAATTATTCCTGAAACTGTGACAGAACCGAGGAAAGATCTTTTTTCCGTCGGTTTCGATGAAAAACGGTCTAAGACATTTGAAGAAAGTGACTTTGATTCGAATTCATTTCTTGATGACGATCAGTTTGAAGAGTTCTGATCTTTACGCATCGCTACCGCTTACTTTTCCGGGAACTATTATTGTCACTTCCTGAGTATCAAGAACAGAGCCTGTTGCATTGTCAATGACATTTATAAACGCTTTGAACATCTTAGCCACACCGGCTGCTTCAAAACAGGTGTCATTCTGTGCAACAACTTTAAATGTAAGTTTATTACCGGGAATTGTTGTACTTGATGTTCCTGTAGTAAAATTATTGAATCCGTTGTTATAAGTTGAACCGTTAAAAGGGGCAGGAGTTGCCACAATTGTTTCATTACAACCATTCATAACAGGCACATATTCAAGAGCTTCTATCTTTTTCAAAAAACATGAGGTGTCAATCGTTGCGCCGTCACCGTCATCAGCAGGAACAACATAAAGAGAAAATGAAGCATATTTTATGAGAGCATCAATTCCATTAACTGTTGAAGTGTCCAGTCCGGTACCATTAGCAGCGATCTGATAAAGAAGTGTGGTTCGACCGGCATTTGCACAGGACGGTACAACCGCACCTGTACCGTTTGATATATTTGTCAACTGTGTTATTGCCGCTGCCACACTTCCATTATGTACCGTAACCACCTTTGCACCTATTGAATTTAAAGCTGTTACAGTTTGATCATGAGAAAAGATAGTGTAAACATACGATGAACTGTATGGAGTCTGGCCCGTAGTATGTGCAACAGCGTCTGTTATATGAACAACAATAGGGATAGAACCTGCTCTGAATCCCACATTTCCGGCAGGCACGCTTCCTCCTTTCCATCTTAGTTCAACCCCTGTAGCAATTCTGTAAAGAGATTCATACCCTGATTCAGGGACATCATTTCCATTATGAAGTTCAAGCTTGTTGACACCAGCCTGCGCTGTTGCGGTATCGGTTGTTGGTGACTGTAAAAGTCCGAAAGGACGGTCGACACTGGCACCATAATCACTGACAGGAAAATCATCAAAGTATGATACTCCGAAGGCACTGTTTGTTATTTTATTCCTTATTCCGGGAATTATAACAGAACTCAATGATGATTTGAGATTATTTATTGCTCCGCTCATTGAGTATGTCGTATCCACATTAAAAAATATGTCGGCCATTTTGACCTGAGGTGCAAAAGTTAGAATATCATCTTTTTCTTCACCCTGATACGGAAGTTCAAAATAGAATTTGACTCCTGTGTCAAAAACTCCGTTTGCGCTGTCACATGGATCTGAACCTGTTAATATCTCAGCAAGATCACTGAATCCGTCATCATCGGTGTCCGCCTTGGTTCTGCTGTGTATTCCAAGATTAGGACAGTCAACCTCCTGATTATCCGGCAACCCGTCACCATCAGAATCAAGGTCAAGAAAATCGTATATTCCATCACCGTCGGAATCTGCACAAGGCAGTTCAGGGCATTCATCACTGTCCAATATCCCATCTCCGTCTGCATCATCATCAAGAAAATTAGGAATTCCATCCTTATCGGTATCCTTTGCAGTTTCATAAACATCGGGAACACCGTCATTATCACTATCAGTATCAATATAATCTGGTGTTCCGTCTTCATCAGAATCTATGCAAGGATCTGAAAAACACTCAACATTATCAAAAATACCGTCTCCGTCGCTGTCATCATCCCTGTAATCAGGAACTCCGTCTGAATCTGTGTCTCTGCAAGGTATGTCTGTGCACTCTGTGCTGTCAGGAATACCGTCATTATCGCTGTCTGTATCAAGATAATCAGGTGTGGTATCTTCATCGGTGTCAACTTCTATTCCGTTGGAGACTTCAATACAGTTCGGAATTCCATCGCCATCTGCATCGGAATTGCACCAGCCTTGAATGTTCTCAAATTTTCCCGGAATCGTATATTCTGTTCCAAAGCAGTCGCATTTCACATCACCTTTCGGTGTTATTCCATTATCATCGTCAGTGGTATCAGATGAATCATCTCCCGGAAGTCCTCCGTTATCCGGCAGACCGCCGCTCCCGTCATTATTTGAAGATTTTGCACATTTTTCTGTAACAGTATCACAGAAATAACCGTCAGGGCAATCATTGTTTGAGATGCACTCCTTATCAAGTATCTCGTCCCAGTTTGAATTATTACAAGCTGAAAGGAGAACTGATAAGATAACGATGCAAGTTAAATAAATTATTGCCTTTTTCATCTATGCCTCCTATAACAACCAACACACATATATATTGTATTTAAATGTTGTAATAAATCAATTGAATAAAATAGTGAATGCTGTTTTTCAGATTACCTGCGAATCATCCAGAAAAACTCTAAGCATTCTTACATATAATGAAGGTGGCAGAATAGATCCTGCGGCATCAGGAACATCGACAAGATTTTCGGCTTTTACAACCTTCATCTCTTTTAAAGAAAGATCTGCGTTAAGAATAAAGACCGGAGCTTCATCACTAAAGCTTTTAAATCTTCCTCCCGATATGCACCACTCGTTTGTTGAAACAATTTTCATAATATTTCCGGGAGGATAAATTCCGGCAACACCGACAAGTGCTTCTGCTATCTCTCTTCTAAACACACCTTTTTTAACATTTCTAAGAACACTTCTTACCGCTTCATGTCTTGAAAGGAGAGGACCTTTATATCCGACCCTCTCGGGCCATTTTTTTGTAACACTGTCAAAATAGCTGACAACTTTCAGGATGTCTCCGGATACAGTTCCTGAAGTGCTGTTCCCCCTCATTATCCCTTCATCGCTGAAATCTGTTATCCTCAAAGAAGAGTTAAGTGCGGCTTCAATTCTGCTGTAATTAAAATCATCCATTCTTGAAAGCGCCGTATAACCTTTTGTAAGATCATCCGAGAAATATTGAAAATATGCCGATATTGCAATTCTTTTAACAGTGTGTATGTCAAAATCAAGTTTCAGTCCCACCATGGTCGAAAGTATAACCCTCGCGGCAGCCGAAGCACCTTTGAAAGAACCTTTGTAGGCATTTACCGATGCAAGAAAAAGAAGCAGGCTTATTTCTTCGGATTTTTCACTGTTTTTAATTATAGAAATAAGATCCTGCACATTTCTTTCAATTATTCTCAAAGGAATGTTTTCAACCGCATCGACCATTTTCTTATATTCAAGGTACTCAGAACAGAGAGTCCTGTATATTTTTCTTATCTTCTGAGGAACATCATAGATCGGAAGATTCCCCGATTCTTCAGGATCATATGGAAATATCTCTATATTATCTAACTGAGGAAGGTCTCCTTTCACCCTCTCGAAAGCCTGTACTTTAGGTTCTCTTCCGACCGGATATTTCCCTATTACTCTGAAAAGGTCAATTATCTCCTTATCTGTAACACCTTTTTTAAATGTTATTCCGGCAAGACACAGTGAAAGAAAAAGATCATAAACATCTTCAAAATATTTGTCGTCCTGTCTTTGACCCCTGATCCTGACTTTATCAACTTTTATATCTATTCCGTCAAAAAGTATTGAAACCTCATCCTTTTCAAAAAAGAAGAACTCCAGCACCTTGCGGAAAAAATTTATCTCTTCATCTATCCTTTCATTTTCACCGCCATACATCTTTACGGTTTTCCAGAATGTAAACAATGATTTGGAAAAATTGTAACGCCACTTTTTAGGAGATTTCTCAAATTCCGGTTTGTTCCTTCTTTCCTCCATTGTCACCCCCTCCCCTGAAGAATGGCCTTAGTTTCATCATTTCCGATCTTCAAACCCTTTTCGAGCCATCTTTTTATTATCTGATTTTTCTGTCCGAGAGATCTGAAATAATCAAATACTATTTTCTTTACCGGAGCATATTTCTTTTTATTGAGGAATCCGCCCTGAAGAGTGAAAAGGTATTCTATCTCTTCAAGCATGCTCGTAACAGCACTTCCTTTCACAAGTCCAAGGAGAAGAAGCATCTCCTTTTCATCAAGTTCAACAAATTCCGGACTTTTCATTCTTCTTATGATCTGGGTGGCAATTATTCCTGGATCTTCTATTTTGTTCAGTGATCTCAGTACGGTAAGCCTCAACTCAACATTTTCAGAAAAGATCATGGTTCCCGGGAGATCGAAAAATTCTTTTCTCTGTGAAGCAAGAATTCTGTCAATATATCTTTCATAATCCGTGAGATTGAACCTGTTTCTGTTGGAAGGTTTAAAAATTTCATTGAATATCGCCTTCGCTTCAAGCCCCTTCACTTTGACAAGATTCTCGACTGCAAGGATCCGCACCTCTTCGTCCGGACAGAACACCGCCTTCTGCCAGTACTCAAGATTTTCATCTGCATCATACAGACTCAAAACCCTTGCTGCTTCAACTCTTATCTGCTTGACCTGATGGTTCATGACATCTCTGACAGAAGGGAGAAATTCCGGGTTGAACGCAAATCTCAGCATATAAAGAAAGTTCCTTGCAATATGCCAGTCTTCATGTTTTACAAATTTCTTTGCCAGATCTGCATCTTTGAAATTTTTTGCTATCCCTTCAAGGCAGTACATCCTCACATCCTTGTTCTCAAGTTCACAAAGTTTAAGGAAAACAAGTTCAAAATTTGTGGAACTTACAAGGTTGACAAGTTCTCCAAAGCTTTTTGTCTGAGAAGCGTCAATTATTACTGCCGTTTCAAACATCTTGCCGACAAATTCCTCTGCGTTTATCCTCTTGAGAACTTCTTTGACTCTCATAAAAAGAACTTCATCTGAATTTGACAGTTCTTTTGCAAGTTGTATGAGTGTGTTGACATAAACAATACCTGAAATAAAATCACCGTTTTGAATATTTCTTATCGCATATTCACATATCTTGTTGACAATGTTCCTGTTGTTCTCCTTGTTAAGTCCCGATGAAACAAGGACTCTCGCTTTATCAAGATATTTCTTAACTGTAAGCTCCTTCCCGCTTTTTTCAGCCCATTCAGCAAACTCACTGCTTCTGGTCTTTCCCATATTGTCAAATTCAGGAACGATTTCGGCAAGTTCATGGAAACTTCTCGGTCTGCACGAAAAAAGCACTTCCGGCTTTACAGGCTCGAATTCGGACTTAAATCCGTCATCACACCACGGTTCAGGATCTCCCATATCAGGATCGGAGATCGTTCCGATATGATTGATGCCGTAATCCCAGAGCCTTGTATTAAAATCATAATCAAGCAGTGTATAATTCAGTGTCTCCTGAATGACTGCAAAGAAATCAATGATCTCCTGCGGAGTTACACCCTGCACAAAATAGAGTTCTCTTATCTCATTGACAAGGAATATGTTCCTGAATTTTCTTTCCCCTTCATCAAAAAGCTTTATTTTCTTGTCCTGATAATAGAATCCGACCTTTTTGGTTGTTACAGTCGCATATGGCAGAGCATTATGAATGACATCGAAGTTCTGTTTTATCGTTTCCGTAAACTCATTAAATATCTTGTCCCTTACAGAATAGATCTCGGTCATTTTCGATATTTTGACAAGCATTGCCATTATCGATCTGACTCCTCTGTACAACTGCTGTTTCTTTTCAAGCGGAATCGATTTGAAGTATTCCGCCATCTCCCTTTTTTTCCCGATGTACAGCAAATCAACCTCCGACAGAGAAATTTATTGCATTAATTTTATCACTAACAGATTTTTATTCAAGTAATCGTTTTGATATTGCGGGAAGAATTTAATCCTTCAACCTTTTTCCCGTCTTCACATCTTTTGGATTATCTGGTTGAGGT
>CAZVWR010000011.1:0-77782 GCA_964630905.1 uncultured Spirochaetales bacterium | reverse complement strand
ATCTATTCAATTATCTTAGAAACAACACCTGAACCTACAGTCCTGCCACCTTCTCTGATAGCAAAACGGAGACCTTCGTCCATTGCTATCGGAACTATCAGATTAACATTGATAGTTACATTGTCGCCGGGCATAACCATCTTGATTCCTTCTGGAAGATCAAGATTTCCGGTTACATCGGTAGTTCTGAAAAAGAACTGAGGACGGTATCCCGTAAAGAACGGTGTGTGTCTTCCGCCTTCTTCCTTCGTCAACACATAGCACTCTCCCATGAACTTGGTATGCGGAGTAATGCTCCCCGGTTTCGCAAGAACCTGACCTCTTTCAACTTCTTCCTTCTTCGTGCCTCTGAGAAGACAGCCTACATTGTCACCTGCTCTCCCTTCATCAAGAAGCTTTCTGAACATCTCAACGCCTGTACAGGTCGTTTCCTGGGTCGGTGTGATTCCCACTATCTGAACTTTGTCACCAACTTTAACTATGCCTCTTTCAATCCTGCCCGTTACAACCGTACCTCTGCCGCTGATGCTGAATACATCTTCTATCGGCATAAGAAAAGGCTTGTCTATGTCACGCTGGGGAACAGGAACATATTGATCAACCGCAGCCATAAGCTCATGAATACACTGTGCATCAGGTCCTTCAGCATCATCTGTATTAAGAGCCTTCAATGCACTCCCTTTAACTATCGGGATCTCGTCTCCGGGAAATTCATACACTGAAAGAAGTTCTCTTATCTCCATTTCCACAAGCTCTACAAGCTCAGGATCGTCAACAACATCAACCTTGTTAAGAAAAACCACCATGTACGGTACGCCGACCTGACGGCTCAGAAGTATGTGCTCTCTTGTCTGAGGCATCGGACCGTCTGCAGCACTCACTACAAGGATCGCTCCGTCCATCTGTGCCGCTCCGGTGATCATGTTCTTTACATAGTCAGCGTGTCCGGGACAGTCTACATGCGCATAGTGACGGTTCGCTGTCTCATATTCAACATGGGCCGTCGCTATTGTGATTCCTCTTTCTCTTTCTTCAGGTGCCTTGTCAATATTGTCAAAGCTTACATACTTCGCTGTACCTCTCGCCGCAAGCGTTTTTGTGATCGCCGCAGTAAGTGTCGTCTTACCATGGTCTATATGACCAATAGTACCAATGTTTACATGGGGCTTCGCCCTTTCAAACTTCGCTTTTGCCATCATAATCTCCTTTTAAAAAGTTATGCCAAACTTCTGCTTCTTTATGTTTTCAGGAATTTCCTTGTAATGGGAAAATTCCATTGTAAAAGTTCCTCTGCCCTGTGTCTGAGATCTTAAACTTGTCATATATCCGAACATTTCAGAAAGAGGCACCGAAACCTTGATCATTCTAATCCCGCCTGCAATATTTTCGTATCCTTCTATTTCGGCTCTCTTTGATTGTAGATTACCTATTACGTCACCCATATACTGTTCGGGGACACTTATCTCAACCTTCATTACAGGCTCAAGTATTTTAGGATTTGATTTCTCTTCAGCATCTTTAAAACAGCTTGCCGCGGCTGACTTGAAAGCCATTTCAGATGAATCGACTTCATGAAAAGAGCCATCCATAAGCTTTACTTTAACATCAACCACAGGATATCCGTATCTTCCGCCGTAAACAGCTGTTTTTATCCCTTTTTCGACTGCATTAACAAATAAAGAAGGAATAGCTCCACCTTTTATATGACTCTCAAAAAGAACACCGCTCCCTGACGGAAGTGGCTCAAACTCCATAATAACATGTGCAAACTGTCCTTTGCCACCAGTCTGTTTTACCAGCTTGTGTTCCATTTTCACAGTTTTTGAGAAAGTTTCGCGATAGCTGACTGTCGGACTTCCTACATTTGCATCGACTTTGAATTCTCTGCGCATTCTTTCAACAAGAACTTCAAGATGTAGTTCTCCCATGCCAGAGATGAGTGTCTGTCCAGTCTCTTCATCGGTATGCACTCTGAAACTCGGATCTTCTTTTGCAAGTTTTTCAAGTGAATAGGACAGCTTGTCTTCATCAGCTTTTGTCTTGGGTTCAATTGCTATACTTATAACCGGTTCAGGGAACTTGATCTTTTCAAAAAGGAACGGATCCTGTTTTGAACAGAGCGTTGAACCTGTCGTTGCATATTTGAGGCCGACTACGGCACCGATATTACCTGAAGGAATAGTATCGACATCTTCTCTCTTGTTGGCATGCATTCTCAGCAGTCTTCCAATCCGTTCAACTTTATCTGAAAGAGCGTTGTAATACTGCTGGCCCACCTTAAGTTCGCCACAGTAAACCCTTACAAAACTGAGTTCGCCGACAAAAGGATCCGACATTATCTTAAAAATGAGCGCTCCCGGCAGGTCGTCGGTAGGAACAACAAATTTTTCCTTCTCTTTTTTAAGACTTTCAACCTTTACAGGAGGAAGATCTAGTGGAGAGGGAAGATAGTCAACAACTGCATCAAGAAGAAGCTGTACACCTTTGTTTTTGAATGAACTGCCGCAGAAAACAGGAAAAATGGCATTTTTGATAACCGCTTTTCTGATAGCGCTCTTTATTTTTGAGGGCTCTATATCTGTCTTCCCTTCAAGAAAGAGATTCATTATATCTTCGTCAAAATCTGAAAGTGCTTCAAAAAGTTTCTCCCTGTGTTCACTTACTATATCAGCATAATCAGCAGGGATCTCACGCTCAACTCTATATGTGGCTCCAAGCACATCGCTGTCATAATAACGGGTGGACATTTCCACAAGGTCGATTATGCCAAGGAAGACATCCTCTTTTCCCACAGGAATCTGAAGTGCAAGTGCCCTTGCTCCGAGTTTTGCTCCCATCATATTAATAACATTAAAGAAATCAGCTCCGATACGGTCCATCTTATTGACAAACGCCAACCTTGGAACTTTGTATCTGTCGGCCTGTCTCCATACTGTTTCAGATTGAGGTTCAACCCCTCCTACGGCACAGAATACGGCAACCGCTCCGTCAAGAACTCTGAGCGATCTTTCAACTTCGATGGTAAAATCAACATGGCCGGGAGTGTCGATGATGTTTATCCTCTTATTCTTCCAGTAACATGTCGTTGCCGCCGAAGTAATTGTTATGCCGCGTTCCTGTTCCTGCTCCATCCAGTCCATGACGGCGGTACCTTCATGAACTTCACCCATTTTCCGTGAAACACCTGTATAGAAAAGTATTCTTTCCGTGGTGGTAGTCTTACCCGCATCAATATGGGCCATTATCCCGATGTTGCGGATGTCCTCCAGGGCTATGTTGCTTTTCACGGTGCTCACCGTCAGAGTCTCCTTTTAAATTTTTACCATTTGAAATGAGCGAAAGCTTTGTTTGCTTCAGCCATTTTGTGGGTATCATCCTTTCTTTTAAAGGAATTTCCCCTTTTATTAAAAGCTTCATCAATTTCGCCGGCAAGTTTGAGTGCCATTCCCTTTTCGCTTCTTTTGCGCGAAAAAGTGATCACCCACTTCATACCGATCGCCTGACTGTTCTCAAGGGAAATCTCTGTCGGAACCTGATATGTTGCACCACCGATTCTGGTCGATTTGACCATTACCTGCGGCCTGATGTTCTCAAGAGCAATCTTGAACACATCAACAGGGTTTTCCTTTTTTCCCTTTGCAGCGGCTTCTATCGCATTATAGACGATAGTTTCAGCCGTGCTTTTCTTTCCCTTAAGCATGATCTTGTTGATGAATTTCTGAAGAAGAACATCTCCGTACTTCGGATCTGCACTAATTTCTCTTTTGGAAACACATTTTCTCCTAGGCATTGCTTAATCCCCCCTTACTACTTTGGTCTCTTAGCGCCGTATTTCGAACGGCTCTGTTTTCTGCCGTCAACACCGGATGTGTCGTGGGTTCCTCTAACGATGTGATAACGCACACCGGGAAGATCCTTGACCCTGCCGCCTCTTACAAGAACAACACTGTGTTCCTGAAGATTGTGGCCTTCGCCGGGAATGTAGCAGGTAACTTCAAAACCGCTTGTCAGACGGACCCTTGCAACCTTTCTAAGTGCTGAGTTCGGCTTCTTCGGGGTTGTTGTGTAAACACGTACACAAACACCTTTTCTCTGCGGACAAGAAACAAGCGCCGGGCACTTGCTTTTGTTCTTCTGGTCTTTACGACCTTTTCTTATTAACTGATTAATGGTCGGCATGTTTAAGATACTCCTCTTTTAAACCATTACCAAAAAACTTCCGTGATTATATGGAGCACCTTGTATGTGTCAAAAATTTGTTTCTTTTTTATTTTAACATGTTGATTTATTTGATTATTTTCGACAGCGTGCTTTCTTGGTTTTTATTTTTTAAATGTTTTTTCGCAAGATTTAAGGATTATTCTGTTATCAGATCCGGAACAAAGTGCATCCGAATGAGTTGTCTTTTTCAGATTTCTTTTCTTCTTCATCAGGAACTTCTGTTATGTCGACAGTTTCGTTATCGACATCGGCATCTGTGATCCCGGTGTCTGCATCTTCATCTGTCACTTCTTCAGGCCACCCTTCCCATCCCGGAGGAATACATCTTCCATCTTCATCGCATGTTGCATCGGGATCCATGCAGTCACCATCGTTTCTGCACTTTCTGAAACAGACACCTTCTTTTTCTGAAATTTTACCATGACAAATGTAGTAGTCTCCGTCTCTGCAATGACTGTCGGATGAACAGCTTGAAAGACAGATATCAACATTTCCGGTGCCCGCCTTTCTTGTGACACATTTTCCGTCATCGGGGCAGTATGAGTCGTCGTTGTCAGCACAGTCTGCCGTACAGTAACCATCCTGGAAGTAGGTGAGACACCACATTGAATCCTGACACTCATCATCATTTGCACAGCTTCCGCCGAGGGCCGAAGGATTTTTCACACATTCGCCGTATTCATTGCAGTAACTTCCTTCATTACAGTCTTTGTCACCTTTGCAATGAGGAACACAAACTCCGAGAACATCGTTACTGCAGTAGTATCCATCCCTTTTACACGGATTTGCTTCGCTGCATTCAGCAGCACAGATATAGTTGCTGCCGTCAGCTGCATAATCAAAAGCTTTAGTTCCGTCAGGACATGGAGCACCGTTGGTCTTTCTCATGCAGTATCCATCGTTGAATTTCCAGTATTTCTTGCTTGCCATACACTCTGCATCAGCTTCAGTGAGAGATCCGTTTATACAGTCTTCAACACTTTCGCAAGGTGTTCCTGCAAGAAGCTCAACTGCACATTCTTCGTCAACATATCCGTCACAGTCGTCATCAATGTGATTTCCGCAGGATTCGGTTTTGACCGTTTCGCACATATCAAGACCCATTGCAAGTCTTGCCGCTTTTTCAAGATTGATCCTTCCCCATCCGAATTTAACGCTGAAACCGTTCTCATCCCATGAGCCGGTCTCAGGATATATTTTATCGGAACTCAACTTCATTATCTCTATCACCTCTTCAAGGGTAAGTTCTGGGTTGACACTGAAAATTGTTCCGAAATAACCCGAAACAAGCGGTGCTGCCGCAGAAGTTCCTGAAAAAACTTTTGTATAATCGGTCATATAGTCACCGTATCCCGGAATAGTTGTTGTGGCAATTCCGATCATCGGATTCTGCGAAAGGGACGGGGCAATTACAGACGAAGCCGGACCGTAATTCGAATATACAACTCTTGTATCCCATGCCGAAGACGCATTTACAACAACAACTGTATGTTCAACGGTCTTCCCCTGTCTTTCAAACGAGAAAACATTAGTGAGAAGCTTCGAATAACTTGAATCAACTCCGTCATTTCCTGAAGCATATACAATTACTCCGCCCAGCCCGCCTCTGCCGTTTTGCATAAAGCTCTGATGCGATTCTCTTTCAGCCGCTGTCATAGGAACAGTGCCGTAATCTGCCGAAGGCCCGAAAGAACAGTTAATTACCGATATTTTAGGATCGTTGACATATTTCTCGTATGTTTTAAGTATCTTCTGATCGTCCATTGCTGTTCCTGAAATTCCGTCAAGATATCTAACGGGATAAAGCTTGCACCACGGGCACGCTCCGCTCATCCCCTTGCTGTTTCCGACAGATGCGCTTACACCGGCACAAGTCGTTCCGTGAGCAACACCCGCAACCTGATAACTCGGAATGTCCTCAAGAACAGATGTATCGGGGTATCCCCCTTCTGTATCATTGAATGCATCGTATCCCGGTTCAATATTCGTAAGATCTTCGTGATCGGGAACAATTCCTGTGTCCATTATAGCCACTTTGATTGTGTCATCAACCTCATGCACGCTCTTTTTCAAGAGGGCAAGTGTCTGTGAAAATTTTATGTCTGCATTTTTTAATATTTTCACATCATTACTATAATAATCGTTAACCATTCCAGTATTTTCCAGATGCCACTGGACATCAAAATAAGGGTCTTTCGCTTCGCTATCCGGAAGATAGCTCAATTTTGCCTCTTTTATAAGGTTGGGAAAAGCATAACCATCCCCGTTTTTAACTATTTCTGAAGCGATCTCAACACTGTCACCTTTCAAAACCTTAAAGCTGAAAAGAGGGTAGGAAGGAAGTATCTCGTACAGTTTAAGTCCGTATTTTTTCTCAATCTCATCAATTTTCCCGTTTCCTCTCCAGAAAAGCATATCACCTGCAATTACAGGAACATCGCCAAAAAGATAGACAGGAAAATTTCCGTGATTCCCTTCAATGACCGAAAACATTTCACTACCGAGATTAAGCCTGATGATCTCCCCCGGCACAGCAATCGTTCTTGAGAGCGGATTTTTTACAGCACTGTAACCAGTCACTTTAACTATCTTTTCAAAAGTTCCGTCACTGTAATGAACCTCAAGACCTGTTAAAGAAAATGAAACTGTAAAAAGCAGGAAAAACAAATACTTCTTCATATTAGACTCCTAAAATAACATTAAAACCTTAATTTTTAGAGCAATAACGATGCCCGACAAATTTATTTAATGATAATAACATATTATTTTGTTTTCAGAGGAATTTCCAAAACCATGGCGATACCTCCCAGAGATGAATCCGAGGCATAAAGTTTACCACCCGCCTCAACAGCAAGCTTTCTTGAGTGGCTTAACCCTATACCGGTTCCTCCGGGTTTTTTTGTATAAAAATTCCTGAAAACCTGATCCCTTTCGCTTTCGGGGATCCCTTTGCCTGAATCTTCAACAATTATAACACATTTACTATTAACAACAGAAACCGTCACCAAGATCTTTCCACCGTTTTCGAGCTCCTCCCAGCCATTTTTGAACAGATTGAGCATCACCTCTTTAAATGATGAAAGAGTCATCGGAATGATAATATTTTCGCAATGGATCAATTTTACTTCGATCCTCCTTTTCTCAAACTCGGCGGCATGAAAAGAGATCACCTCTGCAAGATCTACCGGAAGCGATGTGTTCTTTTCTGTTTCCTCAGTATTTCTGTATTTTACCATGTTCATGTATTTGCCGGTTATCTGCTCAAGCCGCTCAACTTCCTTTACTATCAGATTAATTGATCCTGATATCTGACCACTCTCCAGTTCTTCAACATTTTCAGCAAGATATTCGCTGTTGAGTTTTATGGTGCTCAACGGATTCCTTATTTCGTGAGTTATCCTTGAAGCCATCTCACCTATTGAAACCAGTCTTTCTGAATCAACAAGTTTTCTTGACAACTCTTCAGAATCTGTAATATTTCTGACAATATAGAATGTTTCTCCTGAATTTTCAAATGAAGAGAGAACAAAAACATTGCCTTCAAAAATGAATTTCCCCCCTTCCCTTGCGACATTGATTACAGAGAAAATCTTTTCAGCATCATCGCCTATTATGTTGTCCTGAAGATGAAACCAGTCCAAAAGTTTTTTATTAACAAAAGTTATACGGTCTGACTGATCAGAAGAAAATATCCCCTCAGGTATTGTATCAAGAAGGGCTCCTTTTCTTCTATTCACTATTTGTTCTCTCATATATTTTTTCTGCACTTCACCAAATTGATCTGCTGAGCTGTTTTTTGCTTTTTCTATCAACTCAGAGATCTTTTTTGCATCAACATTGTCGCCGGAACCAAGAACAGAACTCAGCTTTTTAAATTTATTGAAATAATATAAACCAATAACTGTCGCAGACAAAATCAGCAGTACAAACATTAAAAGAGTGTAAATTATTAATTTTTGTGTTCTTTCAATGTTTTTTCTGTTTTCAAATTCCGCTTGTGCTTTTTTCTTTTTTACTGCATGCCCCGTTATATCTTTAATCTTCCAGATATCAGTTTTCAGTTTAAGAAACGCGGCACTCCTTTTTTCAGCCGGCTCCTCTTCGCTTAAAAACTGTTCCGTGACATTTTCTATCCTTGTTATGAAATGATCTATCCTTTTTGAGATCTGCTCATCACTCAAAGACTGAATAAACGCAACATCGTCTTTAAGATAAGCTATTGTTTTTAACAACGATTCCTTCCAGAACGGATCGTTTGAACGATCAGGAAATACTGCAATGTGACGGTCTGCCTCCTCAATGTCCCTCATAACCTGATCGGCCTTAGAAAAGAAAATGATGTTTGATTCATTTCCTTTGGCAGGAATTTGAACATTAGAAAAGAACAGCACTGCGATAATTGAAAATCCCGCGGCAAAAAGAAACGGTAGGAAAATTATGATCTTTTTATTCAATCACACCTGAAACTGCTGAATCTCCGGCTTCAAGTCCGGTCAGACTTTTAGTAATAACGGCAACTGAAGTTTCTTCGGAAACCTGCATAACAACAAGCTCGCCTATCATTTCAAACGGAAGCTGGGCTTTTTTCACTTTTTTGTCAAGAAGATCAAGTCCGTCACCTCTTCTGTAAACTGAAAGCATATTACCTGTTTCAAGACCGTCTTTTGAACCTTTGTCAAGATATACCATATAGCTCGGTCCGTAAAAAGCGGTGGGATCGTATCCGGTAAGAATGACTGCTTTTATATCATTTGCTGTTTCAGCTATTTTAATATTCGACTCGGTCTTGATGTATTCTCTTACCAGATAACCTCTGTCAATTGAATCAAACGCTTTGACTATCTTCACAGTAGCGATCCTGTCAGCGTTAACATCAAGAACTTTCCCTCTTCCTACAATGTCAATTATCGAACCGACTTTCTTTTTGGTCACAGGATGTTTGATCTGTTCTTTAACATTAATGAATTCAACATATTCACCCACTTCAAAAGACACTTTGCCAAGCTTTACATACACACTGTCCTCGGTGGCAAGAAGCTCTTTGGATTCAAAAGAACCGACTATTTTTCCAAGATCTTCAAACTTCCCTTTTTCAACAAAACCTTTTGTAACAACATCAAATACAGTATCATCTATCTGTTTAAAACGGTCAATCCTGTATTTTCCGCCAAGCTTTACATATTCCTTGAAATTTTCAGGGGTTGCGTCAAGAGTTTTTCCTGTTCTTGCAAGAGCATCTGTTTCACCTTCATCTTCAAATTCGCCACCTGCAACACCGCTTCCATCTCCTTCTGCCGAACCAACACCTTCACCGGTCGGAAGAGTCATTTCTCCGGTAAAACGGAAAGAAATCATGTCTCCCGGATAGATAAGGTGAGGGTTGCTGATCTGGGGGTTCATTGACCAGACTTTAGGCCAGTACCACGGACTTTTAAGATATGTATTGCTTATATCCCACAGAGTGTCTCCTTTTACAACTTCGTGTTTTTCCGGAGCGGCACTGAGGTCTGCATTTTCAAGATTTATGAAAGAAGGTACCGGAACTTCTTCAGCGGCTGAAGGGGGAACCTGCTCCTGTGCAAAAACGAACGAGGTCAGGATCATCAACACCATAAATACTTTTTTCATTCTTGTCTCCCGAATTTTGTCAAAAAGTATATTAATTATACAACAATTACGCATACAATACTACACTTAAGCATAAGTTTGTCAACTTTTAGACTTATTTATCGAATAACTTATCAGCTCCGTAACAGTCTGTGGTATCATCTTTCCCTCTTTGATATCTTCAAGGGCGGTTTCGATCTTCACAATCCCCACATTGGCAACAAAATAATGGAAAGAATGCAGCATTCTATTCTCAGGCAGTTCAACATAAGTATGTACTTTTATTGCCCCTTCAAAAGTTCCGGCAGGGACTTTAACTGCCTCATCAACCCCGATAGTCTTTCTTGTTTCGCGTGTTTTTGTGTCGATTATCGATATCCACTCCTCTCTTTGAAGCGGGAACATCAGAATATATCTGTCGGCATCTCTGATTCCCCTTCTGTCAGCCATGATCTTTCCGCCTCTGTTGTCAAGGAACCATTCTCCGTCAGTACCGGTTATGGTGATATCGATCGTACCGGCAGAACCGAAATAATTAACATTGTAGGTCCACTTGTTTCCAAGAGCGAGGGGAAAATATTTCAGTGCCGATTCCTTGTAGTCAGAAGTGTGCGGCGGAGCATCTTTTTTGCTGTTATTACAGCTTGTTACAGCAATCGCTGCCAAAAAAAGGATAACGAGCGCAAGAACTATCTTTTTATTCATTCCTCCTCCTTGGATTTTTTTAGATCCGGTATTTTTTCTTTAATTACTTCAACTATTTTTTCAGATATTTCATCTATGCTGAACTCTTTTCCTGTTTCAATGGAGGCAGATGTTATCCTGCAATTGGGAATTCCGCATGGAACTATGAAATTAAAATATTGTATATCATTGAAAATATTGACTGAATATCCGTGAATGGGAACAAATTTTCTAAAATGTAATCCTGAAAAGGCCATTTTTCTGTCATCAACCCATACCCCTGCTTTTTCTTCGTCCCATTTCGCTTTTCTGATTCCGCAATGATCTGAAAAAACCCGTTCAACGGCAGTTCCGAAGAAATTTACGAACTCCCTTATCGAGGCAAACCCTGCTTTTCGAAAATCAATGACCGGGTATATCACAAGCTGTCCGGGCCCGTGCCATGTCAGTTCTCCGCCTCTCCGTATGTTGAATACAGGAACACCGTTAAGCGGTTTTAGTATCTGCTCCTCAGTTCCCCTGAGGCCCGAGGTATATACAGGAGAATGTTCAAGAAAATATATTATTCCACTGTGTTTTCCGGCTATTACATCTTCTCTTGTTTTTTCCTGAATGCCAAGCATCGTGCCGTAATCACGATAACCTTTCAGTATCACATATTCCATTTCAGTAACCATTCCTGAGTCTTTCACCATAAGTTCCGGGGAGCCTTAAGCTTTTAATTTTATTAACTGTTTTTTCAACATCATATTCAACCCTGTGAAAACTCACTTTCATTTTTTCTGCATCATAGACAACAAAACCTGCCCGTGGATCCCCGTCTCTGGGCTGACCCACAGAACCGCAGACACATATCACCGGGTTGGGGAATTTTACATCTACCTCACCTTGGGAAATGTTGAGCTCAACCGATTTGTCTTGCCCTGTCATCACAAAAAGGTTCATGTAGTGGCTGTGCCCTATGAAATTAATGTTTTTCAGATATGCCTTAACTTCATACAGTTTGTTGATCCCTTTGCAGTTGAAGATATAGTCGTATTTCTCCGGCATTCTCGGTGAGCCGTGAGAAAGGAGAAAAGATCCGTATTTCTCTTCGGAATGTATGTATTTCAACCGGTCGAGGAACCCGAACTGTTCGTTTGTTAAAGTGTCGATCGTCCAGTTTATGACATATCTCACTGCGTCGTAATAGTCAGTTATATCGGTCTTTCCCACAATTCCGGCATCATGGTTGCCAAGAACACCTGCCGTCACATTTTCTTTAAGAATATCAATGGTTTCTCCAGGCCATGGACCATACCCCACGGCATCTCCTGAAAAAAACACAGCGTCCACGGACATATTCTTTATCTCTTTCATCACCGCTTCAAGGGCGGGAAGATTGGAATGAATGTCTCCGAGGACCGCTATTCTCATCTCACAAAAGCTCCGCCGCTGCATTTGCAAGGGCCGATCTTTCACCCTTTTCAAGAGTTATGTGTCCTGCAAGTGGAAGATTTTTGAACCGGTCAACGATGTAACTGAGTCCGTTGTTCGATTCGTTCATATAAGGATTGTCGATCTGGAAAGGATCACCGGTAAGGACGATCTTTGTGTTCTCCCCGACTCTCGAAACTATTGTCTTGACCTCATGCGGAGTAAGGTTCTGTGCTTCGTCAACAATTATGAACTGTTCCGGGATGCTTCTTCCTCTGATGTATGTCAGTGCTTCAACTTCGATCACACCGCTGCTGAGAAGATCGTTCATTTTGCCGAAACTCGATGAATCGTAACCTGCGAGAAGATATTCAAGATTGTCAAAGACCGGCTGCATCCACGGTTTAAGTTTTTCTTCAATAGTTCCGGGCAGAAAACCGATGTCGCGACCCATCGGATATATCGGTCTTGCAACAAGCATTTTTGTATATTTCCCTTCATCAAGACATTTCTGAAGACCGCATGCAATGGCAAGAAGTGTTTTGCCCGTTCCGGCTGTTCCCATGAGTGAAACAAGTTTGATTCTGTCATCCATCAGAAGATCAAGTGCGAGTTTCTGAGCAAAGTTTCTCGCCCTTAAACCCCAGACTTCCTTAAATTGTTTTAGAGGAACAATGCAGTTTTCAAACGGATCTATCCTCACAACACCCTGATGCTGCTCGTTTGCTTCATCGGTAAGCATGAAAAACTTGTTTGAATGTGCCTGCTCAAAGGGGGTTCCGGCAAGTTCATCAAGAGAGATCTTCTTTTCCGGTCCGAAAATCCTGTCGATCAGGTCGCCTTTGACAGTCAGATTTTCATAACCTCTTGGAAGTTTTGTGAAATTTACCGTGTCATTTCTGTATGTGTCAGCTTTTATTCCAAGAACATCAGCTTTTATCCTCAGATTGACATCCTTGCTGACAAGGGTTACCTCTCTTTCGGGGTTTTCTTTTGTGATCTTGTATGCCGATGCCAGAATTATGTTGTCGGCATAACTGTTGTTGAGTTTAGGTCCAGGCAGGTCAACTTCACCGGTTATATCTATTCTTATCGTACCGCCGCTTTCAAGCTCAACGCCTTCAACAAGTTTCCCTTTTTTTCTCAATGATTCGATATGCCTTGCAAAAGCTCTTGCCGAAAGACCGATCTGGTTCATATCCTTTTTGAATTTGTCAAGCTCTTCAATGACAACAATGGGAATTACAATGTCGTGTTCATCAAAATTAAAGATCGCCTTGGGGTCGGAAAGAATAACATTTGTGTCAAGTACGAAGATCTTTTTTGTCATTATTCGCCTCCGGATGTTTTTAGATTCAGGTTTACTGTCATATCTTTATCAAGCGTTATCGCCATTGGCTTTATGCTGTAGTCTTCATACTCAAAACCCAGAAGCAGTACATCACCGTCCTTTTTCGGAAGTCTTTTTGTGCATGGAGCAACACAAATTGTCTTTCCTTTATCCTTGTCATAAACACGGACACCCTTAACATTCGAGTTCACAACAAGTTTTATTGTCGGCGGTTTCTTTTTAAATACCGGCTCCGGCTTCTTTTTTTCAGGCACCGATTCATCAGGGACAGGCTGTTTTTCCTGTTCATTTCTGTCAACGGCTTCCCTTTCAACGATCATGGGACCTTTTTTGTTGACGATGAAGCTGTAAATAAGAAATCCGGCAAGTATTGAAAGGAACAGAAATATCGTTATCTTAAGGGCCGCACCGGTTCTTTTCTCTTCAGGTGTCGTATCATCGGTCATCGACCCGGAATTAAGAAGTCTTATTATATCCTGACCTGAAAAACCTTCATCCGCACTATTTCCACTGCTTTTTCCTGCAACAGTACCGGTATTGAAAATGAAAGCCAGAGAGAGTTTCTTTTCAAGGTTGTGCGTGAGATATATCTTTTTTAGATCACTCAGCAGTGAAAGCATGGATTCGTATCTGTTAAACGGCTTTTTTTCAAGACATTTCATTATCAGCGAATCCATGTCGGAAGGGATGGATGGATTGAGCGATGAGGGTATCTGGGGAAATTCGTACTGATGCTTATGCAGGACTTTCATATAGTTGTCATCTGAGAAAGGGATCCTCCCTGTCAGCATTTCGTATATTATCACACCCAGAGAATAGATGTCCGAAGCCGGCTCCACATTGTTGCCTCCCGCCTGTTCCGGTGACATATATTCAGGGGTTCCGAAGATAGAGCCCGATTTCGTGAGTGTCTTGAGCTTGTCTTTTCTGTTTATCTCATCGTGAACGATCTTTGATATTCCGAAATCAACTATTTTTACAAAAGGGATCACGCCGTCTTTTTCAGTTATGAGTATGTTCTCGGGTTTAAGATCACGGTGAATTATCCCCTTGCTGTGAGCAGAATAAAGTGCGACAGCTATCTGACAGGCTACAGAGACCGCATATTCAATGGGAAGTCTTTTTTCATTTTTGATAACTTCGGCAAGAGAGCTTCCTTCAACATATTCCATGACAAAATATGCGTTACCCTCTTCCGTATAACCGAAATCGGTGACATCGACTATGTTCGCCTGACCCATATTGGATGCAGCGATAGCCTCTCTTTTAAATCTTTCAAGGGTGTCTTTTCTTTTGCTCTGCTCAAAATGAAGTATCTTTATGGCGACTTTCTTTTTAAGTATTTCGTGCTCGGCAAGATAGACATTGCCCATGCCGCCGACACCTATCTTCCTGATTATCTTATATCTTTCATTGATAACAGAACCGATATACTTTTCTTCGATCTCCATGCTGATATTCGTAGTCAAAACAACCCCTCTGCAAAAATTGCCCAAAATCAAAAAAGAAACGGGTAAAGATTATCAGCTACATAAAATAAAGTCAATTTACTATTGACAAACTGGTAAAAAAACATAACCAGTTTAAAATGGATTTTTTAAAGGAGGCTCCTGTGGATAGATTTGTTGCTCTTGCCCTTTTGGAAAAGCATCTTTCCAACAAAAATCTTATCAAGCACTGTATTGCAACTGAGACCGCAATGGGATTTTTTGCCCGGCATCTTGGAGAAGATGAAACCAGATGGTCACTTGCAGGGCTTCTGCACGATCTTGATTATGATTATACAAAGGATGATTTTTCAAAACACGGAAAAATGTCAGGCGAAATATTGAGAAAAGAAGGATTTGACGACACGGAAATACTTGATGCGATAGTTATGCATTCGGGAAATGTCCCTGCCACTTCAGAAATGGGAAAAGCGCTTTATGCAGTTGATCCGGCAACAGGTCTTGTCACTGCCGGAGTTTTTATGAGCCCCGAAAAGAACATTCACAAAATGAGTGTTGATTTTCTCATGAAACGGTTCAGGGAAAAAAGATTTGCCGCCGGAGCCAACCGGGAACAGATACTGACAGCCACGGAAAATTTCAATGTGACTCTTGAACAGTTCCTCGAAATAGTTTTAAGCGGCATGCGGTCACGGTCTTCACAGATCGGGCTTGGACAAATGAATAGTTGAGCTGATCTCAGATATTATCGGAATCATCTGTTTCTTCTGTGACAAATTCACAGGTGTCATAACCTTCAGGGAGTGCTGTTTTGTATGGGGAAATTTCTGTTCCGAAAGGATGGTCTCTGAAAAATTCCAGCATTGTCGTTGTTGACGGTCCCGCGATTGTGTGAGTTCCGCCGTGATTGCACAGAATTACATCGTGTCCAAGTCCGTAAAGGTAACTGGAACCGAGGTTTGCCATCATATTGAAGTCAATTTCAAACCCTGTCGTCGACCAGGTATCCTTCCCTTCTCCGCCTGAAACAAAAACCTGCGGATATTTTGTGTGAATTTCTTCCATATCAGGCCATTTGAAAAAATCACCGACATTCATTCCGCTTATCTGGCCAAGGGCTGTTCTGCTCTCGGGATCGGAGAAATATGCACCTGAATATGTGAAAACGCTTGCAACAATCTCGGGTCTCTGCAAAGCAATGCTGTTTGCCGTTATGGCTCCTGCTGAAAACCCTGAAACATGGATGTGATCAGCGTTCACGCCCCATTTTCCGTCAATGCAGTTAAGAACAGCATCAAACATATCGGCTTCAGCACTTCCGTCTGTAAGATTTATCATGTCCCAGTCAAGTCCTTTCGGAGGAAGTCCGAATGTGAAAATATCGGCTCTTGGAACAGGAACAACAAGAATAAAAGGCATCTCTTCGTTGTTGACTTTTCCTGAAAGCACACCCTGAAAATTTGTTGCTGAATCCTGGTATCCATGCCACAGGAAAACTACCGGCCATGCCGTTTCAGAATCAATGCTTGAAGGCAGACGCAGAATAAAATCCCTTGCAAGTTCGTTCGCCCCTTCGCCCACGATGAAATTCTGGTTCATCCCTTCTGCAAAATTTTCACAGATCAAAGGAGGAATATAAGTGTCTTCATCGACTTCTTCCGTGTCCTCCGTTTCTACTTCATCTGTAACCGCTTCATCGGTCACTTCATTGTCAGAGACTTCTTCATCGATAGTGTTCTCATCTGTTGTTTCATCTTTGTCGGTAAAGGTTTCATTGTCGTTTTTCGTCTCTTTCTTCTCATCTCCGCATGAAACGGCAAAAATTAGAGAAGCGATAATGACTGCAAAAATAATTTTTTTCATAACTCCTCACTCAAAAAATTGATCACACACGCAAAATTTTAAGATTTGTATCTTTTTAGTCAAATATTTAGAAAAACAACGAAACGGACCCCCCGAAAGATGGAACAAGAAGTATTTTCTTCCCCACCAGAGTCGATTTGTCGCCAAATCTCATGAAAAGAGATCCTCCGAAACCGGTTTTTTTAACTTCATTTGTTTCAATGCCGGCTGCTATAATTATTCCGCCGGAAAAATAATACAACCGTTCATTTTTCAGACCAAGCTCTTCATAGGGATCTTCACTTCTTTTATTTTTGTAAAGATTAGCCGAATCGTAAAATCTCATGGAAATAAGGGGTGTTAAAGCAACATTAAGTGCAAAGCTACTGTTTTTGCTCCTGTAGTAGTAAGCCACCAGACCGGCTCCGATCCTGCCGTTAAGTGTGGTATAAGTCACTCCGTAAGTTGAAAAATAATCGGCACCGCTGTAATCAACAGGAAGACCGAAAAAATAACTGTAAAGCCCGATCTCAGGACGGATAGCAAAATATTTATGGATCGTGAGCTGATAGAACAGTGTTCCGCCGAAATTCCCCTTGAAAATTTCAGGAGCCTGCTTTTCCGTATGATCGCTGCTCTTCATTGAAAAAGAGTAGCCCCCTTCAACCGAAAGCCCGAATCTGTGACGATCAAGATTTTCAGCGTAACTGCTTGAAAAGACAAACAAAATCAAAGCCAACAAAATTGAGGTTCTTATGTTTTTCATCATACTGTTTATTCCCTAACTTTAAAAAAACATCACAAAAAATCCACCGAATGTGGGGATGATCATCGTTGACTGACCGCCGGTATAAAATGTGTCGGCAAATCTTGTAAATATTGAAAATCCTGCTCCAAGCGGTTTTGAACGGGTGCTTTCGACTCCGAACGATATCTGCACTCCGCCTGAAATATAATCATTTTCGAGGATCTCTTCATAAACATCGTTTTCTGCTTCAGAAAGACGGGACTTATATTTTCCCGCTGAATCATAAAATCTTGAAGAAATAAAAGTTGTAAGTCCGAGCGGAAAAGAAGCATCAATTCCGACATAAGTATAGAATATCATTGTGAGTCCAAGTCTGCCGTTCAATGTTGCCTCTGTGCCGTTTCCAATATCTCCGGGACCCGGAATAGAGAAAAAATAGGAATAAAGTCCAAGTTCTGGGCGGATTGCGAACCTGTTTGATATTCTGTAATTATAAAAAACCGTTCCACCCGCTGATCCGTAAAGATCGTGCCACGGCTTTGTGTTGCCGGCTCTTCCACTGAGGAAAGTGAAAGACGCACCGCCTTCAAGCGAAAAGCCGAACCTGTGACGATCGAGTTCTTCAGCGTAAGCATCTGAATATATTATTAAAAACAAAACAAGAAGTGCTGTTTTCCAATTCATATTCTAAATCCTAAAAAACCGTTAATAACCGGAGTGTAATATTTTTTACTGTCTGACCCAAAATGGACTGGAAAATCGACAGAGATCGTTGCACTCAACGAAAAGAATCTGAAAATATGATTGACATAAGTTATTTCAACCGGAATGTTGAGAATGCTTCCTATTCCCTTTCTTCTGTTTTTTTCGTCCCTGACAAACTTAAAGCTCAATCCTGCTGAAATACCTGTTCCGAAACGGAATTCATTGCGATTATCTTTCGTTACAAAGAGCGGTATTCCATAAATTGATTTGACATTGAACGAAAAAACATCTTCATTTAAGAATGTTGCCTGAAGTCTGAATATTTCCCAGAAGAACAAATCCTGTCTAACTGTGAAGAACGAAATGTTTCCTCCCGGGCCGTGTGTTCCGCCACCGCCTGAGAGCGCCAACCATTCTGTGTCGGTTCTGCTAAATTCATTGAGGTTTTCACTGGCATTTAACCAGACAAATGAAATAAAAATCAGAAATATGATAAGAATCTTTTTTTTCACAGTCACCCTTTTTCACCGATTGAGCGGTAGATATAATATTCCTTTTGTTTGAACTAATCAATTTTTTAATATACTACTGATTGACAATTTTTTATTTTAGAAGTATAAATTCGGCGTTGTTCAGAAAACCAGAGGAAAAAACGATGAAAAAATGTCCGTTCTGTGCCGAAGAGATTCAAGATGATGCAATAAAGTGTAAGCATTGCGGAGAGTTTCTTGATTTTAATTTGAGACCTATGGAACATGATCGAAAACACAAAAAGGATGTTCCGTGGTATTTCGGTTCATATTTTATTCTCACAGTAACTCTGATCGCAGGTCCAGCTTCCCTTCCCCTCATCTGGCTTAGACCGAATACTTCAAGAACGACAAAAGCGGTTCTTACTGTCATTATTCTCATCGTCAGCTGGTTTATGATACAGTTCACCATTACTTCGATCAACAATATGAAAGCTTATTACGAACTTCTTAACGGGATGTAGCTAAGATTCTGTTGAAAAAAGCTGCCGCACTTTCGAAAAGATCTTTTTCAATGTTTTCAGGAACGGATGGCTCACCCCGTGTTTTCTGAGCATTCTGCAGAATTCAATATTAGATCTCAATATTGCAAAAACAGATCTGTTGCTTCTTCCACCCACTCTCATTGAAAGAATATTCTTATGCAAATACAGCGACTTAGGGTTTTGAGAAAACAGCCGGAACATGAAATCCGAATCTGCGGCTATCTCATATTGAAGGTCATATCTGCCGACATGATCATAGAGTTCTTTTTTTATGAAAAGTGAAGTGTGCGGTGGAAACACACCCTTTTTTGCAGAATTACTCTCAATTTGAGCACTTTTCCAGACTCTGACCGTTTTTTCCACATCATCAAGCGAATGATAAACTATATCTCCGTAAACAAGCTTTACATCATTTTCAGCAAATTTTTCAACAACTTGCGAGACAATTGAATTTGAGCAGTAAATGTCTCCGGCATGAAGAAGCGCTATTATGTCTCCTGTTGCCGCATCGATTCCCCTGTTCATCCCTTCATAAGGTGAAGAATCAAAACCTTCGATGAAAACATCAATTTTTTCAATATGTTCCCGGCATTTATCTTTTAATCTCTCATTTTCTGAAGCATCGACAACAATATACTCAATATTCGAATAATCCTGCATCTTTACTGACCGCATGGTTTGGAGAAACCCTTTTGCGTCATCTTTAACAGTTGTAATAATTGAGACTTTCAATCCTTTTTTCCTATAGCGAATTTAAAAGCACCTGCGGCAATATTTCTCATTTTAAGATATTTCCACCTTTTTCCATACAGTGCTTTCTGAAGATAAGCCGGCTTTTCAACTTTAAAGCAGTTTAACTTCTCATGCTTTGTAATAAGTCCGAATTCTTCAATTATTTTAAAATCATACCTGTCAAAAAAAGTATTTTCAAGCATAGTCCATATCAAAAAAAGATGGCAGTCAAGCATCTGTTCAATCCCGTATTTTTGAGCAATGTTCTTTGTTTTTTTCAGATCACAGCTATGAATCACGATATAGAATTCAAGAAGTCGTTTGAAAGTGAGATCGGCAAAATCACCTCTTGAATAATCGTGAAGAAGCATGATTATGGCGGCATATTCAAGAGCAGGAACAATGAAAATTTCACCGTCGGGATTGTTTTTCTCTTCACTTTTTTCAAAAATCTCTTCGATAAGTCCCGGAAATTTAACGAGTGTTATCCTTGAATGAAGCTCAACAAGCGTTGAATTGAAATAGAATGAAATGTCCTCCCCGAAATATTTTCTAATATGCAGAGGGAAGTTGGACTTGTATTTAAAATCATTATTTCTGTTAATTAATTCAGGAACTTTACCAAATTCATCAGGGTGAACAAGAATGTCGATGTCGGCCATCTGCCTGATCCCCGGAAAATCAAAAAAAAGGGTGTTTAAAAGCATCATCCCTTTGACCGGCATGAACTTTGAAAAACCGGATTCCTTCATTTTTGATGAAACCCTGCATAACTCTCTGTATTTTATAATGTTTGCCGCTTCGGTTGAAACATATACGGTTTTATATGAAGGATCGTTCCCTTTTAAAAATTCAAGCGCTTTAAAATAGGGATCAGACCTGAACCCCGCAAACTCTTTTCTTAATATTATTTCAGGAAATACAGCCATTTATCTTCGCTCACAATTTGTCGCTTTCCAATTATACATCTATCTATTTGTAATGAAAGCTAAAAATTTGATTTCGCCGGAGTTTTATATAACATCATTTGGCTTTACCATTTTTTTGGAGCAAAAACATGTGTAATTTCAAAACTATAGTTCCTGAAGAAGCAAAACTCAACCCGTTTCTTACACTCAAGAACGAATGGGGACTTCTTACCGCTGGAACTTTTGAAGACTTCAACATGATGACTATCGCGTGGGGTTATTTCGGGATAATGTGGAACAAGCCGGTTTTCGGAGCTGTTGTCCGCCCAAACAGATACACTTATGAATTCATGGAGAAAAACAGCACTTTCACAGTATCTTTCTTCCCTCCTGAATTCAGAGCGGAACTTGAGTTCTGCGGTTCAAAATCGGGCAGAGATGTCAACAAAGTGTTCGAGACCAGTTTCGAGCCGGTTGACAACAACGGATCTGTCTATTTTTCACAGGCGGATATCGTCCTTGTCTGCACGAAGCTCTGTTTTCAGGATTTTGACCCGAAAAATTTTGTTGACCCTGAGATAATCAAGCACTATCCCGAAAAATCTTTCCACCGTCTCTATATTGGTGAAATAACCAGAACTCTTCAGAAGGAAAAACACAAAAACAAGGTATCTCATTGAAAGCGTTCGCTGTTTTAGTTTCCAACTGTGCCGGAAGACAGGAATTGAAAGCCGAACACGGACTATCTCTTTTTATCCGTTATGGTGAAAATGATTATCTTTTTGACACAGGCGGGAGTGATCTTTTCATTGAAAACAGCCAGTTTATGAACCTTGGAATTGAAAACATAAAGTGTGCCGTTCTCAGCCATTTTCACTTGGACCACATTGGCGGCATTCCTTTCTTAAGCAGACATTTTTCAATGATATCCGGAATTTGTGATGTTTATCACCCTGAGTTTTCTGAAACTTTGAAATTTCCTGCACTAAGGTCCAATACTGTCAGAGAGTCTTTTAAATTAGATGATCAATGTGCCCTTGTTCTTTCAAAAGCAGTTAAAGATGATGAAAATTTCAATGAAATATCAATGGTTGCGGGAAATACACTTTTTACCGGATGCGGACATTCAGGAATTTTGAACATTTTAAAAGAAGCACAGACTTTCTCCACTGTAACAACCATCGCAGGGGGATTCCATAATTTTGACATACAGAAAGATAAAATGAAAAAAACAGCTTCAGATCTTTTTTTACTCGGAATAAAAAAAGTTATTCTTCTTCATTGTTCTTCAGTAAATTCAATAAGATACTTCGAAGATGCCGGAATTGAGTGCATATTCGGAAATGTCGGCAACAGCTTTAATATAGAATGATCGATAATCTGCAGATCTCAAAAGTTCTGGAACATTTTAATATAGAGTTTGAAAACACTTCATCTTTTGAAATTTACGGCGCCCCTTCAAGATCAGCTGACAGAGTTGTTGTCACTGACAAAAATGATGAAAAATTCATCGTTGAAAAACACCATTTCTGGAACATGGGAAAAAAGGTTAAAATAGCTGAAAACATTAATCTTTTACATAGCAACGGATTTGAGGAATGCTCACCTTATATTGACTCTGTGCAGGGACTATCTGTAATAGAATTTGAAAACAGATGCTGGATGGTTCAGAAATTCATTGATCATGACAAATTGCATAGACCTGATTACCTTGATGACGGGTTGAAAGGAAAAGCGGCGGCAGAAACTCTCCTTAAAATGTATGAGATCTCTTCAAATTTAAAAATGAACGACTCCATTGACCCGTTTTCTCTTGCTGAACACACTTTAAAAACAGTGAAAAAGATCAGGCACATCCATCCTGAAATTTCGGCAAAAACACTTGATGTTCTTAATATTATTGAATATTCATTTGTACACTTAATTGAGAAAATGCCGGTTGTGTTTTGTCATGGAGACTATCACCCTCTCAATATTTTATGGGACGGAAACAATGTAAAAAAAGTGATCGACTGGGAATTTTCAGGTTACAGGCCGATACTGACCGACATAGCGAACATTATCGGTTGTGCCGGGTTTGAAAATGTTTCCGCCTTTAACAGGGATTTTGTGAGAAATTTTTTGGAAGTTATTAAAAATTCTGGGTTTTTATCTGACATATTGTTTGAGAAGATCACCCTTTTCACCCTCGGTTTCAGATTTTCCGGCTGGCTTAATGAATGGATCAATGATAAAGATGGGGCAATGATTCAAAGAGAGATAAAATATCTTAATCTGCTTAGAGAAATGATATGATAAGACCTTTAAGATCTTCAGACATTCCGGCAATAGAAAGAATCTATTCATCGGCAAACGAATCAATCGGACTTCCGGTAAATAAAGACCATTTCAAGTCGGATGCAGGAAAATATGTGTCTGAAACTATTTATAAATGTGAGAACATGATCTATGAATTTAACGGAGTTCCGGCAGGGATAATTTCGGTTTCATCCGATTATATTGAAGGGATCTTTGTCGATCCTGTTTTTGCAAAAAAAGGGATCGGATCAGCTCTTCTTAAATATTTTCTTAACAAAAAAGAATACTTGCAACTTCAAGTATATGAACTGAATAAAATTGCGATAAATTTCTACATATCGAACGGATTTGTCATATCAGGCGGCGGAATATGCCAGATAACAGGACTTGCATATTTTGAAATGGTTTATGAAAAAAGTGTTAAATAAGTGCATCCTTGAGAGCCGTTACCAGAACCCTCATTGAAACAGGTTTCTGGATAAAGGTGACCGCTCCTTCTGAAATTGCCTGATTTATTTCATCATTCATTGAATAGCCTGAAAGAATTATAACCTTCACATCGTTGTTTATTTTCTTAAGCTCTCTGAAAGTTTCAAGTCCATTCAGATCAGGCATAACCATATCAAGAAAGACCAGATCAATTTTTTGATGATCCTTTTTATACAGCCTTATGGCATCTTTTGCACAACTTACCGGAATGACATTTGATTTATGAAGCTCAAGCATTTCAACAATTATTGATCTGACAATGCTTTCGTCATCAACAACCATAATAGTTGAATTTTCAATTGAAATTGTTGAAACACTTGTTTTATCCTTCATTGCTTTGCAGCAGTCGCTTCCGGAAGGAAGATAAATATTGAATTCAGTTCCTTTGTTTACGGTGCTGGTTACATCAATTGCACCGAAATGACTCTGAACTGTTCCAAGAACTGCGGCAAGTCCCATTCCCACACCGCCGTCTTCGGCTCTTGTTGTGAAAAATGGCTCAAATATTTTTCCTTTTATCTCTTCAGGAATTCCTTTTCCTGTGTCCCTGACGGTTATTTTTACATAAGTCCCGGGTTCTATTTTAAATTTTTCAATTAAAGGAGAAACTTTCAGCTCACAGATCGATGTAGATATTTCAAGAAGTCCCCCTTTTTTCATAGCATCTCTGGCATTCAGACAAAGGTTTAAAACCGCGTTCTGGAGCTGACCTGAGTCACCAGAAACGATGCACGGATTGTCGCACACCTTAGCGGAAATAACAATTTTCTTATCAATGCTGTGCTTTAAAAGTTGAACTATTTCAACCACTTCTTTATTTATGTCAACCGGAATGTTTACAAGTTTGGCTTTTCTTGAAAAAGCAAGGAGTTTCTGTGTAAGATCTCCTGATCTTTCAGCAGCTTTCAATATCTGTCCTGCAAATTCAGATGTTCTTCCGCTATCCGGATTTTGCAAAATGAGTGAGGCATAGCCCATTATTCCGGTAAGCTGATTGTTAAAATCGTGAGCCACCCCTCCGGCAAGCTGACCTATTGCATTCATCTTTTCCGCATGGTTTAATTCATTTTGAGATATTTTCTGTTCGGAAATATCAATATGGGTTACACAGATGTAATTTTCATCTTTTTCGGGCTTGAAACAGGTGCTATACAAATATTTTCCTGACGGGGAATGGTATCGTTCAGCAAAAACAGCTTTGCCTGTCTTAAAAACATTTTTATAAACATCCATCCATTTCGGATCGATTTCCCTGAACACTTCAGTAATCGCCTTTCCGATGATCTCTGTTTTTTGCACATTAAATATTTTTTCATAAGATGCATTCAGATCCATGTAAATACAGTCAACTATTTCACCTGATTCATTGTATAACGGTTCAAAAAATGCGGCTCCGTTTGCCATTTTCTTGAAAACATGCGAGAATTTTTCCTCACTCTTTCTGAAAAGATGCTCGGTTTTTCTTAAAACATCAATATTAATTACAGAAACCACTGCACCGCTGATCTTTTCTGTTTCATCAAGATACGGGTGAATTCTCAGAAGATGATAGACTCCCTTGTCATCAAGGATCTCTTTTTCACTCATCTCTCCGCTTAACAGCACCCGCCCTATTTCAGAATCAATGTCCAGGCCCTTGAGTCTTGAATTAATGTGTTTTATAGATCTTCCGACATCCTGAGGCATGAGATCAAAGACATTAACGGCACAGGGGGTGAATTTTCTGATATTCATTAAGCTGTCAACAAACACCGTCGCTATCATTGTGCTTCTCATAAAATTATCAAGATCGGCATTCGCCCTTGTCAGAAGATCAATTTTTTCTTCAAGCTCCTTATTTACTGTGCACAATTCCTCATTTGTACTTTGGAGCTCTTCGTTTGTGCTCTGTATCTCTTCAGATGAGGCAAGAAGCTCTTCATTGGATGATTCAAGCTCCTCTATTGTTGATTGAAGATACTGCTTTGTGTAAAAGAGTTCCTGCTCGAGATCTGACATCCTTCTTTTGACAGATGTTTCTATGTTAAAAATTTCTGCGGGAATATTTTCTTTTTCTGTTTCATTCAAATATTGAAGTGTTACAAGATGATACGGTGATTCGCATCCCGGATCGCAAACTTTCTCTAAAACAATAGACACACTTCTGTTATCAGTTGTAAGTGTTGTGTATTTTAAAGGAACTTCACTTTGATCTATTTTGACAAAAAGATCGTTCAGAGCTATTCCGATGTTGTAATCTATCAACACAATAAGATTCAGAGAAAGTCTTCCGGCCTTGGGTTTAATAAATCCTGATGTATCTCCGAAAGAATGGACTATTTCTTTCATGCTGTTTATCAGAAACCCTGCCGGCATGTGCCTTTCAAGAAGAATATCGTATGCTCTCATAAGTCTGGGATCATTATTTGAAGACATGGTTCTGTTAAATGCTTTTATTCCCTGATCACCCGTGCCTCTGTTCTTTATCGGAAATCTCATTCCGCTTCCTGTTATACCTGATCCCGTTTTTCTGTAAAAATTATATTTTCTGTTAACCGAGCTGAATTCAAGTTCCAAAGGGGAAACACTTTCACTGCTTCCAAGAAAAAGAATGCCCCCGGAAAGCAATGTAAAATGAAATGTTGAAAGCGCCCTTATTCTTGCTTCATTGTTGAAATATATCAAAAGATTCCGGCAGCTTACAAAGTGAAGTCTTGTAAATGGCGGGTCTCTTGTAATGTCGTGCTGGGAAAAAACGATCCTGTTTCTTATCAGGCTGCTTATAATGTATTTGCTCTCTTTTTTTAAAAAATATTTTTCAAGAAGATTTTCAGGAATATTTTTAACATCGTCTTCGTCATAACTTCCCGATGAAGCTTTGTTTATGTAGGGAAGATAGGTATCAGAGGCGAACATTTTCACTTTTCCAAAAAGGATCTCGTCATCAATTTCATCTGCAAGCATCATCATTATTGAATATGCTTCTTCACCAGTGGCACAGCCGGCTATCCAAAGCCGCAGATCTCCCTCTTCCTTTAGAAATTCTATCATTTCAGGAATAATATTTGTTCTCAGCCATTCAAAAGAATCGGGGTCTCTGAAAAAACAGGTTACCCCTATCAGCATATCATCGTACAAATGGTTTAATTCAAACTCATTATTTTCAATAATTTTGCAATACTGTTCAAGAGAATCACAACTCTGCATTTTCATTCGTCTTTCAATTCTTCTTGAAATTGTAGCCGGTTTATAATAATTCAGATTTAACCCGTAAAGGTTGTGAACATGTCCGAAAATCTGTTCAAGCTGTTCCGGATTTAAAACCGATTCATTGTTTTTTCTGTTTTCCTGATCACCTGCCATTTTGTCTCCGTTGTTTTGTTACTTCCAGACACAAAATGATACGATTTTAAAAAATTTAAGTCAAATTAAGAGATCAGTTTTTTTTGAATTAATTGCACTTGCACTTTGAACTGATACACTCACCAAGAAAAATTCCGCACTTGTAGTAACAGTCAAAATCGTTGACACACTCGGGGGCTGTTTCGGGAAGACACTCATAACCTGAGTCATAGTAACCTTCATCACATCTGCAATAAAAAACACCCCCTTTGGCTTCGACACATTCACCGTGTCCTGAACAATTTATGTGTTCACAGTCTCTCTCTTCAACAGAGACACATGTTTTTCCGTTATAAAAATAACCTTCTTCACATTTGCAGACCGCGTTTTCATTTTCAACTTCACACTTTCCATTATCTCCGCAATCAACTTTTTCACATGGATCAGGCTTATCTTCAACGCATCCCCATCCACTCTCATCAGGCAGATAACCTGCCTTGCATTCACATGTTATAGATGTGTAGTCAAAGCCGCACTCCGAATTAGGCCCGCACTCAACATAATCACACGGATCTCCCGAAACATTCTGAATACATGTCAGGCCTATTGTAATATAACCTTCTTCACAGGTACAGACTGGCTTTTCAAATACCTCTACAGCGATACAGGAACCTTTGCCGCTGCATTCAATTCCGGAACACAAAGACGCAGGGTTATTTTCCACACAATCAGGAAATTCACTGTGATAGCCGCTTGGGCAGAAACATTCGGGAACTCCGCCGTTTACAAAACAGAATCCGAGATCTGAACAGGTTGCGTTGGCACAATTCGGTTCGGAACTATCTTCATCAGTTGCTTCGTCACTATCTGCATCCGGCTCTGTTTCAATATCTGCAGGGTCTTCATCATGACCTTCAAGGTCTTGATTTTCTTCACTAATTTCATCATCACTCTCAATTATATCATGGTCTGCAATGTCAGTTATCTCAAAAGGGATGTCTTCATCAGACCACTTTGTTTCATCCACCTTCATTTCAGAAGTACAGCCCCAGAAAAAAAGGAGGGCAAATAAAAACACTGTTATTTTATCCGGCATTCTTTTCTCCAGACATTCCGACAGTTTAAACACTTTTTTACCTATGAAAGTTGTTTAATAAAAAACAAAATCAAGCCTTGCTGTCACAATACACTCCGAACCGTCAATACTTTCAAACACCATCCTTGAAAAATACCCTTTTGCAAAAACGATCCTCCCTTTTGAGTCGTAGTTGAGAATGTCGACATTGATATTTCCTGAAACAGCTCTATACCCTCTGCTCCCGGCAACTTCGCCCCTCACAAACATTAAAATACAGTCAGTGCAGTTTTCCTCCATTCCGCCGGCAAGAGTAAGCTCAGAAGTTCCCTCTGAAAGTGAAAGAAGAGATCCGGTCACCACTTTTCCTGAATTTTTCAAAGCACTTTCGTCAAGCTGGAATCTTATTCCGCCCGTTATATCACTTGAAAACAGTTTCCTTTCATATTTAAAATCCTCAATACTGCATTTTTTACCGAACTCACTTTCAACTCCGCCACTGCACGATATCATAAAACAAGTAATGATAAATAACTGAATTTTTTTAATATTCATAACTTACCTCCACAGAAACTGTGTGTGCAAAACGGCTGTAGTCGGCATAATCTCCAAAATCATCACCGACATTTGAGAATGTTTTGTGAAGAAAATAACCGGCAAGAATTGAAAAATTATCGTTAATATCATAACTGACCTTTGCTGAGAATTCTATCGTGCTGTCTATCCGCACCTTTTCATAAATAGTTGAGGGTATACCTGCATCGCTCCAATACACTATCTTATGTGTGTCGTAGTCAAAAGACCGGGAAAAAATGTATTTAAGTGAAACCGGGAATGAAAAAGAGGATAACTCATAGAAAATACTCACTCCCGAATAAAGAGAGAAATAATCCCCATCTATTGTAAGTTCGCCATAGTAAACATCTTCATACCTGTTATATCTTATCATCTGGTCTTTGAACATTGTTAAAGAGCCTCCGGAAAACAAGTCTAACATGCCGTTTTCATTTAAGTTAAACCTCACTCCTCCTTCAAGGTACAAAGAAGGGCCGGTAAGATATTCAACAATTTGATTCGTTGAAAAATAATATGAAACCCCGGTTCTTAGAAAGATCGAATAAATTGCTTCAGGGGCATAAAGATACGAAAATGCAAAATACGGATCTACATAAAGGGATTTTATTGACCTGTAATCATATGAAGCGTTGTTCATCCCGGTAATGAAAGCCATTATATTGTTTTTATTGACAGAATAGATATATCCCCCTTCAATTCCCGAATCAAGAACAGAATTTCCAACAGATTTAAGCGATATGAGCCCGTTTATAAAAAGATCAAGGGCAAACCCGCTCTCCTTTTCACTTTGAACACCGGCTTCAAATGAATAAAGCATTGTTGCAGAGCTTTCCGTTTTTGATCTGTTGAAAATATCGGATGCACTTCTTAACGAGAATGAAGGGTTCACATCACTTTTCCATCCACCGCCAAGGGCAACGGACACATTTGCCTCATAAGCATCCAGATCAGAGAACACAAAAAACAGAAACAGCAATATGTATTTGAAATTATTAAGATATCCTGCCTCAGTAAACCCTTCTGTCTTCAATTCTGCCCTTCCCCTTTCTCTTTCTGAGCAATTCTTTCATTTTTCTCATTCTTTCGCTTCTGTCAACATCATCTTCAACATTATCGGGGACCTCTTCTGTTTTTTCAACTTCCATTTCAGTCAAAGGTTGTTTGACATCAGGTTTTTTTTCAATTTTTTCAACAGGTTGAGGGACTGCTTCTTTTTGAGTGCCGGCAATATCCGGCAAAGTATCACTCTCAATTTTATTTTGACTGCGTATGACTGTTCTCTTTTTTGGATGGAGAACCTTTTTAATCTTTTTTACCGTATCAATGTCGGGGATCTCTTCGATATCGGCAATTTCATCCGGAGCTTCCAGAACATCTTCTGATATTTTAAAAAATTCTTTCTCCCATCCCGATATAGTGCTTTCTGAAAGTCCTTTTTCAAATCTTACTCTGCTTGATATTGACGGCTTTCCATCTTTGGCGGCAAGTGGTGACAAAACAAGCAGTATTGCAACAAAAGCAATGATTTTCATATGTTATCTGATAATTTTTCCAGTTTATAGAGAACTACGGCAACTTTTGAACCGTCTGTTTGGAAAGTTATAAGATGTCTGTGCTTCATCCCTTCAAAACGGGCTTCCGTCACTATTTTCCATGACCCTTTTTCAACTGCTGAAACGACAAAAGGTATCTCATTTTTTCCTTTTTTGAGATCCCCTTTCCAGATGAAACTGTCAAGGTTTCTGAATTTTTCATTTTGAGAATAGAACCTCACCCCTTTATCGAGAATGAAAGAAACTTCTACCCCTTGAATATCCTGATCTGATTCGTACTCAAGAACTATTCTTACCGGTTCATTAAGTTCAGTTTCCGTTGAAGAAATAAGCTCGGATCCGTCATTTCCGGTTCCTGAAAAATAAAAAATCCCGACTGAAAAAAGTGCCGTGAAAAAAAGAGCGGCAACAATCTGAATTATTAAGGGTTTGAATTTTTTTCTGTCAACCTGAGCAGCGGATGACTGAAGTTTTATGAAAAGAGCATTGTCAAAATCATCTCCGTTTTTGTCATCAAGAGCTTTATCATATTTTGAGAAAAGGTCTCTTAATTTCTGAGCAGATGCATAATATTTTGAACAATTTTGACAACTTGAAATGTGTTTTAAAAACGAGCTTTCATTAAGTTCAATCTGTTCATCAATCGCTTTAACGATTTCCCTGCAGTCCATCACTCCTCCTCTTCATCGTCTGTTGAACGGAATCGGTCGGCAGAAAGTTGTTTAGTGTCAACATTTCCATTTACGATCTCTACAAGTTTTTTTCTTCCTTTGAAAACTCTCGATTTAAGGGCTGTCAGCGAAATTTCAAGTATTTCAGCCGCTTCCTCGTAACACATTTCCTGAATGTCAACAAGAATAACCGCAGTCCTGAGCTTAAGAGGCAGCAGAGAAATAAGACGGTGCACCTCTTCTCTGATATCTGATTTTATCATCTCGCTTTCGCTGTTCTCCGGATCAGGGATCTCAATATCTTTTTCATCGGTGGATATTGAAAAAGTATCCAGTTTATTAGAAGGATCTCTGAGATAGTTGATGAATTCATTCTTGATTATCCGCCACAGCCATGTTGTGAAAGAACCTCTGAGTTCAAAATTCTTCATTGAAATGAATGCCTTGACAAGTGCTTCCTGAAGAATGTCATCAGCCAGGGTTGCATTGCCGCATGCAATGTTCACTGAAAATGACCTTAGTTTCGCCCTGTGCATGGAAACAAGGTCGCAGAAAGCTCTTTTGTCTCCCAGAGTAGCCAGCTTTATGAGTTCCTTTTCGCTGTTCTTCAATTTAGAAAAGTCCTGTTATCTTTCCGTTTTCGTCAATATCCATAAAAGCTGACGCGGGTTTTGCAGGAAGTCCCGGCATTGTCATTATCTCTCCGGTATAGACAACCATGAACCCTGCACCTGCCGCATATTTTATGTCTGAGATTTCAAGTATGAAATTTTCGGGTCTCCCTTTCATGTCAGGATTATCGGAAAAGGAATACTGTGTTTTTGCCATGCAGACAGGGACTTCCGATATCCCCCATTTTTTTCTCTGTTCTATCTTGGTTTCCACTTTTCTTGGCACATGAATATCTTTGGCACCGTATATATTCTTAGCTATTTTTCTAATCTTTTCAACAGGTTCGTCCTTTAATGAGTAGGTGTAGTTAATCTCACCGTGATATGCCTGACTGAGTTCATAGACCGCTTTTGCAAGATCAATTCCGCCACTGCCCCCTTCAGCCCAGACATTTGCCTCAAAACACTGTGACCCGGCTTCTTTTACAAGATCTTTAATGATTTCAATCTCTTGTGCTGTATCTGAGCCGAATCTGTTCAGGGCGACAACGACCGGACGGTTGAAGGACTGCATGTTCTCAATATGTTTCTTAAGGTTTGCAAAACCTTTTTCCACTGCCGTAACATTAGGCTCAGTAAGAGATTTCAGCTTTACTCCGCCATGAAATTTGAGAGCTCTTATTGTTGCGACTATGACAACAACATCAGGCGGAACCATTCCTTCCGATCTGCTTACAAGATTAAAAAATTTCTCAGCACCCAGATCACTTCCGAAACCGGCTTCAATTACTACCATGTCGGCATATCTTCTTGCAATGTCGGTTGCTATGACAGAATTCGTTCCGTGGGCGATGTTTGCAAAAGGCCCTGTGTGGATAAGTGCCGGATTTCCTTCAAGAGTCTGGACAAGATTTGGCATTATAGCATCTTTTAGAAGTATAGCCAGAGCACCTGATGCATTAAGTCCGCCGGCTCTCAAGGGAATCCCGTCATTAGTCTCTGCAATTATTATGTTCGACAACCTTTTTTTAAGGTCCGCCATATCCCTGCTCAGACCGAGGATCGCCATTATTTCCGAGGAAGCTGTGATGTCAAAACGGCTTTCTCTCACCATTCCGGCATCTTTCCCAAGACCGATAACCATGTTTCTTAAAGCTCTGTCATTCATATCAAGAACGCGGTTCCAGATTATTTCTCTTGGAAGAAGACATTTCTGCTCAACTCGACTGTAATCATTGTCAAGAAGTGCTGTCAGAAGATTGTGTGCCGAAGTGACAGCATGGATGTCGCCGGTAAAATGAAGATTTATAGAATCCATCGGAATTACTTGAGAAAAGCCTCCTCCAGCCGCACCGCCTTTCACTCCGAAAACAGGACCCAGCGAAGGTTCTCTCAAAGTTACTATCGATCTTTTTCCTATCTTGTTGAGAGCTTCGGAAAGTCCGATGCTTAAAGTGGTTTTTCCCTCTCCTGCCGGAGTGGGTGTCATCGCAGTGACAAGGACCATTTTTGCCTTCGGTTCGTGCATATCTTTAGCTTTGAGGCATATTTTCCCCACATTTCTCCCCCACGGGATGACATGATCGCTTTTCAGACCCATTTTTTCTGCAATTTTTTCAATGGGTTGCGGACTAACGGAAGATGCAATTTCATAATCTGTCAACATTTAAACCCCCTTTTTCGCCATTATTTGCTTTTTTTCCAAAATATCTAAAAATCATTATAATTACAGCAATTTGAACAATTATAAGAACAAACGGATTAACAAAAAATCCTGCCGGAAGATAACCGAAGAAAAGGGAAACAAGACCTATTGCAAAAGCATACGGAAGCTGCGTTCTCACATGTTCGATATGGCTTACTCTGCATGACATGCTTGACATGATCGTTGTGTCTGAGATCGGAGAGCAGTGATCACCGAAAATTGCACCGGTAAGGATCGCTCCGGTTACAGAAAAAATGAATGTTTCTAAATTGATGGAAGCATTCTGAGCCATCGTTACGGCAAGAGGAAGAGCTGTCGGGAAAAGAAGCGCCATGGTTCCCCACGATGTCCCTGTTGCAAAACTCGCAATAGATGCTGTAACAAACACAAGTGCCGGTAAAGACCACACAGGAATTGTTCCTGAAAGCAGAAAAGAGATGTATTCCGCGGTCTTTAGCTCTGTGACAACGGCACTCAATGCCCATGCAAGGACAAGAATTATCACTGCCGTCACCATTGATTTAACCCCTTCCACCCATGATGAAACGGCTGTTGAAACTGAACCTGTCCGGTTAAGTATCATTGAAACAGCGGCTGTAATCGAACCGAGGAGAGATCCCCATATCAGAACACGGAAAGAATCTGCGGAGGCAATGATCTCCTTTAACGATGGAGCGGAACCTTCAAAGGCCGAGTAACCGCTTACAATTATTCCGGAAACTGTCACCACAATCAATGTGATTATCGGAATAGCGGCGGTGTACCATCTGCATTTTGCAGGGTCTATCTTTTTAAATGAATTGAAATCTTCAGGCTCTAAACCGTCATCTTCAACAAAGCCTTTCACCGCTCTTTTTTCTGCCTTGAGCATCGGACCGAAATCTCTTTTCATGACAACATATACCGGAATGAAAACAAGAAGCAGTATCGCATAAAATCTGTATGGCAGGGAATATATGAAAACAGTGTAGGGATCGCTTTGGACCCCCGATGCCTTGAGAGCGTCCCCTATCAGCCCCACTTCATAACCGACCCATGTGCTTAAAAGTGCCACAGATGCCACCGGAGCGGTCGTTGAATCAACAATGAAACTGAGCTTTTCGCGGCTTATTTTGTGGCTGTCGGTCAATGGACGCATCGAATTTCCGACAATGAGGGTGTTTGCGTAATCGTCAAAGAAAATGAAAAGCCCCGCCGCCCATGTAAGGATAAGTGATTTTGAAGGGGTGTCGGTCCTTTTTGAAAGAGATGCAACTATTCCGTGCATTCCGCCGGAAGCTGTTATTATGCCGACCATTCCGCCGATCATAAGCGAAAAAAGAACTATCATTATGTGAGATTCATCATTAAGCCCTTTTACGGCATAGTTATCAATCGTTTTTAAAAATCCTGAGAAAAATGAATATGTTAAAGAATTGCCGTTATTCATGAGAACTATAACTGCCCCTGACCAGACACCGCAGAACAAAGAGATTATCACCTGTTTTGTGAGGAAAGCGAGCCCTATCGCAACGACTGGAGGAATTATTGAAAGTGTCGCCCCGCCCTGAAATATTATTGCAAAAAGTATTGCGGCAAAAACAGCACTGTATATGAACTCAGATCTCAAAAATCTCATAAGTCCCCGGGAGATCGCATTTTTCTTGAAGCGAGGTGTCTTCTGTACTCCTGATCTATCGCTTCAGGGTCACCGCTGTTATAGACAACGACATTCCTCAAAAAAAGATATGAATCGATCGGCAGGTCGGAAAATTCCAGAGCAAGGCCGTCGTGATCTTTTCTTACAACAATTCCGGTAATTTCTATTTCTCCCACAGTTGAGTCTGAAATAATTTTTACAGTCAGGTTCACGATCTTTCCGACAGAGATGTCAAGATCTGTTGCAAGATATATCCCTGAAAGGCTTAAGTCCCTGACGCTGCAAACTTTTTTCATATCGTTATAGTTGATCAGCGCATCGACTTTAAAATTGACACGGCTCATTTTTCTCTTGCTCATTTTGATCTCCTGACAAGATTACATATCAATATCCATCGATTTTCTCATTTTTGGAGGATTTGCCGAAACATATTTGAAAGTAACTTCGACAAAATCGTCCGATTCCCCTTCCGGAAAAAAAGTTTCTGAAAGCTTTTTCACAACACAAAGAGGAACTTTCGCATCGGGAAAAGTGTTGCCGGTGATTTTCATATCTTCGGCTTTTCCTTCTTCTGTGACAATGAATTTTATTGTGAAATTTCCACTTATTCCGGGAACTTTAGCCGCTGCTTCTTCATAGCAAGTTCTGAATTTTTTCATTTCAGACAGCGACAGTATCATTTTTGATCTTTTATCATCCGGATTGACCTGCTTTTTCTGCTTGAGCGGCTTGAAAACAAGGGTGTAGTCAAGCTCTCTGAGTTCTCCGGGCCTGAACGGGAGTTCTTTCATGTCTTTTGCTATACATTCAGCGATTTTGTTAAAAGAAGAAGCCCCTCTTTTGTATGACGCTTTTTCAATAAATCCCGACTCGTCAATGATAATGTTGTATTTTATCGTCATATCTGATACATTGCCAATCGGTGTGAACTGTTTGTAGCAGTCAATGATCTCAAGGTCAAGCTGCTTCATTTTCTTGTTCATTTCCTTGTCTGCAGTATAACCTCTGATCGCCACTCTTTCTCCACCTTTCATCGATGCCTCGCCAATTTCCGGATCAGATTCAGATTTTGCTTTTTCTGCTTTTGCCTCACTGCTTGCACAGGAAAAAATGGAGAAGAAAAGAGAAGCAGCAGCAAAAAGAAGTATCAGTTTCAGTTTCAAAACACACCCTCCGTTTAATTACCCGTTAAAGTTTAAACAGCTTTGTTTATTAGTCAAACTTTCGTACTTTTGCAAACAATTAAAATCTTGACACAAACCGCCACAAAAGGCATATTTCACAGTTTTTTCAGGAGGAAAGAATGAAAAATCTCATACTTGCATCCGGTTCTCCGAGGAGACGGGAGCTTCTTGGCTGTTTCGGTTTTGACCTGAAGATCATTAAACCCGATACCGATGAAACAGTTGATCCTGCCTTGACTCCGCAGGAAGTTGTCGTTTCGCTTGCTCTTCAGAAAGGAAATGCTGTCGCTCATATCGTCGGGACAAAAACTCCGCTCTTAAGTGCCGACACGATAGTTGTCATTGATGACGAGATCATAAATAAACCGGCGGACAAAGATGATGCGATAAATATGATATCAAAGCTAAGCGGCAGAACTCATTCGGTTTTCACGGGTGTAGCAATATTTTTTAATGACACAGTTGATACATTTTTTGTCAAAAGCGATGTCACATTCAAGAAACTTTCAAGTGAAGAGATCTCAGATTACTGCGACACTGATGAACCTTATGACAAGGCAGGCGCTTATGCAGTTCAGGGAATCGGCGCCTTTATGGTGAAAAGCATCAACGGCTCATATTCAAATGTGATCGGACTGCCGGTCAGTGAAGTCATCGAACATTTCCAGAAACTCAATATTATTAACGGCTTGAAATAACCGATACCCGCATTTATACCCATAAATACCCAAAAAACCCTTTTCCAAATCAATTTTGTATTTGAAGATTTCAGGGTTTTTTGATTGACAATTATTAAAACGGGGATAAATTCCTTCTGTTATTGTTGCTGGTATGGAGGTTTTGATGAGGGTGATGTTTTTAACAGTGAACTTCCTGAGAGTCTGGTAAAGCAAGAGTAGGTTTATAGTCTGTTTCCAGTCTGAAGAAGTCCTGTTTCTGGATTAGAAATTTAGTAAATTAAATAACTTATATTTTTGAGGGTTTACATAATGAACATTAATGATTTAGGGTTTAACGGATATTTTAAAGCATTGTTTTATGAATTTGAGGAGCAGGGTTTTCTTCCTGCAAGAGTGATAAACGAACAGAAGGAACTTTACACTGTTATGATGGAAAACGGCGAAATACATGCCCGTGTTTCCGGCAAATTTCTTCATCAGGCAGTTGTAAGATCTGATTTTCCTGCTGTGGGTGACTGGGTTGCTGTAACTGTTGAAGATGATTTTGCTGTAATTCATGCAGTTCTTGAGCGGAAAAGCAGTTTTTCAAGGAATGTTGCCGGATCAAATAAGAGGAAAAGCGGCGGGATAACTGAAGAACAGATAGTTGCTGCAAATATTGACACAGTTTTCATCGTGACAGGGCTTGACGAAAACTATAATCTGCGACGGATTGAGCGATATCTCACACTTGCATGGAATAGCGGTGCGTCACCTGTTGTAATACTTAACAAATCAGATCTGTTTGAAAATATTGAAGAAATCATTTCAGAAGTTGAAACCGTTTCTCCCGGTGTGCCGGTTCACGCAGTTTCAGCAAGGGAAAATCACATTGAAACACTGAAGCCGTATCTGATCGCCGGGAAAACTGTTGCTCTGCTCGGTTCTTCAGGGGTAGGCAAATCAACAATCGTGAATGTGCTCCTTGGAAAAGAGATCCAGAGCGTGAACGAAATAAGCGATTCTGTTCATAAAGGCCGGCACACAACAACGACAAGACAGCTTTTTCTCATGGATAACGGAGCGATGCTTATTGATACTCCCGGAATGCGTGAAATTCAGTTCTGGGGAGAAGAGGAAAGTATTTCTGCGGTTTTTGAAGACATTGAAGACATCATGTCAAAATGCAGATTCTCAGACTGTACTCACAATGGAGAACCGGGTTGCGCAATAGCCAACGCACTTGAAACAGGAGAGCTTGATCAGGGAAGATATCAGAATTATCTTTCACTGCAAGCGGAACTGGCTCTTCTTGAGCAGCGGAAAACGAAATCAAAACAGCAGATGAAAAAAGAATGGGAAAAAGAGATCGCTAAAAAAGTGAAAGAATTCAATAAAAGCGAAAAAGGAAAATTCGGCAGATAAATTCCAGCGGTCAGAATAGATCAATTTTTGCTGTCAAATGCGGTTTTTTGGGAAAACACCCCATCTGTTTTGTGCAAATTTGTTCAAAACAGGTATTGTGTTTTGTGCAAAAACAGTTAAAAAGGAGTGTTTTTAACGGAGTTTGAATGTTCAATGTTGTTCTGATAAATCCTGAGATTCCGCAGAATACCGGAAACATCGCAAGAACTGTTCTCGCATTAAAATGCCGGCTTCATCTTGTTAAGCCGCTCGGTTTTTCAATTGATGACACAATGCTCAAAAGAGCCGGACTTGACTACTGGCAGTTCGTTGATGTTATTTTGTGGGAAAGCGTGCAGGATTATTTTGAAAATAACGATTTAAGCAGAATGCACTTTTTCTCAAAAAAAGGGAAAAAGAGATATGACATGACCGATTTTCAACCGGGAGATCACCTTGTTTTCGGTTGCGAAAGTCTCGGGCTTAGTGATGAAATACTTCAAAAATATCAAGATAATACCGTGTTTTTACCCATCATGGACACAAAAGTGAGAAGCATCAACCTTTCAAGTGCCGTCAGTGTCGCTCTTTTTGAAGCAATGAGAAAAAACGGTGCTTTTGATCAACCGAGCCGCTTTGAATAGATGACTTTTCCGTCACCGTCGTCGTAGAAATCTTTGAGAATTGCTTCAATAAAATAATCTCTTTTCACATAGAATTCTCTTGTGGGAAGATACTGATCTCTGGCAGAGGTTTCGATATAAACGATTTTCCCCCCTTTTTTTGCAATTGCATCTTCACATGTTTTCATTAAAACAGATCCGACTCCTTTTCCTCTGAGCGACTGGAGAACGCCAAGCCAGTAAAGATCCCATCTGTTTTTTGTACAAGCTATTTCGCCAAATATTCCAAATGCATACGGTTTGAAATCTTCATCTTCAAGAAAAATAAAGTGATATCCGCTGGCATCTCCTTTTGCAAGAGTTTCCTCTCCGAGTTCAACAGCTGTTGCAACTTCAAAATCATAGAAAAACTCTGTGGATTCAAGAATTTTTCTGATATGTTCAAGGTCTGTCTTAACTATTTTTTCCCTTATTTTCATTTTCAGCCTCCGCCAGAATAATGTTTATTAAATCATCATATGACAACCCTTCATTTTTAGCCGCCGCAAATAACCCGCTGTCAGGACTGAGACATGGATTTGCATTTATCTCAAGAACATACGGATTATTTTTTCTGTCAACTCTGAAATCTACTCTCACATAACCAGAAAGGCCGAATATTTTCCAGCATTTTTCACAAATGGATTTCAGTTTTTTTATCAGTTTTCTGTCTTCGTCTCCAAGATCGAACGATCTTCTGGATGAATCATATTTTTCAGATTCTTCGTTCCACTTCGAGTCATAACACAGAATCTTGTTTTCGTGACCTTCCTGAAAAAAGATCATTTCGGCAGGAAAAAGAACCCTCGGCTCACCTTTATTCCCTATTACTGAAACATTAAACTCCCTTCCGTCAATAAATTTTTCGCAGAAATATGGGAGATCGTATTTTTTTTCAAAGTATTCTATTGCGGCACCCGCCTGCTCCGAGCTTTCAAGTGTTTTCAGATTTTCATCAGTTATCCCGATAGAGGCATCTTCAGAAACCGGTTTCAAAATATAGAGATCTTTCTGAAAAGGCTCATCTCTTCCTTTAATGTGCCAGTTTGCAGTGGGAATATTGTTGGCAAAAAGGATTTCTTTTGTCAGAAGTTTGTTGGTCGTCAGAAATATCGCCGAAGATGAATTGCCCGAAAAAGGGATTCCGAATTGCTCAAGCATAAGCGGAACAAGATGGGCGTTGACCGCACTTCCGTTGAATGTTTCAACGAGATTAAAAGCGGCATACGGCTTTTTTAAGATCTCAGAAACAAAAAGAAAGTTGTTATCTACAGGAACAGCTCTTACGCTATAACCTGCTCTGATAAGTACTTTTGAGATCTCTTCCGCCTGAACTAGAACATCTTTTTCGTCGGGAAGGGCATCATCAGGGACAAACTGATGAAAGATCAGAATCTCATGACTGCTGTTTTTTTCCATTAAAAATCCTCTTTATTGCTGAATCCATGATCTGTTTTATCAGTCCGTCATAATCCAGACCGTTCATCCTTGAAAGAATGGGAAGATCTGAATCAATTGGATTAAGCCCCGCAAGAGGATTGACTTCGATGAATTCCGGTTCTTCGGACTCATTATTTCTCAGGTCAATTCTTCCCCCGTCACGACACTCAAGAACTCTCCATGCGGCAAGTGCAGTTTCAGCACACTTATCATATATATCCTTTTCAGGAAGAGTGTATTTCATCAGTTTTTCATAATTTTTCTTATTAACAAGTCCGTATGCGGCACTTTCCGCTTCGGCAAGAAAGTTTATCTCCATCATTCCGACAACTTTTGCATCGCTGCCTGTTCCGGTTATTCCTACAGTAAATTCGCGGCCCGGAAGAAATTTTTCAACAAGCACCGGCTGATTGTATTCTTTAAGCATTTGCAGACACGCTTTTTCAAGATCATCGCTGCTGCTTATCATTGACAATGCACCGATCCCTTTGCCTGTCCCTTCGGAAAGCGGTTTTGCAAAAAGAGGATAAGGGATATTAACATTTTTTATGTCATCAACAGAGTAAACTATGTGAAACTGAGGCGTTTTTATTCCTGCGTCTCTCACAATTCTCTTTGCCATCCCTTTGTGAAGTGTAAGCGAAAGCACCATCGGATCGGAAAACACATAAGGAATATTATAAACATCGAGTATCGCAGGAACAGCGGCCTCCCTTCCTATGCCACTGACACCTTCAGCGATATTAAAAACAACATCCCACTTCTCCCCTGCGGCAAGTCGCTGAATGAGCGATTTTACAGATCCGATCCTGTCAACGGAATAACCGAGTTTCTTTAGTGAATTCTCAATACCCTCGATCGTTTCTACAGTATCAAATTCAGCAACTTCAACTGCAGAAAAACCCATTTTAAGGTAATCATCCTTGAGATCATATGTAAAACCGATTTTCATTTTTCACCTGTAAAATAAGGTAAACTAAAGTGATGGAGCACTTACCGGATCGGGATACCGGTATTTGTTTCCCTCAAAGTTCTTCAAGTAAACATACTTGTCATCCCTTCCCTGATAATAGTCAGGCAGTATCGGGATCTTTCCTCCGCCGCCGGGAGCATCAATAACATAAGTCGGCACAGCATATCCGCTTGTAAATCCCCTTATATGTTCAATTATCTTCAAACCTGTTTCCACACTTGTCCTGAAATGGGAAGATCCCTGAACAGGATCACACTGATAAAGATAATAAGGTCTTACACGCACCATGAGCAGTCTGTGATAAAGATCGGTCAATGTCTTGGGATCATCATTCACACCTTTAAGCAGAACAGTCTGACTTCCAAGAGGAATTCCGGCATCTGCAAGCATTCTGCATGCAACAGATGTTTCAAGAGTCATCTCATCCGGATGGGTAAAATGAATGCTGAGAAACAGCGGATGATATTTTTTCAACATTCTTACAAGTTTCGGTGTTATTCTCTGAGGAAGAACAGCCGGAACCTTTGTCCCTATCCTGATGATCTCGATATGAGGAATTGAGCGCAATCTTGAAAGGAGGTAGTCGATCCTTGCATCAGGCATTGTAAGAGGGTCTCCTCCGGAAATGAGGACATCTCTTATTTCAGGATGAGATGCAATGTAATTGATTCCGTTCTCCCATGATTTTGAACTGAACCTGTGGAGTTCGTTCTTGTTCCCTACAACTCTGTGTCTTGTGCAGTATCTGCAATATGAACTGCAGAACTCTGTCGCAAGAAAAAGAACTCTGTCGGGATAGCGGTGAACAACATTGGGAACAGGAGACATGTGTTCTTCACACAACGGATCCCCGCTTTCCCCGAAACCTGTAGTAAATTCACTGGAAAGAGGTATCATGGTTTTTCTGAGAGCATAATCGCTTTCTCTGCCGTAAAGCAGAGATGCATAGTAGGGGGTGATTCTGAAAGGAAGTGTCACTTCGCCACTGTTCAGGGCATCAAGTTCATCTTTTGTCAAAGTGAACATTTCCGAAAGTTTCTTTGCATCGGTAATGCTATTCTGGATCTGCCATTTCCAGCTTGTCCAGTCACTCTGACTTGATTCAGGAAAAAATTTTCTTTGAAACAATGAAGCAGTTGAACACTGCTTTGAGGAAAAGGAACTTAATGGTCTTAGTGCACTAAGACCGACGACAAGTGGCACTTCTTCTTCAACAGCTCTCATTTCTTTTTTCATAACACCCCCTTTTTTTCAAAAAAACTTAAAAAATGTAGCCAGTTGCTCCTGAACAATATTTTACACTTTAAAATCAAAATGCAAATATTTTTTTATAATGTTTTTTTTTAAGTGATTTCAAAATGTTGCAGAATTTAAAAACTTTTTTTTCGACCTATTTTTTTAATGTTGAAAATTTATGTATTAAAAAAATGACATATTTAAAAATACATTTTTTTCAAATTCGATACTTTTTCGAAGTTTATAATTTTTCAAACGCAACAATTTTTATAACTCAGAATTTGCTTGACAGAATGTTGCTCAAGTGTAAAATCCTTTGCTGTGGATTTGCGGTTCGTACCGAATTTTATATTTTTTTTGGAGGTATTTTAATGAAGAAACTTTTGCTCGCTATGGTACTTGTAACACTTGCATTTTTTGCAGTAAGTTGCGGTTCCGAAGAATCAGAATCATGTACAGCTGGTGAAATGAAATGTGCCGACACCACTCTGCTGTGGTGCAACACTATTGGAGAATGGGACAGTAAAGATTGTGCAGACGAAGGAAAGACTTGCAAAGAAACTGGCGACAAAGCCGGTTGCGTTGATGAAGGCGGCGATACTGGTAACACCGGTGACACAGGCAACACAGGCAACACTGGTAACACAGGAAACACAGGCGACTCAGGCAATACCGGTGACACTGGCAACACAGGCAACACAGGCAACTCAGGCGACTCAGGCAACACTGGCAACACTGGCGATACTGGTAACACCGGTGACACAGGCAACACTGGCAACACTGGTGACACAGGCACAGGCGGAGTTAAAATTACCGGAACAATGACTCTTTATCATCCGACAGCTCTTCCTGATGGTCAGGGCGGTTTTCAGGATGCAAGTGCTCAGATCACTCCATGCCCAATCGAAGGTTCTCTTGCGGGTGACAGCTCTTATGGAACAATCACTGTAAATCTTAATACTCCAAATATTTCTCCGACAGCTCCTTCAGGAAATCTTGATCCCTCTGCGGATTACATTCAGCAGGTTCATTCTTTCAGCGGAACAATGGGAACAACAACTCTTCCGACAATGGCAACAGGATTGACTATTTCTTACTATGCAACATCGAATCAAGGAGAAGACTATTCCTCTTTTGATGATTATAATCTTGATGGACAAAATTTAGGTCTTGATTATTCTATGAATTTACAGTGCGGCAAACCTGTTCCTTCAGGCATAACTGAAATAGGACCTTATACAAGTTTACAATGTAGTTTTGCAGTTATAAAATTTGATTCTGCTGGTAACTTTGAATGTGTCTATGCTCTTGGGATTTCTTCAACACAGCTTGGAGTTGGTTCAGGTCTTACATTTACAGCTCAATAAGAGTTTGGTTTTCTGATTTTCATACCCCGGGTTTGTCCCGGGGTTTTTTTTATCCAAAAATTGTCATTTCTTTTACTTTTGTGTAATATCAGGTCTGTTTTTTAATATTTTTATGAGGTTGTTATGTTTTTAAAGAGATTTCTGAATCTGATCGTTATCATCTCTCTTTTATTTACTTTTTCCTTTCTTTCATCGTGTTCATCAAAACCTGAGGTTCCGGAAAAATTTTCAGGGAATCTTACAGGCCTTGTTGTAGGAATGCCTAGGCCGGGGGGGAACGGCGGATTGACAGAAGTGCGTGACACACTCTCTACAGATGAGACAAATCACGCTGTAAGAGGTTTCTGGAATCCTGTAAAAAACAAATATGATGCAGAGTTCATCTGGTTTGATCCGGAAGGGAAAAAGGCATACACAAAAATAATGAACATGTCGCCGGACTGGAAAAATTCGACCATTCACTATAAAGGAAGCGGACCTTTAAAGGCCGGGACATGGACGATCGCAGTGAAAGTTGACGGAATTTTTTTGGGGAAAACCGAGTTTTCCGTTGTAAGAGACCGTTCAAAAATACCTCTGGTCGCACAGATAGAAGCTTTCAACAATGAAAAACTGACCCTTAATGAAGCCCATTTCATTGCAGAGAAAATCAAGTGTTATGCTGACGGAGCTTGTGATGAAAGTGGTGTAATCGCTGACATTCCAGAATCCCTTTCAAAAAGAAATGTCGGACTTGCAGTTTCAGTTTTCAGAAAAGGGGAAATGACCGGAGTCACTTTTTCAGCTTCATCAAAACTTGAAAATGCAATAAAAGAGATCGTGAAATCAATAAAAGTTGACAACGCAAACCTCGCTTCCATCGAGATTTCAGTGGTTCATTCGGCAATAAATATAAAACCGTCCGAGCAGGCTGTTTCCCTTAAAATGAAACAGGGGATGGGATTTTCAGTTTCAAAGGAAGGAAAGATCGCAACAATACTTTCAACCCAGATAGCAAGAAGACAGATCGCTGATGCTACAGAGCTTTTAAGACAAATCTCCATTGATGCCGGAATGGCTGAGAACGGATGGCAGGAAAGCAAGCTGACAGCTTTCATGACTCAGGATTTCGTTCTTGCAGAAGGAATGGACGAAACAAAGGAGATCGCCTTTTCAAGAACCGTGGTACCTGTTGAATCAGTAACGAGGGACGATCTTATAAAAAGTGTTGATTTGGCATTTGAATGGTATATGAAAAACCAGCTTAAGAATGGAAGATATATGTACACTTTCTTCCCCTCAAAAGACCTTGAACCTGATGATGACTGGGCTTTGAGGAACCTGAACGGACTTTTTGTTCTTGCTGAAATTGCCCGTGACAGAAAAGATGAAAGGATGATAGCAAGTGTAAAAAAAGCGATAGAACTTTTCAGAAGCGGACTGAAACTTGAAAACGGTTATAAATATCTCGACTGGAAAGAGCACAGAGCTGTTTCAAGCATTGCAGGGACAGCATTCCTTCTCGGTGCGATGACAGAGCTTTACGATCCTTCGTACAAAGAGGATATGAAGCTCATGGCAGATGCGATAATTTCTCTTCAGGAGGAAAACGGCAGACTTAAAACCGATTTTTACCGGCCGCTCAGGGACATTGACCAGATGTACTATCCGGGAGAAACTTTGCTTGTATTGATAAGGTACTATAAACACTCAAAATATGAGCCTGCGCTCAAAGCTGTGGAAAAAGCTTTTCCATACTACAGAGCGTTCTGGAACAAAACAGAAAATCAGGACGGACCGTTTGTTCCATGGCAGATAAGAGCTTATCAGGAAACATATATGGTCACAAAAGATAAAAAACATGCCGAATTTGTCTTTACACTTATGGACTGGATGCTCAAAAAATATACTCCTCTTGGAAGAGATGCCGTTCCCGGAAGACAGGGTGCTCTTGACACTCAATTCGCATCAACCGCAGTATATTCCGAAGGTCTTTCTCAGGCATATGCCCTTGCGCTTGAACTTAAAGATGAAAACAGAATAAAATACTACGGAAAAATTCTTAAGGGAACGCTCGGATACCTTCTTGGACTGCAGTTCAAACCTGAAGACACATACTGGATCAAACGACCTGAAAAAGTGATCGGTGCAACAGCTTTAAGACCCGATATAAATGAACTGCGACTCGATGCGACATATCACGCAATATCTGCGATTCATTACACAACAAAACTGCTTGATGAAAAGTCATGGAACGCAATAATCTGGTAGTTTTCAGGAGATGACCATGTTTCAACTTTTTAATTTTTCAGAACTGAATTCAAGGGTGTTGAGATTTGCCAAGTATTTGGAAACATTCAGCATTGACTGTGCCGTTCTAACTTCCAATCAGGACATTTTTTATTTTACGGGATCTGTTCAGAAAGGGACTCTGATAATTAAAAAAGACGGGGAATGTGTCTATTTTGTAAGGAAAAATCTCTTAAGGGCGCAGGTGGAATCGCCCCAATGTGTAAAAAGCTGGGATGAGTACGGAATATCATCAATGATAAAAGGGGCTTGGTCTCTTCCTCTTGATGTTACAACAGTTTCTGAATATCTTTTCTACAAGAAAAAATTTGCCCTCGAAAAAGATCCGGCTGACTGCTCACTTCCCCTTTCGCTGACAAAAATGATCAAAAGCGACGCAGAGCTTGACCTGATGAAAAAAGCCGGTGAGATGAACAAGTCTGTTATGGCACATGCAAAAAAGGTTTTTAGGCAGGGCGACAGAGACATCGACATTCAGGCGGAAATTGAAAAATTCGCAAAAAAAGAGCTCGGGCATCAGGGACTTTTCTGGGTAAGAGGCTCAAACATGGAAGCTTCGATGGGCCTAGTCGTTACTGGTGAATCTTCTCTTGTTCCGACATACACCGATTTTCCGATCGGCGGCATTGGTCTTTCCCCTGCTGTAGCACAGGGCGCAAGCGGTGAAGTGATAAAAAACAGTTTTGTTATAGATTTTGTCGGCTGTCACTATGGATACTGTGCAGACAGCACACGAACTTTTTTTATCGGTGAGCCGGCAGAAGAAATAAAAAAAACATATGAGGAATTGAACGAGTATCTCAATAATATTAAGTGCTTGCTTGTGCCGGGAAAAACAGGTGAAGAGATATACCGATTTGCTTTAAAAGAGCTCGAAAAATATTCCTGGAAAGGAAATTTCATGGGATATGAGCAGAAAGTGAAATTCATCGGTCACGGCATCGGAACTGAAGTAAATCAGCTCCCTGTTGTTGCCGAAAAGCAGAAGATCCCTCTTGAAAACAATATGGTCATTGCACTTGAACCGAAAGTGTTCATCCCGGAATACGGCATTATCGGTATAGAAAATACTTTTGTAATAAAAGACGGGACTCCGTTTTCGATAACGGGAGAATGTGACAAGATTCAGGAATTCATAATATAATGCAGTACTTCCACAGCCCTGTCAACGGATCGAATATCGCTTTTGATGTTTTCAAAGCAGGGAATGAAAAATCCATTGCACTTTTTCTTACAGGAAGAGCTGAATATTATTTGAAATACGAACATTTTTTCAATGATCTTAACAATGCAGGCATCACAGTTTTTACAATGGATCACAGGGGTCAGGGTGCAAGCGAAAGAATTTTGGAAAATCATCAGAAAGGTTATGTCGAGAATTTTGACCATTTCATTGACGATGCCGCTTATTTTCTCAAAAAAAAGGTGCTTCCTGAAAAAAGAAGCGGTATTCCAATTTTTTCAATATCCCACTCAATGGGAGGAGCTGTTTCATTCCTTCTTGAAAAACGCTTGAATTTATTCAACAAAATGGTTTTCTCTTCTCCAATGTGGGGAATAAACTTCGGCCATGTTCCTGAAAATATCATTAACATTCTTGCAAAACTATTTTGCACATTAGGTAAAGACAAGGAGTTCGTTCCCGGCAAAAAGGAATATGATCCAGACTCTCCTTTTGAAAATAATGACATCACACACAGTTTGGAGAATTTTGAAAAACAGAAAATTTTTCTTAAACATAATCCGGACTTTGCTCTCGGCGGACCAACCAACAGATGGGTTGTGGAAAGTATCCGCGCAATGAAAGAAATTGAAATCGGCTCTCCTGCATTCAGCACTCAGACTCTTCTTCTTCAGGCAGGAGCAGACACCGTTGTCGATAACTTTAGACAGGACAGAGTCTTAAAAAACATGAAAAACAGCACGAAAGTTGTCATCGAAAACGCACTTCATGAAATCCTGAATGAAGAAAAAGTCTATTATGATCAGGCAGTTAAAAACATTCTCGATTTTCTTTTGAAGTAGTGTTTCACAAAAGAACTTTTTTACAAATTTAGTTGAATTGAAATCTTTTCCTGCTAATATCCTTAACGGAAAATTAACTGTTTCTTAACAATTACGGTTCCGGAGATATTCATGGATTGGAAACTGGTCATATTTCAAACAGTTGGCGGGCTCGGTCTTTTCCTGATGGGAATGAAGATCATGAGCGAAGGGATGCAGAAAGCGGCGGGAGATCGTCTTCGGAAAATCCTGAAAGTTCTTACAACTAACCGTTTTGTCGGGGTTTTTGTCGGATTTGTGATAACCGCGATCATTCAGTCAAGCTCAGCAACTTCTGTAATGGCGATCGGGTTTGTAAATGCCGCGCTCATGACCGTTCAGCAGGCGATCGGTGTTGAGCTTGGAGCGGCGGTGGGAACAACAGTTACGGGCTGGATAGTTACTCTGGACATTTCTGCCTATGCAATGCCGACGATAGGTATCGGCGTTTTCATCAGATTCTTTTCAAAAAACAAAACCTGGCAGTATATGGGCGAGATACTTTTCGGATTCGGCATACTGTTTCTCGGCATGAACACAATGAAAGACGGGTTTGCCCCGTTAAAAAGCAGTGAACAGTTCATCTCACTTTTCAAAAGTATTGACGGGCACACATATTCTTCAGTGATATTAGGTGTTTTTGTCGGAACTATAACCACTGCTGTTGTTCAGTCAAGCTCTGCGGTTGTCGGTATAGTTATCGCCCTTGCATCTCAGGGACTCATTAATTTTGACGGCTCTTTGGCAATTGTCATGGGGAGCAACATCGGAACAACCATCACCGGAATTCTTGCAAGCATCGGCGGATCGGTCAATGCAAAAAGAGCGGCACTTGCCCAGACTCTTTTCAAAACAGCCGGCGTAATGCTGATATTAACGGTCTTTTATCCTTTTAAAGATCTTATTGAAATGATAACCCCCGGACTTTCCACGAAAAATCTCACAGTACACATTGCGATGGGGCATACGGTTTTCAATGTTATCAACCTTATTGTTTTTCTTCCTCTCATCGGACCGCTGGCAAAACTTGTCAACTCAATTTTTCCAGACAAAGCGAAAAATGACGACGATCTTCCCGAAAACTTCATCAGCATTGATTACAACATGATAGAAACACCTTCCATGGCGATAATGGAGTCTGAAAAAGAACTTCTTGTAATGAGCGAATATGTCATCAACAGCATGAACCTTTTAAAACAAATGACGGTGAATGATCCGGATAAAATTGTTGAAATATGCGACATCATCTTAAAAAATGAAGACCGGATAGACAAATATCAGTTCTATATTACTCAATTTCTCCTTGCCATATCATCAAGAGCACTTACTTTGAAAGACGCAAATATTGTCGGAAGTTATATCGGACTTGCACATAATCTTGAAAAAGTTGCAGATTATGTGGAAAATATTTCTGTGATCCTTGATAAAATGACAAGAAAACAGCTTTGTTTTTCAAGCAATGCCGTGGAAATTGTCAACCGCATTATTAATGAAAACATCGGTTATTTCACTGAATCAATGGAATTTTTTAAAAGCGACATTAAAAATCCGTCATATACCGAAAAAGCCCTTGCAAAAAGCATCCGGCTTAAAAAAATGGTCAAAGATGCCAAGATCGAACATTTTGACAGGATAAGAGAAAAGATATGTCAAGGCGGTGCCGCAATATACTTCATTGATATTCTTAATAATCTTGATGCAATGGGTTCTGAAAACTATAATATCGCTCAGGTCGTTTCAGGCAAAAAATACTAATCCCGCTATTTCCCAAAACTTGATAAACATTCATTTTTTCACTATAATTTTCTGTTTCGCAACCATCTTTGGAGAAAACCATGAGAAAACTGATGATTTTTGTGTCGGCGCTTTCTTTTTTAATGCTTTTCTGCTGTGGAAAACCGGCTGATAAAAAAGCTGAAGAAAACAACTTAGAAGAGGTCACAAAACAAACTTATACTCCTCCTGAAAAATTCAGCAGTTACGAAAATGAGTGGAAAGAAGTCGCCGGCTTTGAATCTGAGGGGAAACCAAGATCTGCCCTTGAAACAGTCGAAAAAATTCAAACACTTGCAATCAGTGAAAACAACGCACCTCAATTGATAAAAGTGCTTATGAACAAAACAAAATATGTCGTGAGTATCGGTGAAAAGGATTTTCCTGCCGTTATCAAAGAGCTTGAAGATGAAACCGTGAAAGCAAAATTCCCCGCAAATGCAATTCTGAAATCAATGCTTGCCGAAATTTACTGGAACTATTTCAACCGTAACCGCTACAAATTCTACAACAGAACTGAAACTGCCGGGAACGAAACAGGGGACATCGCAACATGGGATCTTAAAACCATATTCAAAAGAATTACAACCCTTTACAACGAATCATTAAATGAAAGCGAAAATCTTAAAAATATCAACATAGACCTTTTTGATGAAATAATTGTGAAAGGGACAAAATCAAGGGTTTTAAGACCGTCTCTTTATGATTTTCTTGCCCATCGTGCAGTTGATTTCTATTCTAACAGTGAAACTCAGCTCACTGAGCCTGCAAATGTTTTTGAAGTGGATAGTGATAAATATTTTTCACCTGCTGATGAGTTTACGAAAATTGACATGAAATCAGACAGTTACGATTCGCCTTCATTTTATGCGTTCAACATTTTAAAAGACCTGACAAAGCATCATTTAAAAAATGGAAATATTGAAGCACTCATAGATGTTGAACTGAAAAGGCTTGATTTCATGAAGGAAAAATCAATACTTGATAACAGTGATGAGCTTTATTACAAAGCTCTCAATTCACTTGAAAAAAAATATCCTCAAAGCAGTATGGCGCCGATGATCCTTTATAAAAAAGCTCTCTGGCACCACTTTTTTGATACTGCTGAGAAATGGAATACCAAAACATCAAAAGAAATTTGTGAAAAAGTAATAAAAGAGAACAAAAACAGCGAAGCGGCAGACCTTTGCAAAGGACACATTTCTTCAATAAGTTTAAAAAACATCTATTTTTATGCCGAAGCGGTCAACACTCCCGGAGTTCCTTTCAGAATGCTTGTTCATCACATGAATGTAAAAAAGCTCTATTTTAAAACAGTTGAGCTGAGCCGTGAAGAGCGCAACAATATTGCTGAATATGTAATTGAATCAAAAAAAGCGGCAGAAATAATAGCAAAAAAACCGGCTGTTAAAGAGTGGGTCGTTGATTTCCCCGATGACGGAGATCTGAAAAACCACTCAACCGAAATTAAGATCCCTGCTCTTGAAAAAGGGATCTATGCGATCGTCGGAGGAACAAACAAAAATTATTCATTTGAAAAAGAAGCCCTTTTTTATGCATTTACCGAAATTTCAAATCTGTCGGTCATCAGCACAAATGAAGAGAACAGAACAAAATTCTTTGTTGCAGACAGGGAATCGGGCCAACCTGTAAAAGATGCACAGATTAAGGTTTTTGAAAAGGAATATGATTACAGTGTAAGCCGCTATGTCACCAAGCACATTGACACGCTGAATACAGATGACTCAGGCATGGCAACATATAAAAAAGGGTGGTTTAGAAATTCATACGGACATAAATTCATTCTCGCTTCCAAAGACAAAAACGAGCTTTCAACAGAGTTTTATCAGCCATATCCCCGCGAAACAAGAGCATACGCAAAAACTGTATTTTTTACCGACAGAGCAATTTACAGACCGGGGCAGACCGTTTATTTCAAAGGGATAATGCTTAAATTTGACAAAGAACAAAAGCCTGAAATTCTTAAAAACAAAAAGACCGTTGTTGACTTTTATGATGTAAACTGGCAGAAAATTGCAAGCTTGAACTTAAAATCCAATGATTTCGGCTCTTTTCAGGGGTCATTCACGGCACCCTCAAATGTTCTTGGCGGAAACATGACGATCAGAAATAATAACGGTGCAGTCTCTTTCAGCGTTGAAGAATATAAAAGACCAAAATTTGAAACTAATTTTGAACCGGTTAAAGAAAGTTTTAAAATTAATGACCTTGTAAAAGTTAAAGGAAAAGCGGTTTCATATTCGGGGGCACCTTTGACCGATGCAAAAGTTTCTTGGAGAGTTGAAAGAACTTATTATTTCCCTTATTATTTCTGGGGATACTATTCAATGCCTCCTTCAAAGTCGGCAGTCGTTGCAAAAGGTGTTTCAACAACTGATCCGACAGGAATTTATGAAATTGAGTTCAAAGCACTTCCCGACAGATCTGTTCCTGAAAAGGGAAAGCCGGTTTTCAGTTACCGGATCTTTGCCGATGTCACAGATATCAGCGGAGAAACGAGAAGCACTTCCTCAACAGTAAGCGTTGGATATCTCGCGTTGTCAGTCAGCGAAAATATTCCAAATGAAATCAACACCTTGAAAGAACTTGAATTTGAAATAGCCACGGCAAACCTAAACGGTGAATTCGAGCCGGCAAAAGGGACGGTAAAAATCTCAAAACTGCAGGAGCCTGAAAGACTTTTAAGATCCAGACTCTGGGGCAAACCTGATAAATTTATGATTTCAAAAGAGGAATATATAAAAGATTTTAAATCTGATATTTATGATTCTGAAGATGATATAACATTGCGAAAGATCGAAAAACAGGTGTTTTCAGCTCAATTTGACACTTCAAAAGAGAAAAAAATAATTATAAAAACAGCAGATCTGTGGCTTGACGGCAAATATCTTGTTGAAATAGAGACAAAAGATAAATACGGTGAAAAAATAGAATATAAAAAATATTTTTCGGCTTTTAAACCTGAAGCCGGCGTTATGTCTGAAAAGATATTCAGCCGTTTTTCTCTTGTAAATCAGACAGTTGAGCCAGGAAACAGCGGAACTTTCGTAATAGGAAGTGGAGCTCAAAATGTCTTTGCAGTATTTGAAATTCAGCGCAAAAACAAAAAAAGCGAAACAACTTTCATTAACTTAAGCAATGAAAAAAAGGTGATAAATATTCCTGTAACTGAATCTGACCGCGGAAACATCGGCTATTCAGTAATGTTCCAGAAAAACGGCAGAACACATCATCAATCAGGCGTAATCCAAGTTCCCTGGACAGATAAGCAGTTGAAAATAGAGGCTCTTTCATTTAGAGAAAAGCTGTATCCCGGGCAGAAGGAAGAGTGGAAAATAAAGATATCGGGATCAAAGGGTGAAGCAGTCGCCGCTGAAATGGTAGCAACTTTATACGACAAATCTCTTGACAGTTTCAGGGCAAACAGCTGGTATCTGAACTTACATTCTCATAATTATTTTCAGAATCAATGGATCGAGAACATCTCCCACAGAACTTCCGGATCAATTACATATCAGCTTGACTGGAACAGCTATTATGGCGGAAATTACTTGTATTATGACACACTTAACTGGTTTGGGAACTACTTTTACAATTATTACGGCTACCGTTACAGCAAAAATATGCCGATGCCGGCTTCAGCAACAAGAAGCATTGCAACCGGCGGAGTTGCCCTTGCAGAAAGTGCCGCTGATGGTGATGAAGTGGCTGAAGAAAGAGAAGAATCTGCAAAATCTGCTCCGATGAAAAAAGACAAAATGCAAACCCGTGGCACAGGTGGACTGATGTATGGCCGTGCCGCAGGAGATGGTGCCGGTCAGGAAGGCAGCCTTCCTGAAAAACCTGCAGATCCGTCCGGAACTGTACAGATCCGCAAAAACATGAATGAAACGGCTTTCTTTTTCCCGATGCTCAACACAAATGAATCAGGAGAAGTTATCATTTCCTTCACCATTCCTGAAGCACTTACAAAATGGAAATTCATGGGTCTTGCCCACACAAAAGATCTTAAAACCGGTATTATTTCAAAAGAGACTGTCACCCAGAAAGACATCATGGTGATGCCTAACATGCCGAGATTTTTAAGAGAAGACGATTCTGTGATCATCAGTGCCAAAATTTCAAGTATGGTTGATAAGGTTCTGGGTGGAAAAGCGGAACTTAGACTTTTTGACGCAATGACCATGAAACCGGTTGATAATATTCTTAATAACGATGCCCCTGTTCAGGATTTTGCGATAAAACCCAAAGAAAATACAGTGGTTAACTGGCCAGTTAAAGTTCCTCTCGGTGTAAGTGCCGTTACCTGGCGGATCATTGCAAAATCTGGAAATCAGGGTGATGGTGAAGAGGCGACCTTGCCGGTTCTTTCAAACAGAATGCTTGTTACTGAATCTCTGCCATTACCTTTAAAGCCAAATGAAAAAAGGGAGTTTCTGTTTAAAAAACTAATGGATTCAAAGAGTTCTAATACCCTTGTAAATCACAAACTGACGCTTGAATTCACAAGCAATCCGGTGTGGTATGCGGTTCAGGCGCTTCCCTACTTAATGGAATATCCTTACGAATGTGCTGAGCAGATATTTTCAAGATTTTATGCAAATTCACTTGCATCACACATTGCAAATTCAAATCCCAACATTAAAAAAGTGTTCGATCAGTGGAAAAACACCGATGCGTTGTTGTCAAATCTTCAAAAAAATGTAGAACTTAAGAGCGTTCTGCTTGCAGAAACCCCGTGGGTTCTGGATGCACAGAACGAAGAACAGAATAAAAAGAGAGTTGCCCTTCTTTTTGATCTGAACAGAATGGGGAATGAACTTGGCTCCGCATTGAATAAACTAAGAAAATTACAGGGTTACAACGGCGGCTGGCCATGGTTTCAGGGGTTGCCTGAAAGTAGATACATCACTCAGCACATCGTTTCAGGTCTTGGAAAGCTCCGGAATCTTAAAGTTAAGCAGGCAGATCCTGCGATGGACATGGCAAAAAAAGGTGTTCAGTTCGTTGATAACGAAATGAGGAAAAGCTATGAATGGCTGAAGAAAAATAATGTGGATTTGAACAAAAAACTCATTGGTTCCATGGAGATACACTATCTTTACACAAGGAGCTTTTTTACTGATGTGCCGGTTCAGAAACAGAATCTTGAGGCTTATAATTACTGGATATCTCAGGCAGAAAAATACTGGCTTGGTGAAACTCCCTACATGAATGCAATGTCTGCGGCTGCTCTCTGGCGGCTTGACAGAAAAGAAGTTCCTCAAAAGATCATTGCATCATTAAAAGAACGGGCGATTTATCACGATGAGCTTGGGATGTATTTCAAGGAAAACATGGGCGGATATTACTGGTATCAGTTCCCGATTGAAACTCAGGCAGTAATTATTGAAGCATTTCAGGAAGTTACAAAAGACATCAAAACAGTTGACGACCTGAAGACCTGGCTTATAAAAATGAAACAGGTTCAAAGCTGGAAAACGACAAAAGCGACAGTTGATGCAATTTATGCCCTTTTGATGGGGGGAAGCGACTGGCTCAAAAACAACAAAAATGCTGAGATAACTCTTGGAAACATCAAAGTTGATCCGGCAAAAATGGGGGCAAAAACTGAAGCAGGAACCGGTTATTTTAAAGTTGCGTGGAACGGCAGCGATGTAAAACCTGAAATGGGAAAAGTGACTGTTATAAACCCCAATTCAAATCCGGCATGGGGAGCAGTTTACTGGCAGTATTTTGAACAGCTTGACAAGATCACCGCGGCAGAGACCCCATTAAAGCTTGAAAAGAAGATTTTCAAGGAAATTCAGACAGATAGAGGTCCGAAACTTGAACCCGTGAGCAACAATTCGCTCCTTTCTCCCGGAGACCGCCTCAAAGTGAGAATCGTGCTAAGAAGTGACCGTGACATGGAATTCATCCACATGAAAGATATGAGAGCCGCAGGAACAGAACCCGAAAATGTCCTTTCCAGACACAAATATCAGGACGGACTCTGGTATTACGAATCAACCAAAGATGTCTCAACCGACTTCTTCATCGAACGACTCAACAAAGGAACCTATGTCTTTGAATATCCTCTTCGAGTCAACCTCAAAGGAAATTTCAGTGCCGGCATCACCACAATACAATGCATGTATGCCCCTGAATTCTCTGCCCATTCTGAAGGGATAAGGGTTGAAGTGAAGTGAAAAGAAAACATTTCTTATTACTGGTCTTTCTTCTTTTTTTTAATATTTATGCTGAAGCAGATCCTTCTTCAGAAACTCAGTCCCGGCGCTTTTATAAAATCAAATTTGGTTCATACCTTTCTTACAATGCAAAACCTAAAGACATAGTTTTTCTGCCTCCATATTACGGATTTTCCGCCGGGTTTGAAATGAAATATTTTTATTCAAGCATTGGCTTTTCTTCATCTTTTCTTACACCGTGGACACTTTTTGATGATGGCTGTAATGTTTTCTTTTCTGACATAGGCCCAAGGATTCTGATATACACAGGAAAAATTTTTCAACTTTCAATACCGCTGGCGTTAAGGTTTTCCTATTTTGATTATCATGAACAAATTGGCGATGGTTATTATCACAAAAATAAATACTTTTTGATAGGAGCAGCCTTAAATCTTAATTTTGATTGGAAAGTCAGTGAACATATTGGAACATATTTTTTTACTTCGGCTTATTTTTTAGGCCAGGCAGGAGACAAATCTGAATATGATGATTATGAAGAAGATCCCGATATTCCACATCTATTTATCGGAATTCATATAGGATCTGGAGTTTCATATAATTTTTAGAATTTTAAATCTCTTCATAAATGTCCAGTTATTTTGTAAAAAAACTGGACAACTCTGATGTCCGGTTAGCAAATAAAATTCCGGTTGTTTCTGCGACATTTAAAATGATTTAAAACAACATGTAAAAGCTTGAAATGAACCGTATTAAAATGCAAAAAACCTCCAATTTTCTAAACAAAAATACTTGTTTTCTTGAAACCAATTCATATCTTTGTTTGTGGAGCTTTAAATTTTATGTCTATGGAGTTATTTAATGTTTAGCATAGAAGAGATTAATTATGCAAAAAACGCAATTAAAGAACTTTTAAATAAACATCCGAAGCTTAATGAGAATGGCTGGGCCGAAAGAAGTTATTATAATAGAACAAAAGAAGAACATGAAAAAGGAAAACAATTCATGGTTGATAAAGCTGATGTTTTTCTTAAAGTTTGTGAATGGCTTAACGGAATTAAAAAAATAAAAACTATTAACAAATCAATTTCCAGTTATGGCTTAAAACACATGGTTGAAAATCATTTAAAGAAAACAAAAACGGGACATCATATTCCCAATGGTGTTTTTATTGCTGCCGCAATATTTTCTGGTTTTAAATATCAAGAATGTGACAAAAAAACTAGCCAGAATCTTTTTTTCAACATGTCAAAAAAATCCATTAAATTGATAACAAACTGAAATAATAAAATTTTTGCGAAGAGGAAAGCATGAATTCTAAAAGAAAAATGAATTTTGATAAAGGAATTACACGACTTTTGTTTGTATTAAGTGGTTTTTTAGTAGCCGCAGGAATAATCTTTGGAATTGTTGGTTTTTTTCTTGTCGACTGGTCTAAACCACCTCATTTGTCTGCACAACATGATTATTATTTGATTCTTGGTTTTATTGTTGCCTCAATTGCTATAATTTGGTGTCTTTATTTTCTTTTTAAATATATTCTAATTCCCTCATTTACATATGTATATAAAGGATTTACAAACAATCAGAACTGACTAATTATATATATTATCACCATTCACAACAGCAAGGATTTTTGATATGTCACTGAAAAACACTTCGGTATATTTTTCTCCAAGGTGCTGACTGGGGTCTGACACAAGATTTCCAAGTCCGGCACTTTCAAGCAGCGGAATTATTGAAAACATTAGCTGTCTTATTTCAGATGAAAAAAGTAATTGGCTGGATTCACTAAGTTTTTTGTCATAAAGTTTTTGAATTGTCATTTCCAGAGCACGGAAAACAGGAGCCCACGCAAACCATTTCGGACTCTTTCCGTCTGTTTTAAGCAGTCCGTCAAGAACTCCGGGTGTCAGGCGGAATTTCTTTATTTTTCCTGTGCTTGCAGATTTTAAAGCTCCGGAACTGAACATTTCATTTAATGCCTGCTGAACGCTTTTCTGATAAAAACAGATCTGTCTTGCCGCTTCAGAAGCATAGATTTCTTCAACTGCCGCAATTAATGCAAGCAGTTCACATCTGATATTCACTCCAAAGAGTCCACGAAGCCGCAATATCAAAGATGAATAACCGTTCTTTGGAAAACTCTGAGATTTTCCTCTTAGATTTATTTCGCCCCTGAAAAACCCGCACTTTTCAAAATTACTGTCATGAATATCTGAAACCGGCAAATGTTCTCCTGAAACAAGATAAAACAGCGGTTCTGCATTAGTTTTTTTGTATGCTGAAGCAATTTTTTTCCATTTCAGACCGTAACTTTCTGATTCCTGCTGCATCATGGCAACTGCCGATAAAACTGGAGCTCCTTCAAACCCATAAGTTTTTATAAGATTTTGAAATCTCTGCATATTTAGAAACTGACCGTTAATTGATATCCAGTCAAGAATTTCATCAAAAAGCCGTGCATCAAATCTTGCAATAGTAAAAGAAAAAAGAGTCAACGCCTCAGGATCAATTATCCTTTCATCTTGTTTTTGCACATAACCTGAAACACCTAATTCCGACCATCTGTCCCACAGAAAACCAAGTGTCTTTAAAACAAGCTCTTCTCTAAATCTTTTCACATAAATGTCCATAACCGAAATGCTCCAGAAATTTCTTTAACATCATTTTATAACCTTCTGACGGATCCTGGGTCATGCTCCATTCCGCAGCCATAAACAGTTCATCATCAGCAGGATTTAACTGCATCAGATCGTTTGTGTGATAACCTCCAAACCTGTCAACAGAAGCAAAAAGCTTAAAATGGATCTGATCAAGTCTGCTAATAAAATAAAGTGTCAATTTTGAACCGATTTCATGCTTAATTAAACGAGATGCAAAACCATCCGGCAGACCGCTTCTGAACAATCCGCCATCACCTTTGCTTGGACCGTTATTAAGCCAGTTTTCATCAAGACCGAGATCTGAGGCGACAGCTTTTACTTCTTTGAGAAGAGATTCCGGCATTGGTTCAGGATCAGCCAGATTGCCAGTTTCATCAATAAATGCAACTACATCAACATCTTTTGTTGTTCTTTCAACCAGTTTTGTTGCAATCAAAGAAGTGCCGCCACACACAACAAGATTAAAATGCGTGACATCATTCAGTTCAAGCCTTTCGTTAAGAAGCTTAAACGCCTCATTTAAATCTGACAGAGAGTGTTTTTTCATACTTAATACCACTAAAGTTCAGTGGTAATATTACCTAATAAGAAGAAATTGTCAAGAAAATCCTTTTCCCATTCCAAAAGGATCAGAGTTGAGGTGAAGTGAATTTAAAACATCCGAACTGTTTTCGTTGCTAAAAACAACATTTTTGATGAATCAAAAGCTGTTTTTGTGATTTTTTCACAATTTTACTTGTTTTAGTTTGTTTTTTGAGTATTTTAGTCTTGTTCATTTATAAATTTGGAGTGCAAAATGTTATTACAGTTTAAGTTCGGAAACTTCAGGTCATTTAAAGATGTTGCGACACTGAGCATGGTGGCTTCAAAAGACAAAGAATTTCAAAACAGTCATGTGTTTCAGCTAACCGATAAAGTCAATGTTCTCAGATCTGCTGCTATTTATGGAGCAAACGCAAGTGGCAAAAGCAATTTAATTGACGCAATCTCATTCATGAGAAACTTTGTCTTGACTTCATCTAAAGAAACTGTTTCGTCTGAAGAAAAAATTAATGTTGAACCGTTTCTTCTTGATGTTGAATCTGAAAAAGAACCTTCAACTTTTGAAGTCGTTTTTAATCTTGAAAAGGAACGATTCAGATACGGTTTTCAGCTAAACAGCGAAAAAGTAATTAACGAGTGGTTGTTCTGTGCTTTTGATGGTAAAGCAAGAGAATCACAACTTTTTATCAGAGAAAACACTAATGATTTTGATGTTAAACCGGCTTTTAAAGGTGCAAAAAAAATTAAAGAACTAAGAGTCAAAGAAAATGTTCTGTTTCTTTCATTATGCTCCCAGCTCGGTGTTGAACTTGCAAACAAAATTGTTTCTCTGTTTTTTTTCAAGATCGGAATTATAAGCGGAGCCGAGCCGACTGGATATAGAAATTTCACAAAAGAAAAAATGAATGACCATGAATATATGAATTTTTTTATTGAATTACTTTCAATTGCCGGAACAGGAATTAATGGACTTGAAAAACAGGAAGCTAAATACACAGAAAAAGATCTTCCTGATGGATTAAATGATGAAACAAGGTTAAAACTGCTTAACATGTCAAAAATTGATGTTTTTACAAAACACAACATGTTTGATAAAGATGGAAAAATTGTCGGGGAAGTAGTTTTTAATATGGAAAATCAGGAATCCGAAGGAACTCATCAGCTTTTTTGTCTTGCCGGGCCGCTATTTGACACAATCAAAAACAACAGAATTATGATTGTAGATGAATTTTCAACAAAACTTCATCCCAAGCTTGCCAGAGCCATTATTGATTTCTTTCACAACATTGGGGAAGGTGAAGTTTTTTCAAATTCAAGTTCACAAATTATTTTTGCGACACACAACACAGACATCATGACAAATCGTTTTTTCAGAAGAGACCAGGTCTATTTTGTTGACAAAAACCATAGAGAATCCAGCACATTATATTCTCTGGCAGATTTCAAACTCGGCAAACCGAGAAAAGATGCTTCTTTCAACAAAGACTATATCGCCGGAAAATATGGCGCAATTCCTTCTATTGGCAGTCTTGACGATTTGAAGGGGCTGACAAATGGGATATAAAAAACGCAAAAAATCTTTTGGCTATCTATTCAAATTCTGAAACACCATTAGAAACGAATCCCTCAACTACAGTTTTCAAACTTGTTGAAGAACTGAATAAATATTTGAGCTGATGCCATCGAATTTCTGTATGCTCCTGAATTCTCTGCCCATTCTGAAGGGATAGGAGTTGAAGTGAAGTGAATTTCACACGACACTATTCATAATTATTTGCTTGCGGAAATTTGTTTCTTATCTTGAAAAAATTGTTACAAAGTGTTCTGAAGAGGACATTTTTTCTTTTATATCCATGATCAAGCAGTGTTTCTTTTAACTTAGGGTCAACAACCTTGATATAATATCTGTCTCCCACTTCATATGCAGATATATTAAGATTCAGATTATTTATTTTAGAAAAATTCTCTAAAAACTGAACAAGCAGCGTGTATTCTACTCTTGTCTGATCACAATTTTCCTTTCCACCTCTTTCGTTAATGTATTTCCAGTAACTTTGCACCGACCCCTCCTTTATATAAAACTATTACTCTGAAACATATTTGCAAGCGTCTTTAATTCCTCTTTCGCACTCATTTTTAAGATAAGAGCACGACTCTGGGTGTCCTATTTTGCATGCTTTGTCTTTAAGTTTGAACAATTGGTTCATTTTATTATCAATGTTTTTGATTAGCTCATTTCTTTTTTTATTAAATTCATCCATGTTTTTATCATTTTCTTTTTTTAATTTTTTGCTTTCTTCCATTGCTTTGAATATTTGTTTTTTTCGCACATCACTTAACGGACAAGCAAGAACATTTTCTTTTGTAATAGATCCCCCTTTGCGGGTACATTCATTGAAGATTTTCATCTCTTTTTCTGTGAAATTTATATTGCTAACAGCTTCCGCTTCCCAAAATGTACCTACAGAACTAAAAAGATCTAATAGTATTGACGTTTTATTTCCTGGAATGGGTGTTTTTTTCAAGGATTCGATTTCTCTTACAACTTCAATCATCTCTTTTTCAATTTCTTTTATTTTCTCTGCTATTTTTAACTCTTTTTCTTTTATTTCTTTTTTTTCTTTTTGCTCTTTTTCATATTCCACAGCAACGTGAGACCCAAGTGATTTCAATATATTATATAATTCTTCTTTAACATTGCGGTCTTCTGTCATTTTTATAAAAACAGCTTCTGCATATTCAATAGGAAACACTTTTTTTCTAATAAGTTTTTCCACAACATGTATAAGATTCAAATTCCAATTTTCCCAAGAATCTGAAAAAAAATGATCGTCGCAATAATTCTTGTCAAAATTAATAGCAAATTCAAGCAGTTGCTCTGAGAACACACCACTATATATTTTCTTAAAAATATGGGGAAGTATTATTTCTGAATAATCTCCAGAGTCTCTTAGTAAATTTATTGCGCAATTTAAGACTTCGTTTTCATTTATATTTTCAGCCAGATTTTCTTTAATAATTAATTCCACTGTTTTTTTATCTAATTTCATTGGGGCTCTAACTTTAGCTCTTGTGTTCGCATTTAAACAAACATAGGGAATGTGTTGATTGTTTTTTTCAAGAGCTTCGTACAATTTTTTCTGATCAGACTCGGTATTTCTGCCCTCTTCAAAATTAGCATTAAAGAAATTAAAAGCGGAGTCTTTAGCTTTTGCCTGAATTTTATCCTCAAAACCCAAATCAGAGAGGTAGGGAAACATATCTGATTCAATATGAAAATTGTTTTCTAACAAATACTTTACTATTTTAACTTTTTGGTTCTGATTAATTTTGCTATGGGCAGCAACATGAACAAGCAACGATGTGCCCGAGTCATTTTTTTTATTAAAATCAACTCCTTTATTTTTCAAAAATTCCAAATGGGTTTCTGCATAATCTGATGTTACAACAAAAAATAATGTTTTTTGCCGATTTTCCTGACTCATGTTGTTAATTGCAAGCTCAACCTCGCTTTTAAAATTGATTCCTTCTTTCTCAAAACGACTCTCTATTGTTTCACCAGTTTTGGTTTTAACAAAAATGACCGGCAAATCATTTTTAATAACATAATCAGTGAGCTCCCTCTTCAATTCCCTTGAGAACAAACTTATAATATAATTAGCTGCATCTATGTGTTTTATTTCTTTGTTCTTGTGTAAATGCTTAAAAATTAATGTGCTAATATCTGGTCTTTCCTGTATGTGTTTTTTAGAAAGAGTTCCAAGCAAATATTCTTTGTTTCTCTCACGATCTTCTTTAGATATTTTATTAATTGTGAAAGAAAGGTCGTGCGCATTATACAAAGAATATTCCAACAATTCTAAGGACATTCTTAAAATATATGGTCTAGTATTAGCCCCATAGTCAATCAATAGTCTTGACATTCTCTCGTTTTCTTTAATATAAATTGACAGGATCGGCGTTTTATTATCTTTATAATAAGCGGTACTATAATCTAAGTTAATGTTCGGATTTGCTCCATCCTTTAATGCCCTTGCTGCTTTTTCATAATTAAAATCGTAAATTGTATATGCGGATTTAGTCAGTCGTTCATTCGGTGTTGCACATCCAATAAAAAACAAAAGAATTATTCCAGATATTAAAAGCTTTTTGATTTTTTCTTCAGCCATTTTCATCTCCTGATTTTAGAAATAATAAATTTTTTGAATCTTTCAGCTCTTATATAATCTTTCTCTACTTTATCGTACAAAAATACTTCGCCGTAATTCCTAAGCAACTCTATGTTTTCAATTGGTATTTCATTTTTTGGATCTTTGTAATTCTTTTTCATTATCCAAAAAAAGAGTTCATATTTCTCAGCCAAAATCTTTACCATTTTTAAGTGTCTTTCTAATGCTTTCTGTCTTGTAAAACAAAATGAAAATGCTGTAATCAAATTTGGACTGTCAACTTTATTTTCAAACTTTTCAAAATTCGTGGGTATGTCACCGTTAGAAACAAATTTTACCAGAAAAATGATGTCCTGAATTATAAAAGCTCTTTTCCTTTCAGTAAGAATTCTAAGGGTGGAGGATTTGCCCCAAGCTTTCCCGCCAACCAATAAAAACGCTTTGCCTTTTTCAATTTTATATTCTTCTTTTTTGACCATTTTTTATAATAATCTCCTTTAAGTTTTTAAGAACACTGTAAAACATAAAAATTCAGAGCATCAAAGTCAAGTTTTTATAACCTTTTGGTTATAACTAAAAGGTTCAATCCGTGTAAAATTAATCGTTTTAACTTTTTGGGTGTTGCCGTTGGAACTGAAGAAAGCTTTTGCTTTGGTTTTAAAAGAAATTCGTGAAGAAAAAAAGCTTTCTCAGGAAAAACTTGCTGAAAAATGCGGCTTTCACACAACAATAATCGGTCGGCTTGAAACATCGCAAAGAGAACCTAAAATTTCCACTGTTTTTAAAATCGCCGATTCTGTCGAAATTCCAATTGATGTTTTTATGAAAAGAATTGATGAAAAAAGACAGCAAAATTAAGAATATTCCATAAATTAAACATTCTGCACAGGTTTTAAATGTCCAGTTAATTTGTAAAAAAACTGGACAAATTTGACCCGCAATTCACTGATTAAGTCACAACAGAAAGGATTTTTGATATATCACTGAAAAACACTTGGGTATATTTTTCTCCAAGGTGCTGACTGGGGTCTGATACAAGATTTCCAAGTCCGGCACTTTCAAGCAGCGGAATCATTGCAAACATAAGCTGTCTCATTTCAGACGAAAAGAGTAATTGGCTAGATTCATTAAGTTTTTTGTCAAGAAAATCCTTTTCCCATTCCAAAAGGATCAGGGTTGAGGTGAAGTGATTAGAAAAGGTTGATGTAGTCTCTGAATACGAAGATGCGGTTTCTTTGATAACCTGTCGTTTCTACTAAAATTTTCCTTTCCACAAATATATGCACGAGATCGTTTGCCGCTTTTTGTGAAAGACCTGTGAGCGACTGCACTGTTTTTACTGAGACAACGGGGTTTTTAAAAAGTTTGTGAAAAAGGTTCATGCCCTGTTGTGATCTTTTCCCCAAAGAAACAATCTCTTCTTTTTCTATTCTGCTTTTTAAATCCATTATTTTTCTTAGCGTTTCAACTGAGTTTTCCGCTGTCTGAATAATGCCTGTCAGAAAGAAGCGGATCCATTGGGTTATGTCATTTTTTGTTCTTACAAATGTGAGATTATCATAATACAGACCCTTGTTTTTCTCAAAAAATTCAGATAGATACAAAAGCGGCTTTTCAAGAATTCCAGCAGAAACTAGATAAAGTGTGATAAGGAGCCGCCCGATTCTTCCATTCCCGTCAAGAAAAGGGTGAATTGTTTCAAACTGATAATGTGCGATTGCAATTTTTATGAGATAAGGAATCTTCAATTCATCATTATTTAAAAACAGGTCAAGATCTGTAATAAGTTTAGGTAGTTCCGTATGAACCGGAGGAACAAAGACAGCATCTGCAATTGATGCTCCTCCAATCCAGTTCTGTGATGTTCTGAATTCCCCCGGATTTTTATGTTCACCTCTAACATTTGACAACAATACCTTATGAGTGTCTTTTAAAAGTCTTGAAGAAATCGGAAGGGTTTTAAGATTTTCTATTGAGGAATTCATTGCCGAAACATAGTTGTTGACTTCTTTCCAGTCATCTCTTTTCTCAGGATTGATGTCATTTTCGTTGTTCAGCGCCTCTTCAATATTTGTTCTGGTTCCTTCAATTCTGTTTGATACGACAGATTCTTTAAAAATGTGCATTTTTATAAACATGTCTATATCCGGAACAAAACGGGAGAATGAATTTAATTCACCAAGTTTAAAAGATGCTTTCTCAAGCAGGTAGTTTATTGTTTCATCATCCCACGAAAAAGAATGATTAATTTTCTCAGGAACAAAATACTGATATTGATATCCTTTTTCGTATCTGCCGGACTTAAAATCTTTTAAATTCATCTCCCCCTCCAAAGTAAAACACAAAAATCCTTAATTTACCTAAGCGGCGTAAAGTAAAACACAGACCTCCTTGTTTTACTTTAAGGCCTCTTCCTATTTTAAGAGTTGCCGTTGAAATAGCAATTAATTTGTTTATTTCACATTCTGAAGGGATAAGAGTTGAAGTGAAGTGATTGTTTCTTTTCAGTTTCCGCAGTATTCAAGGATTATGTCCTGAAGCGGAACAACGCTAACACAGCTTTCATCTGTGTTGTTGCTTAACATTATTGAGATGTTGCCAGGTGTGCTGTCCACAACCATTTCAACATCCTTAGACGGATCATAACCGGTGACATAAAATCTGTTTTCTCCATCGGGAAAACAAAATTGTGTGCCGGCAACATTGATGTTTGCAACCACAGGAAGATGTCTGTTATTTTCCGCATCAAAAAAACCGGTATCTCCGCACACAGTTGCTGTTCCCGGCGAAAGACGCTCCGCTTTCATATTTGAAAAATTGTTCATTATCACACTTTCAAAAAATTTGTCCTGAGAAGGCATGATTGTAAGGTTGTCATAATTTATTTTTACCTTGATCCGTCGGTAAACCGTGACTTCTTTCGCTTTTTCTTCATAAGTTGCTCCCGATATGTATCTTGTCGAGAAATTGTACATCGGGGAAAGATCGTTATTTGATTCCGGTGCAGGTAAGGGACTGAAATTATTTAAAATAAGATAACTCTGCGGATCGTCTCCATCCATGTTTTCGCAATAAACAGAGAAAGGACTGTTTTTATCTCCGCCCATAAAAAGTGTATATACATCTTCGTCATTTCTATTTGCAAAATACCGTTTCCTTTCACTGCAATTTCTGGGATATACCGACTTTTCAACAGGAAGACCGTTCTCTATTTTTAAAGCAGAGTCCATAACATTTTCTTTAAGAAAATCTTCAGGATATGTACAGTCATTCCTTTCCTTTCCGCACATTACGGCAGTCGTTTTGACTAAAGCGAGAAACCATTCGAGATCACTCTCTGTTTCTCTTAATTCCTGCTCCCTTTCCTTCCCTTCTTCATAATCCCACGGTCTTGCAAGAATTTCTCTTGTCGACTTGAGAACCCGGTCATATGAACTGTAAATATCATCATACTGAGATATTGCTTCGTTCCTGTTTGCGGCTTCTGTCAGTCCGGGCGGAGCAGTGTTGATTATCTGATGATACGGTTCAAACCTTGCAGTAAAATTATTTACCGAAACCCCTTTTCCGCTTTTGTAATTTTCATAAAGGGCATTTGCAAACTTCTGTCCGTTTTCTAAAAAAGATTTCAGTATTTTATCATTTGAGTCCACCGAAGGATGGGTTATTACATCGCTTATTCCCCCTGTGCTCAGAACATGCATTGTGTAGTTTGATACTATCGAAAGTTTTTCCTTAAGATATGCAAGCGAAGCTTCTATTTCAAGATGCATCGGTTTGTATGCACCCCTTAATGCCGCTTCAAGCTGAAGTTTTTCATAGGCACTGCCTGTCTTTATTTCCAGAATCCCTATGTATGCTCCTCCGGTTGTAGCGGTATTAAGAAACAGGTCTCCGCACTTTTCCCTGAAAACATCGTAATTATCAACATAATGTTTTACCGCTTCATCCGTCAGTTCAACATTTTCAATATTGTAATCTGCTATTTTTGCCATTATTTTTACAACCGCAAAAACGCTGTTGGAGTCTCTGTCTGAAATGTCTTTGAACTTTCCGTATATGCCTCCGGAAACATTAATTGAATCAAAGCTTATTCTAAGTTCAATCTCCATGCTTTTAAGAAATTCATCTATTGAAGTTACAAGATCTATGCTCAACAGTGTTTCGTTCAGTTCAGCAGTTTTAACGGACGCTGTTTCTTTGATACAGCTGTTTACGGCTGTGAGCTCTCCGCTTAATGCATTCAGACCGGCACCATGTTGAAATCCCTGACGGAATGTAAGAACAAGCGGATCGGCAATATATGTTCCCGGCTCTTTGCTTGACAGGCCGTCCTTTAAAACAACGCTGTCGCCCTTATCAATTATCATTTCATACGCTTTTTTCCCTGAATCATAACTTTCAAGCCCTTTGGCACTGAACATTTTAAAAAGCTCAAGATAAAGTTCAGATATCTGCTGTAATTTTTTCTCTTCCTTAAAAAACTCTTCAAGCGATTTTGCCGATCCCGAAAGATCATGGAACATAAGCAGGGTCGTTGCAGGAGAAATGACATCCGAGTTAATATCCGACATAAGATACATTCTCCCTGTTACACTTCCCTCTGTAACAACAAGATTAACTGCCTGAGAATATTCACTTAAAAACGATTTTTGGAGTATTCCTTTTTCGTCTGTAACAAAAATCGGCTCACTCTCTTCACATTTTTTGCTGTCATCAAGATCAAGACATACTTTGAAAACATCAGGTCGCGAAGAAGCAACCCTCACGCTGCCGTTTTGTTCCTGTTCACAACCGGTAAAAATTAAAAGCAGTATAAAAAATGCGACTTTTTTCATTTTTCATACTCCAGAATAAAATCACCGTTGTGTTCTGCTCTGACACAGCTCCCGTCATCCGAAGTAAGATAAATATTCAGAATTTTTCTGTCTGAGGAAAAAATGAAATTGTAATTATCTTCAAGAATGTTTTGCGGAAAAACTGAATAATTTATCTTCTCTGACAGAATAAACGGCGTTCCGTTCAGATCGGCATTTGCCCCCGGCTTAATTTCGTAATCACCGTCAATATGGATCTTTCTGTCACTGCATGTTCTTACAGATCCGAAAAAGGAATCAGTGTTATCATTTCTGCTGATCTGATCATCCATCGCTTCATCAACTTCATTGCTCTGGTAACTTTCAACGGCAAGATGCTCAGGATTAACGGACACTTTCAGTTTGCGGTATGCACTTTTTGCATTTATTCTGGATGTCAGTACTTCATCTTCATCAGGAGATTCATTGTCATTATCTGCCGGAACATAATCCATCCGGTCATATTCAGCATACGAGAAATTGTATCTCATGCTGTCACTTTCAACTGTTGACAGATTTTCAATGACAAGATATTCCTGAAGAAAACCGGGCATATTGGAAAATGTTATTTCGCTTCCTGAATAGACCTCTTCCGGAGAAGAACAGAATGCGTTCCACGGTTTATTCTTATCATTGCCAAGATAGAGAATGACATTGTCTCCTTCTGTAACAGCATAAGATTCCTGAAGTTCTCTGCAAGTCGCCGGATAAACCGCATCTTTTACAGGAAGTGCTTCAAGTTCTGCAAAAACATCCACCATGTTCAAGCCGTTTGGCTGATCTGCAAAATCTATTTTTATACACATGTTTTCATTGTTGTTGCACTGAAGGATTATGTTTTCCAGATCCACTATCGAATTGCGGATATCAATCTCTTTTAGATAAAAATCATCTATAAGGGAAGCGACACCCGCTTCATCACTGAAATATTTTTCCGGAAAGAATTTTATATTCTCTATCTTTTCAAGCAATATCATGTAGTTGCTGTATATTTCCTTATACTGTTCATTGGCGTCTTCCCTGTTTTGTGACAAAATAGAGCCCGTTCCCCTTTCTATTTCAGGGGCGGTCGAGGCATAACTTGAAAAACGGGCTTTATATGCGGATGATTCCCACGAAGCTTTTTCATATTCCTTCATTTTATCGTGGAAATTCTTAACATCATCAAGGAAAAGCTTAATGTCCGACTTGACTAACGGGGCAACATCTATGTCGGGCCCTGGATTTTCATCAAGTTTGTCATCATTTTTTGCATCATCAAGCTGATTGTCCGCATTCAGATGTTCCTTTGAAAGCGATTCAACTATTTTTTCATGACTCGGAATGCCTCTTGAAATGACATGTATGTTCATCTGATATTTTGAAGCAAGCGTTTCCACAAAAACATTAAGTCCTCCGGTGACTGTAAGCTGAAGGGGGATATATTTCCCTGACAGTTCAAGAGTTACCTGATTTTTTTTATACTGGCTGTCAGTATGAATTTCTATAACTCCGATATATCTCCCTCCAGTTGTGACAGTACTGAGAAAAACATCTCCGCATTTTTCTACAAATTTTGAATAATCTTTTTTATAAAGATTCCGCAATGTCCCTTCCTTGTCTCCGCTTATATCGCCATCTTCGATTTTCATTACCGGTCTTTCAACGGCATAATCAGAAAGTTCCGCTTCGATCTCGACCATTATAAAAACATTGTTGCTGTTCTGTTTTATATAATTGGAAAGCTTCGTTTCCCCTGTCAGTTTGATGGGTCCTGCCTGAGTGGTAATTACTCCCGACATTTTTCCCCTGAAATATACAAGATCTTTGAAGTGTTGAGCATTTTCAATGAATGTCAGCTTGAAAATGGTATCGTTTCTTTCGTTTATTTTTGATATTCTGTATTCGTTCAGACAGCCGGCCTGACTTATGAGTGATCCTACCCCTTTTTTAAATCCGCTTCCAAACCTCATGCCCGGAATATAGAAGATCTCACCTGAAGAAAAAAGGGCATTATCCTGAATTTCTCCTAAAGGAACCCCTCCTCCTATACCGGGATCAAAGCATGCTGGAACATGTAAAACAAAAACAAATGCAGTTATTATCTTGAGCACCTTGTACATACTTCTATTTTCCGTACTTTATCAAAAGTCTTTCGGCTCTTACAGCAATACAGGAATCAGGTCCGATCTTTGTTTTTTTTATTTCCAAATTCTTTTTTTCCCCATCCATTGTGATATCCACCTGCGCATCTTTCAGGTTTCCATAGATTTTGAAGTCAGATTCATCAATATCAAAGGCAAACGGAGAACCGGAAAGATTCATATTTGCTATTCTTTTGATGCTTTCATCCAGTTCATCGCTGTTGTTGCAGACAGACGGATATCCGGCAACAGTAAAATAAAGAATGTCTGTCCCTCCGTATGCAGTTTTTACTTTTATTGATCCACCGTGGCTGGCAAGATAAAAATTCTGCCCCATCACTATTTCATAAACATCTTCTGAATACTTCTGAATAAGATAGCCGTGGAAAACAGTTGTAAGCGTTGTCTCTGTTTTCAGCGTTTCATGTATATAATTCACATATTTTGAATAGTTATAATCAGGATTGCCTGAAACGGGACTTATTGCCGGAAGCAGAAGGTAGGTTTCAGCAGGGAATTCACTATCCATATTTCTGCAGTATGCTTTAAAAGACTTGTGCCCTTCGTTGTTCACATAAAGAGTGTAAACACCGTCAAATTTCATTTGATAGCTGCTTTGAAGCTCCATGCAGTCGGCAGGAAGCTTTTTCTGCGGCAGATTTTTGTTAATTTCCTTTATATCGTCCATATAGTTCCAGCCGTTTTCTATTTCACATGCTGAATTAAGTTTCCTGAGATCACCTTCTTTTACAAAATAGTTGTTACGACAGCTTCTGCTTTTATTAAAAATCTCAAGATAAAGGTCTTTTACCTGTTTTTCCACATCCTTGAAAATTTCGCTGAAGCTTTCACCTGTTGTCTTTGACCGTTGGAAAAAATATCCATCTTTGTTCTTTTTAACTTTTTCAAGGGCAGCAAGAATATCAAGGAGGGCGGACATTTTATTTTCCATGAGAGTAATGTTCAATCCGGCTGTATCAAGCAGTGTGTCACTGAATGTCTCTTTTGTCAGTATTGAATAATCTTCAAAATATCCTGTTTTATAGGGACATTTCATATATCCGCTGCTCCCCTGACATTTTTCAGAAGCCGTTTCGGTTAAAAAGTTGTCATACTGCCTGAAAAAGTAATCGACTGAGGATGTGCTTTGAATATGACCGTTCACAATTACATCAAAGGACATATTTGCCGTTTTGCTTAAATTATAAAGAGTTTTTCTGATAACTTTCTTAAAAACCGTGACTCCGAGCACCTTTGCTTTAAGCTGAACCTCAAATGCAGCTTTATCTTCCACTGTCTTGTGCTTTATTTCCGCAACTCCGTAAAAAGTACCGCCAGTTGTTATTGTGCTTAAAAAAGCATCTCCGTATTTTGTTCTGAATGCGTTATTGTCTGAAAAATAGAGCGTTTGAGCATCTTTTTTCATTTCCGGACCGTTCATATTGTAACTGCATTCCTTGTGAGATGCCTTTATTAAAATGAAAATGCTCGTTTCTGATTTGTCGTTTGCGTATGTAGCACCGATGGAACCTGAAGCTGTTGCAACGATTACATCTATTTTTGCTCCGAGTTCAAAACCGATCGTGCTCTGCAGTTCATTTTTATCTGATATTAGCCGGAATTCCAATTCTCTTTCGTGATGACATACCGGCTCATCTATCGAACTCCATGTGACAGCTTCCGATGCCGTTTTTAATTTTCCGGTCAACACATCGATGCCGGTTCCGAAACCCATGCCCTGCTCCCAGGGCGTGGACGGAACAGCTGCGGAAATTCCGGCACCGACAAAGACCAGAAACAGAAAAAACAACCCTGCTATTTTGCCCGTATGAAACAAACTGTCTATTCTCCCGGTATTTCAGCTTTTTCAATGATACCGAGATGATCGGCAAGATCTTTATCATATTCAAGAATCAGGTCGTATGCCGGTCTCAGATATCCGCATTTTCCGTTATCAAGTTTGTTGGATATCTTAAGGTTTACACCCTGCCTTAAAGTTTTTTCAGTTGTTGAGCCGTCAGGTGTGAACTTGTAATCAATATCCTCTATTTCTGTGCTCAAGCTCAGGTATTCAATAATGTATGGATATTCATAGACCTGCGTTCCGGAGTCCGCGGTTATTTCACCTGAACACGGGAATTCAAACCAGTTTTTGTCAACCGTCGTTGCCACATCTTCAAAATCTGTCCCGCCTGCATTTATTAAAGGATATGATCTGGGATGACCGCTCATAAATCCGCACATCAACTCGTTTTCATCCTTATTTCTCGATGCGTCATCATCATAAACAAAATAATTGTGACTTTCATTAAACGGAATGGTCGTGTCAAGCCAGTGAAAACCTTTAAACCCTGTCTGGAACGAGGTATTACAAAGTTTTATTTCCGATGCACCTACTGTTCTCTTTTTTCCACCTTCGACACCACAATCTGTCGCTGCATCAATTTCACCTACAGCTTCCGCAGTACAGACTACTGACTGAATTTCTAAATTATCGAGTTTGCCGTTACTGTTTTTATCAATTCCTTTAATTATTTTGTTTTCCCCTTCCTGGCAATCCTTGTCATCTTTTTCTGCAACAAAAACCTCTATAAGCGCTTTTGTCCCTTCTGATTTAAGTCCCATCCAGCTTCCTTTCATTCCGAGAGTGTTGATTATGCTCTTAAACTTATTGTTGTCCTCTTCGTCCTGAACAACAGGAAGATATCCCCCCTTTGAAACAGCGTTTTTATAAGCCGCATCATGCGAAGCCGCGGTGTTTACCACATCAAACTGTTTATTTGTGATAAAAGTGAGATCGTCAGGAAGATAAAACGGCGTTCCTTCAAGACTGATATTTGCTGAAATTCTGGTCAGATATCCTTGAACACCACCTGCTTTTGCACTCCACTCCTTATTCAGACTGCATGCACTTGTTGAACCGTATCTCGCTGTGGATCCGTCTATCCCTTCAGGCATGTCACCGATAGTTGAAACAAACATCTCCTGATCGGGAACAACTGCAAGATGATTTCTGTTCACAAGTACTCTGAGTTTGTAATAAACAGATGTGAGCATCGTTTCAAGTCCGCTTCCGTCATCTCCGCTGTATCCGACATATCTTGAAAAATTATATGACGGGGTAAACAAGGTCGGATCTGCTGTTGAACCGGGCTGGGGACTTATGTTGCTGAGTATCAGATATTCCTTCGGCCCGCAATTTATGTCGTAATCGGCCTGAGTGGGACTTTCTTCTGAATCATCGGACCCGGTCGGGTTGCATTCTTCCTCTGAAACATCCATGTCATCACAATAAATGAGATATGGCTTTTCCTTATCACTGCTCATGAAAAGTGTATATATGCCCGATTTGTCGTTTGTCGCATAAAGTTTTTTACGCTGAACACATGTTGCCGGATAGACAATTCTTTCGGCAGGAAGTGAATTTACTATTGTTTCGGGTCTTTCAAGACACATCTGCGGCTTATCCACATCGCACTCATCCTTGAACCACAAAACATTTGCGACACTGTAAAGTTCAGGAACGATTTCTTCATTTTCCGTACAGGTTCCCCCTTCAGTTGTTGCATCATCACAGGCACTTTGTGTTATGAGCTTGCACGATCTTCCGACAGTTTTTGTACATTCATAAGCAAAGAATTTTGTTATTGATTTGAATGCCCTGAGCTTTTTGAGCGTTTCTCCAAGCTCTTTATCTCTTTCAATGACACCTATGAAAGATTCAGGAAAAGCAAGCATGAAGCGGATTGTTGTCTCGGCATGTTCATATCTGCTGTAAAGCTCAATGATCGTGTCTTTTATCTCTTTATCTAAAGCAACTCTTTTCAATGCGCTTACTGTTATTTCATCTGCTCCGCCTTTGATGTTATCCATGAAAGACTGTTCATAATCTTCAAATTTAACCTCAAAGACCGCCTTTCTGTAATCTATGCTCGGCACAAACGGTGTGGTTTCCTTTTCTTCAGTTTTTTCATCATCAAAGGAAACCTGCGGATACCCTGCGTTTTCAGAAAGATTTTTAAAGAAAGCATCAATATCTTTCATCAGGTCGTCTTTGCTTTTTACAGCGGAAAGACTTCCCGGAACACCTTTTGTTATTGTGTGAATTGTGGCATTATAATTTTCAGTAAGGTTGTCAATTACATATGAAAACTCTCCACTTACATTCCCTGTGGTTCCGCTTTCCTTGCTTTTATATGATGCCTGAAGTTTTCCTGATATTTCCTTTTTTTCCTGAAGACTGTTGGTCTTTATTTTAAGCATCGCATAGTAACTGCCGCCCACAGTAATGACATTAAGAAAATAGTCTCCGCATTTCTTTCTGAAATTTTCCGGATTGTAGCCCTGTGTATAATCGTTGTCCACACAACCTTTCAAATGTGTAGAATTGCAGAGAAAGTAATCCACCGCTTCAGTTGTGAGTGTCGGATTTACAATTTTGAAATCGGCAAGTTTTGCATCAACTTTTATAAGAACATAAACACTTGACTGGTCGTTTTCCATCTCTTTTGCATAAGAACCCTGAAGACTTCCTGCAAATTCACCGATATTCAGATCTATTGATGCATCCAGACTGAACATATCATAAAGGTCCTGTTTGCTTTCAACCACCTGGAAAAAATAATCGACTTCATTCCTTTCAGCTGTTCTTTGCACAACCATTCTTCCGATATTTATCTTATCTTCATAAAATGATGCCGGAAGTCTGCCCGTGCTGTCTTTATACGGCTCAAGATTACTTTCTATACACTGAGACGCCGTAAGGATATTGCTTGTAAGCTTGTCGTAACCTACACCAAAATCCATACCTTGTGTAAAAGGGAGGTTTGAAAGTACTTTCGGATCAAGATTTACCTGCCCCTTCCCCTGCCTTGTGTTGTCTTCAGGAGTTGAAGAAAGTGCCTGTATGACCTGTGCATTTTCAAATATATCGTCATTAAGCTGTTCAAGATGAGATCTCAGGGATGTTATCTCTTCATCATTGTAGACATCTGCAAGATTCTCTTTCTGATGAGCTGAAATAAAAGAAGCAATAGTGTTAAGAGTATCATTTTCCTCTACAACATAATCACTTTTAAAATATGTGTAGTTCGGCAGTCCGAAAGCTTCCTTAAATCTGTTTTCGGCTTCTGAAATGCTTGCGCCTCCTGTCCTTCCTGTTTCAACGGCAATTATTGTTGTCAGAGGCGTAATGAATCCGGGATGTCCCGGAACAGATGCGAGGACATTTCCTCCTGTTTTTCTTCCGTAACCTACATACTCAGACTCACTGTGAAGTTCAGCAACAAGCTGATATTTTTCTATTTCATCCTCAGTAAGCTTAAGTGCTGTGATACTGAAAAACCCGGAAGCATCAGTAGCAACTGTTCTTTCAGATTTTTCGCAACGGAAGTTCATGTTCGTGTCAAGACATACATTTGCATTTGAAATGTAAGTCTGTGTCAAAACACGGCCTTCATCGTTTCCGCTAATGTTTTCATCTTTACCGTCACAACCCGATACAAATACAAAAATTACTGTTAAAACAATAATTTCTGCAAACCTTAAGAGGTCTGCTTTCATTGATCTTTTCGTCATTTCTTTTCCTCCATTTATGTCAACTGTTAATTCGCTTTTATTTTTATCAGGACGGGTTTTTCCCTGTCGGTTTTTGTTCCGTCACCGATCTGACCGCTTTTGTTGTTTCCCCAGCAGTAAAGAGCTCCGCCTGCAATTGCACAGTTGTGATTAAACCCCGTAGAAACTGATTGATATACTGCGGATTGACTGCTTTTTTCAGGACTTGTTCTGTTTTCATTTGTTCCATTGCCAAGCTGAAAAAAATAGTTGTCACCCCAACAGTAAAGAACGGTTCTTGCAATTCCGCAAGTGTGATCGTTACCCGCAGAAACCCTCTGCCAGTCTGAAACATCGGGAACTATCTCAGGAACATTGCTGTTGGTCAGCGTTCCTGTTCCAAGTTGTCCGTAAGAGTTCGCCCCCCAGCAGAAGACCTTTCCTTTTGATATTCCGCAGGTGTGGGAACCGAAGCCGGCCGAAACAGTTGTCCAGCTTGTTTTATCACCGACTCTTACGGGTGAAAGTGCGTCTTCACTTGAGCCGTCTCCCAATCGCCCGCTGCTGTTCTTCCCCCAGCAGAAGATTTTTCCTCCCTGAACACCGCACGAATAATAATATCCCGCTGAAACCACGCTCCAATCAGAGTTTTCTCCAATTTTAACAGGAATCCTTCTCATGGTTTTTGTGCCGTCTCCGACCTGTCCTGCCCAGTTGTCACCCCAGCAGTAAAGTCTGCCTGCCGCGATTCCGCAGGTGTGGCCGTCTCCTGATGAAATAAATGTCCAGTCGTTTTTAAATCCGGTTTTTGAAGGAACACTTTCATTATCTTCTGTTCCTGTTCCAAGCTGTCCTGCCCAGTTGTCACCCCAGCAGTAAAGCTCTGATGCGGCATTCAATGCACAGGTATGGGTTCGCCCAGAAGAAATGCTTTTCCAGTTACTTCCGGATCCTGCCCTGACAGGAGTGTCGCTATCTTCAGCTGTTCCGTTACCAAGCTGACCGTAAGTGTTCTTTCCCCAGCAGTATATCGAGCCCTCAGCTATTCCGCAGGTATGTTCCTCTCCAGCGGAAACAGCCTCCCAGAACACAGATTTTTCATCATCTGTAATAACCGGACCGTCATCTGTAACAACTTCATCGTCATCTATATAAATCTCTTCATCATAATTTATCTCTTCATCAATTTCTTCAATAAGATCAGGAACCGCATCTTCGTCAACGATGTCGTCCTGCTCCGTTGAATTTCCATGACCTACATTCAGATCTGCACAGGAAGAGACAAAAAACACAAAAATTATCAAATATGTTAATTTTTCCATTTTATTTAACTTCAACAGAAAGGTTTGTATCTGTTTTATTTCCGTTACCGAGCTGTCCGCTGGAATTGCTTCCCCAGCAGTAGACATTTCCTTCAAATTCAGTTACTGAAACTGCACAGCTGTGATCATATCCAAGATAAATATCGTCTGCTTTGATATCTTTAAGGGCACTGTTGTCCTTATCAACTTTTACGGCTAAAGATCCGCTGTCTTCCGTTGACCCGTTTCCAAGCTGTCCGTATTTATTCCAGCCCCAGCAGTAGACATCGCCCTTGTCGTCAACAGAACAGGTGTGTGAACGGCCGGTTGATACACTCACAACGGTCTTTCCTGTTAAAACACTGTTTTCATTTACGACAACAGGAGACAGAACATCATTTCCAGACGAATCGGTACCGGTCTGTTTATAAAAATTGTGTCCCCAGCAGTAAACTTTTCCATCACTGTCAACAGCACAGGTATGCCAGTATCCGGCAGAGATCTGAGCAACGGTCTTTCCGCTGAGAACTCCGGAAAAATCAATACTTACAGCTTTTTCTCTATCAACATCACTTGAGTTGTCGCCAATCTGTCCGTAATTATTAAATCCCCAGCAGAATGCCTTTCCAGCTTCATTTTTGTTCCATGCACAAGTGTGGTATCCACCTGAAGAAATATTTGTCACACTTCCAAGATCCCCGGCACTGTCCTGAT